>JAHFGX010000019.1:8230-30769 GCA_023247215.1 Candidatus Omnitrophota bacterium
GGACGGCGGGGTCGCGCAGCGGCAGGACCCGTGGCGGACTGAGCACGAATCCACGGGCAAACCTCCTACTCCACGGACACGGTCTTCAGGAAGACGAATCGCCCGTCCCGCACCGTGAACAAGCCGATGTCGCGGATGCGCGAGTCGCCGCGCTCGTCGAAGCTCTGGCGCCCGAACACGCCGGGATAGTCGGTCAGCGTTTTCATGGCGGCCAAGACGGCCTGGCGATCTTTGCGCCCGGCCGTCTTGATCGCCCACAGCACCAAGCGCGCCGCCTCGTACGCGTAGGCCGAGTAGGCGCCCACCGGCCCGTACGCGGCCTCATACGCCTTGACGAATTCCTGGGCCGTCGGCACCTGACGGATATCGGCGCCGATGGTGGTCGCGTAGATCCCGTCGGCCGCTTGGGGCGTGGCCAGCAGGATCAGCGTCGGGTCATACAGGCCGTCTCCGCCGAGGAAGTGCCCGCCCACGCCCAAGTCGTACCGCTGCCGGATCAAGAGCGCGCCTTCGGGGAACATGCCGGCGAAATAGAGCAGATCCGGCTGCAGCGACTTGATTTTCGTCAGGAGCGGCGTGAAGTCCTTGTCACCCTGGGTAATTCCCTCGTGCATCAGCACGCGGCCGCCCAAGGCCGTCAGCTCTTTTTCAAACTCGTTGGCCAGCCCCCGCCCATAGGTTGTCATGTCATCGAGGATGACGACCGTGCGCGCCGCCAGTTCCTTCACGGCGAACCGCGCGGCGGCCGGGCCCTGCAAATCGTCCGTCGCGCAGGTGCGATAAAACGTGTCGAACCCTTGGCGGGAAATCTGGGGATTGGACGAGACCGGCGAGATTTGCAGCAGCCGCCCCTGATGGTAAATGGCCGAGGCCGGCATCGTGCAGGAGGAGTTGAGGTGCCCGACCACCGCCAGCACATCCGGGTCGGACACCAGTTTCTTCGCGGCGGCCACCGCCTGCGTCGGGCTGCGCTGATCATCCAGGGCCACCAGCTCCAGCCGGTAGCCGGGCAGGATCGGGCCCTCCGCCTGGGCCTGCGCGATGGCGAGCTGCGCGCCCTTCAACAAATCTTGCCCGGGGGAGGCCTGGTCGCCGGTCAGGGGCGACACGAACCCGATTTTCACCACCGGCTCGCGAGGGCCGCAGCCGGTCGCGGCCGCGAACAGCGCCCCCACCGCCATCGCTGCACAGGCGGAGCGCCGGCGCATTACCGGATGGCTTTGCCTGGCAGATCAGCGGGAATCGGCAAAGATACGATCCCGCCGGAGACGACGAACTTCACCGCATCCTCGACGGTCACGTCCAGCGGAATCACATCCTCCTTCGGCACGAAGATCAACGGCCCGGTGAACGGCGAGGGCGGGTTGGGCAGGAGCAAGGTCAGCAAGGTCAGGGGCGCTCCGTGCAGCCTGGTCGTCGTTTCCCCGGTGACGAAGGCCATCGTATAGGTGCCCAGCCGGGGATATTGCGCCAGCACCACGCGGCGGATCGTCGTCTCGCGCGACTCCTTCGCAAAGAGAAAATCGGTGAGCTGCTTGACGGAGGGATAAATCCGACGCACCAGCGGCAGGCGCTTGAACCACTTCTCCATGCTGTGGACGAGCCACTGGCCGAAGAAATGGCTGGAGAGGACGCCCACCGCCAGCACGAGCAGCACGGTGATGAGCAGGCCCAAGCCGGGGATTTCATACCCGTACGCCTTGGCCAGGTGGCGGTTGATGACGGAGCCGAGCAGCCCGTCCGCAAAATTGAACGTCACCAACAACGCGTACAGGGTGACGCCGACGGGAAAGATGGTCGCCAGCCCCGTGATGAAGTAGCGGCGGAGGCGAGCCGTAAAGGACGGCTTGGAGACGGGGCGGGATGGTGACGACGGGGTCGGCATCAGTTCATCAGTTCAGTGTAGTATACGGAGAAGCGCTCCGTGCCGCAATCTCTTCTCTGTTGCGGCGCACGCCGCGGCGCGGGATAATAGATAAAAGGAAGGAGAGTCTCCAATGATGCGACCTCGCTGGTGGACCGTGGGAGTAGCGATGTGGATGGGATGCGCCCCGGCCTTTGCGGAGCACGGCCAGGCGGAGATCCGCGGGACGGCGGACGGCTCGGCCATCACCGGCACGGCCACGCTGACCGACACCCCGCAAGGGCTCCAGATCATCGTCCAGCTCCAACAGGTTCCGCCCGGCACGCATGGATTGCATATCCACCAATCCGGCTCGTGCGGCAACGGCGGGCAGGCGGCGGGCGGCCATTACAATCCGGACGGCGCCCCGCACGGGTTCGTGCTCGCTGATGGGCTGCGCCACGCCCACGTCGGCGACCTGGGCAACATCGAGATCGGGTCGGACGGTTCCGGCACGCTGGAGCTCATCGTGCCAAACGTGACGCTCAGCGGCAGCCGGTACAGCGTGGCGGGGCGCGCCATCATCCTGCATGAATGGCCGGACGATTTCAGCCAGCCGACCGGCAACGCGGGAGGCCGCATCGCCTGCGGCCCGATTATCTTGACGGAGCCGGGCTCGTGAAGGAGTCGCCCTGACTTGAGGCGGGCGGCGTAAAGGGGCAGAACATCTTTTTCGCGCCCCAGCCGGCGCGGCATTGCGCGCAGGCGCTGACCACGCCCAGCAGGCTGGCGACGATCACGAGCCATCCCAGCACTTGACCGACGGTCTTCAAATTTCCCTTGTGCGCGGCGGCGCGCTCCAGCATCCAATACCCGCCGATCGTCGCCAGTAAGAACACTCCCCCGCTCATGCTGCTCATCCGGCCCTCCGTTGACTCGTAGCGCGAAACGACTCGATCGCGTTGAGCACGTCATCCACGTGCCCCTCCACCTTCACCTTCGGAAAGATCTTGGCGATCCGGCCAGCTTCGTCAATGATGATCGTCGTCCGCTCGATCCCCAGAAACGACCGGCCGTAGAGCGACTTGCGCTTCCACACGCCATACGCCTCCGCCAACCGCTTCTCCGAATCGCTCAGCAGCGGGAACGTCAACCCGTATTTGGCCTTGAACCGCTGATGGGACGCCACCGAGTCCGCGCTGACGCCCAGCACCACCGCCCCGTGCTGCGTCACGCGCTCCAGCCGGTCCCGGAAGTCGCAGGATTCCTTCGTGCAGCCCGGCGTATCGTCCTTGGGATAGAAATAGAGCACGATGATCGTGCCGCGGAAGTCGGCCAACCGGACCGTCCGCCCCTGATCATCCTGCAGGGGCAGATCCGGGGCCGGCTGCCCGGTGTGGATCGGCGCGGACGCCGCCGCGTCGGACGTCGTGTTGGGCATCACATCCTCCTGAGCGTACATTCCTACGCACGCACGCTGTAGGTATTATAACCGGAACGGACGGATTTGGTATAATCGTTCAATTCTCGTCAGAACACGATACTGGACCACCCATGGCACAGACGCTGTTCGAAAAAATCTGGGACCGCCACGTCGTGCGCGCCTTGCCGGGCGGCGCAGCACTCCTCTACATTGACCGGCACCTCGTGCACGAGGTGACCAGCCCCCAGGCCTTCGAGGGGCTGCGCCTTGCCACGCGGCGGGTGCGCCGGCCGGAGCTGACCATCGCCACGATGGACCACAACGTGCCGACGGACAACCGCCTGGTCATCCAGGATCCCATCTCCAAAGCGCAGATTGACGCGCTCTCCGCCAACTGCCGCGAGTTCGGCATCCAGCTCTACGACCTGCAGAGCGACCAGCAAGGCATCGTGCACATCATCGGGCCGGAGCTGGGGCTGACCCTGCCGGGCACGACGATCGTCTGCGGGGACTCGCACACGTCGACCCACGGGGCCTTCGGGACGCTGGCTTTCGGCATCGGCACCTCGGAGGTCGAGCACGTGCTCGCCACCCAATGCCTGAGGCAGACGCGGCCGAAGACGTTCCAGGTGGAATTCACCGGGCGGGTGCGCCCGCCGATGACCGCCAAGGACATGATCCTGAAGCTCATCGGCACGATCGGCACCGCCGGCGGCACCGGCTACGTGCTGGAATACGCCGGGGAGGCCGTCCGCGCGCTCTCGATGGAGGCGCGCATGACGATGTGCAACATGAGCATTGAGGCCGGCGCGCGGGCCGGCATGATCGCGCCGGATGACACGACGATCCAGTATCTCGCGTCGGGCAACCGCCCCTTCGCTCCGGCGGGCCAGGCGTTCGAGGAGGCCGCAGCCTTCTGGCGCGCCCTGCCCTCGGATGCCGAAGCCGCCTACGACCGCACCCTGACGCTGGACGCCGCGCAGATCGCCCCGCAGGTGACGTGGGGCACGAATCCCGGCATGGTGATGGATGTGACCGGCCGCGTGCCGGCCCCGGATGAGGTGCCCGGCTACAGCCGCAAGGACGTGGAGCAGGCGCTGGCGTACATGGGGCTCACCCCCGGCACGCCGCTGACCTCCCTGCCGCTCGACGTCGTGTTCATCGGCAGCTGCACCAACGCGCGCATCGAAGACCTGCGCGCCGCGGCGAAGATGTTCCAGGGACGCACGGTGGCGAAGGGCGTCCAGGTGCTGGTCGTTCCCGGCTCGCAGTCGGTGCGCCGGCAGGCGGAGGCCGAAGGGCTGGACCGCCTCTTCCGCGAGGCCGGATGCGATTGGCGCCAATCCGGCTGCAGCATGTGCCTCGGCATGAACCCGGACCAACTCACACCCGGGCAGCGGTGCGCCTCGACCTCGAACCGGAACTTCGAAGGCCGCCAAGGCAAGGGCGGGCGCACGCACCTGGTCAGCCCGGAGATGGCGGCGGCGGCCGCGATCGCGGGGCATTTCGTGGATATCCGCACCTGGAGCGGCCGCTGATGGACGCCTTCACGACGCACCGCGGCCTGCTCGTCCCGCTGGATCGGGCCAACGTGGACACGGATCAGATCATCCCGAAGCAATTCTTGAAATCGATCGCGCGCACCGGCTTCGGCCAGCACCTGTTCCATGACTGGCGCTACCAGCCCGACGGCTCGCCCAACCCGGAGTTCGAACTGAACGCCCCCCGGTACCGCGGCGCCTCAATTCTGGTGACGCGCAACAACTTCGGCTGCGGGTCCAGCCGCGAGCACGCGGTGTGGGCGATCCAGCAAGCTGGATTCACGGCGGTGATCGCCCCGAGGGCGGAGCGGGGCGCGGCGGTGATCCCGGCCTTCGCCGACATCTTCCGCAACAACAGCGTGAAGAACGGGCTGGTGACGGTGGAGCTATCTGATGCGGAGGTGGAGGAGCTGCTGCAGCTCATCGGGCGGTTCCCCGGCCTGGAGGCGACGGTGGACTTGGAGCACCAGCGCGTAACGATCCACCTGCCGGAGGAGGTGTCGTTTCACTTCGAGATCGCGCCGGCGGTGAAGGACCACCTGATCCGCGGGCTGGATGAGATCGGCCTGACGCTGCAGCACGAGGCGGAGATCGGCGCGTTTGAAGCGCGCCACCACACTCAGGCAAAAGTGTCAGACACTTTTTGAGGAAAAGTGTCTGACACTTTTAATATGCGATCAGGGAGAAGACGGAGTGAGGCGTGAGGCGGGTCCGGCCCTGCAGGCCGGCGAGCTCGACGACGAAGGCCACTTCCACGATCACGGCCTTGAAATGGTCCATCATCTGCACGACCGCGCCCATGGTGCCGCCCGTGGCGAGGAGATCGTCAATCAGCACCACGCGGCTGCCGGCGGCCAGGCTGTCGTCGTGCGCTTCCAACACGCCCTCGCCGTACTCTAAGCTGTAGGTTTTCCGAATCGTCTTGGACGGCAATTTCCCCGCCTTGCGCACCAGCACCAATCCCACGCCCAGCCGGTCAGCCAGCGGCGCGCCGAAAATCAGCCCCCGCGACTCAATCGCCACCACGGACTGGATCGCCTTCGACGCGTAGCGCTGGGCGAGCTGGTCAATCACCGAGCGGAACGCCGCGCCGTCCTGGATGAGCGGGGTGATATCCCGGAACAGGATCCCCGGCTTGGGGAAATCCGGGACGTTGCGGATATAGCGCTGCAATTCCTGGACGGTCATTGCCCCACCGGCTGCGCGGCAGGGCGGGCGTCTGAGCGCGCTCGGACGGACGTCAGCGGTCGGAAAAACCCAACACTGGCCGTGTAGCCGTGGATGAAATTGGCGCGCCCGACCGGCCCGATCTCGCCGTTGCAGAAGCAGCCGCCGACCGGCAGCTTGCCGCTGAACGCGCGGATGGCCTTCGTGTCCTGATGCGGCAGGCCGTAGAAGGCCTTGCCCCGGCCGGTGCAGGCAAACAACAGCGCGCCGGCGGGCGGGGTGTCCTGCGCCTGGGCGCTCTGCTGCGCCAGCAACCGCCGGAGCTCCTGGCGCGAGGCCTGCGGGTCCTGCAAGTGAAACTGGACCGTCTGTCCGACGACGGCCGCGTCCGACAGCGCCAACGCCCCGCTGGGCGGGTCAATGCCGACCAGCGGGCGGACCAGGAAATCACCCGCGCTGAAGGCGGACTTCATCTCGTTGATCACCACGCCCACCATGATGGAGCGCTGGGCCAGCTCCTGGTCCGACGGGGCCAGCCCCATCAGCGTGCGGCGCAGCATCTCCACCGCCGGCTGCCCGCCCAATTCCCAGACGACATTCTCTTCCGCTTTGGTCACGATCAGCGGATGGCCGATCGGCCGGCAGCTCGTGGAGACCAGCGTTTCCAGCGCCACGTCGCCGGTCAAGGCGATGCCGACCGCCCCCGCCTGCAGCAGCTCTCGCTGATAGCACAGCAGATGATCGCCGTCCCGGCGGCCCCCGCTCACCAATCCGCCGATGACGGGGCTGCCGGGATAGGTGCCGCTCAACTCGGAGAGCAGCCGGGTGGGATCGCACGTGAAGGGATCCACCAGCAGCACGAACGCGGGATGCTGGCTCGGGAGCACGCCCACTTTATCCACCCAGAACCCGCCGGGGCTGGCCAGCTCCATCTCCTCCGGATGCACCGCGAAGGGATGAAGCTTCACGCCCGGCAGGTGGGCCCCGAGGAGCGACAGCGCCGGGCCGGACTCAAACTCATGCTCGCCGCCGACCACGCCGCTGGAGCCGCAGCCGATCACCACGGACGGGCGCAAGGTGTCGTGGACGCGGGCGAGGGCCTCCGCCCATCGGGCGCGATGGCTGGGAGCCGCGAAGAGGAAGGCCGCATGACAGGGGTCGGACCCGAGGGACGCCGCCGCCTGCGCGGCGGCGTCGGCAGCCGCGTCCTGCAGGGCTGCAGCATCGCTGACGCCGGAGGAAAATTTCATAGTTGGTCTCAGCTTAGAAGAACGCGCGGGGCTTGTCAATCTTGAGCCAGGCCGACGGGTCCACGCGCCGCCCGCGCAACAATCTGACGGACATGACCGGGTATTATACAATGGGCGGATGGATCAACCGCCGAGCTTGCATACTTTTACCTATGACCCGTTCCAGCAGCGGGCCATTGACACCATTGACCACGACACGTCCCTGTTCGTGTCGGCCCCGACGGGGGCCGGCAAAACCGTCATCGCCGATTACGCCATCGCCAAGACGCTGCGCGAAGACCGCCAGGTGATCTACACCGCCCCGGTCAAGGCGCTGAGCAACCAGAAGTTCCGCGAGTTCACCGCGCGGGTGGGCGACCGGGTGGGGATCATGACCGGGGACGTCACGCTGAACCCGAACGCGTCCATCCTCATCATGACCACGGAGATCTACCGCAACACCCTGCTGGAAAACCCGGCCCGCCTGGGCCGATGCGCGTGGGTCATCTTCGACGAGATCCATTATTTGGACGACCCGGAGCGCGGCACGGTGTGGGAGGAAGCGATCCTCTTCACCCCGCCGCACATCAACCTGCTGGCGTTGAGCGCGACCATCCCCAACGTGCAGGAGCTGGCGGAGTGGATCCGGCGCGTGCACGCGCGTCCCGTGGAGGTCATCGTCGAGACCCACCGGCCGGTCCCGCTGCAGGTGCTGTTCCAATGCCAGAACAAGATCCTCGACAGCGCGCCGCAGTTGAAGCACCAGGGCTACCTCACCCGGGAGGATTGGCGCCGCCTCCCCGCCGGCTCCGGTAGATGGGGGGCGGGCCGGCGCCCGCGCGACCGGCGGCACCACGACCAGCACGGGATGGCCCGGCCGAACCGGCTGGATGCGCTCATCCGCCACCTGCAGGAGACGGACCGCCTGCCTTGCATTTTCTTCACGTTCGGCCGGCGCCGCACCGAAGACCTGGCCTGGGAGGCCTCCAACCTGCCGCTTATTTCTCCGTCGGAGCGCGACCAGCTCCGCGCGCTCTTCTCATCGCTGTGCGACCGCTACCACCTCTCGGAGGACCGCACGACCCAGGCGCTCTCTCACCTGTTGGAGCGCGGGGTGGCCTACCACCACGCCGGGATGCTCCCCACCACCAAGGAAGTGGTGGAGCAATGCTTCGTCAGCCGCCTGGTCAAGTTCATCGTCACGACGGAAACGTTCGCCCTGGGCATCAACATGCCCGCGCGCAGCGTCGTGCTGGACACGGTCAAGAAGCGCATCGGCGGGCACGTGGACCTGATCCGGACCCGGCAGTACCATCAGATGGCCGGGCGCGCGGGCCGGCGCGGGCTCGATCCGGCGGGGTTTGTCTACGTGCGCGTCAACCCCAGCTTTGCGACGTACGACGAAGTGATGCGGGTTCTCCATAACCCCCCGGAGAAAGTGGAAAGCCGCCTCAACACCGGCTACGCCACGCTGCTGAACTTGTACCGGCGGCACGGCCGCAAGCTGCTGGACCTCTTCCCCCAGACGCTCTATGCGTTTCAAACCTCAGGCCCCCGGCGGGAGGCCGGCCTCTCGGCGATGGAGCGCAAGCTGGACCTGTTGGAGCAGATGGACTACGTGAACGCGTCGGGGCTGCGGCCCAAGGGCGAGTTCGCGCTGTGCCTCTACGGCTATGAGCTGCTGTTCACGGAGCTGCACAACCGCGCGCTGCTGGACGACCTCGATCCCCCCGCGCTGGCCGTCTTGCTGGTGGCGGCCGTCTACGAGCCGCGTCCGGGGCTGCGGTTGATGAAGTCGCATCGCCTCAGCAAGCGGTTGGAAGAGCTGTGTGAAGCCCCGCTCATGCACATCCACCAGGCGGAGCGCACGCACCGCATCAAGCCGCTGTCCAAAGCCCCGCATTTCCAGCTCGCCCCGGCGATGGAAGCCTGGTTCCACGGCGCGCCGTTTTCCCGGCTGCTCAAGCTGTGCGAAGTGGACGAGGGGGAAATCGTGCGCTATTTCCGCATGACGGTGCAGCTGCTGCGCCAGCTCATGGAGACGCGGCACGCCGATCCCTCGCTGCACCGCAAGGCGTCGCTCGCGCTGGAACGGATCAACCGCGATGTGGTGGACGCTGAACAGCAACTCCGCCTGGGCTGAGGCCGCTTGCCGACGGCGGCTGGCGGTCGCGCTCGCGTGCAGCTGCTTCCTCGGATGCGCCGCGCCTCAATATGCCGTCCGCCCGACGCCGGTCCCGGAGGAATCGCAGCAGATCATCGCGCTGGAACGGCAGATCAGCGCGATGCAGGCCGCGGAATTCCAGCGGCAGGGAGCTCGGCCGGTCCAGCCGGGAGAGCGCCCCGACGGGCTGGACCTCCAAGGCGTCATTGATCGCCTCAGCCGGGTGACCGAGCGCCCCACGCTCCACTACCGGGTCTGGCTGGCGCAAGACCGGCAGCCCAATGCCGCCGCCTTGGCGGACGGCCGCGTCTACATCACGGCGGGGATGCTCAGCTATCTGGCTCAGCGCGGCAGCCGCGAGGAGGAGCTGGCCTGCATCCTCGGGCACGAGCTGGGGCACACCGTCGCCCAGCACTTGGTGCAGCGGGTCATCCAGTTGCAGCGGCAGCACATGCTGCTGGGGCTGGTGGGCATGGGCGCTGAGCTGGCGGCTTCGCGGGGCGGCGCCCAAGCGCAAGCGCTGGGCGGGCTGGCCCGCGACGTCGCTTCGCTCATCACCGACGCCATCAACAGCCAGTACAGCCAATCGCAAGAGCTGGAGGCCGACCAGTTGGGCGTGCGCTATATGCTGCGGGCCGGGTATGACCCGTGGACGACCCCGGCGTTCTTGCGGGCCTTCGCCCGCTTCGACGCGCCGGGCGGATTCCTGCGGACGCACCCGTACAGCGAGCGGCGCGCCGAGGATTTGGAACGCTACCTCGTGGAATCCGGCGTGCCGCCGCGCGCGCCGGCCTCCTCCCCGCTTCCCGCGCCAGCGCAGCGTCCCGCAGCTTCGGTTCCGTTCCAACCCACTGAGGAGCGTTTGCGCCGGCTGCGAGACGCGCAGCGGCTGTACCCGCCCGGGTCTCAAAGCTGGAAGAACCTTCAAGCGCAGATTGACGCGCTGACGCCGGCAGCTCCACCTCGATTTTCCAAGTAGGCATTGATACAATAACCTTGATTGCTTCGCCGTCGTCTGGCAGCGGTAAGCACGGGCCGCTTATTCCAGCGGCAGGCCGTGGCGGGCGGTGTTGTCGCAGATGGTCTTGGGGATGACGAGGTGGGTCAGGTAGTCGGGCCCGCCGGCTTTGGTTCCCAGGCCGGAGAGCTTGTAGCCGCCGAAGGGCTGGCGCCCCACCATCGCCCCGGTGATCGGGCGGTTGATGTACAGGTTGCCCACCTCGAACCGTTCCATCGCCGCTTGGATATGCGAGGGCGAACGGGAGTAGACCCCGCCAGTTAAGCCGTAGTCGCTGTCATTCGCCAGGGCCAGTGCCTCGTCGAAATGCTTCGCGCGGAAACAGCACACCAGCGGCCCGAATAGTTCCTCTTGCGCCAGCCGGCTGCTCGGCGCAACCCCGCTGACCAGCGCAGGCCCCACAAAATATCCCGCCCGCGGCAGGCGCGACGCCGGATATTCATAGAGCACCGTGCCCTCGCGGCGCGCCTGGCTGAGGGCGTCCTGGAGGCGGCGCTGCGCCTCAGCGTCAATGAGCGGGCCCACGTCGCAGCCGGGATGCGCGGGGTCTCCGACGACCAGCCGGTCCATGGCCCGGGCCAGCCGCGCCGTCAGCGCCTCGAACACCGCCTCATGGGCGATGATCCTCGACGCGGCGGAACATTTCTGCCCGGCATAGCTGAACGCTGAGGCGAGGATGCCCTCCACGGAGGCATCCAGGTCCGCATCGTCGTCCACGATGATCGCGTTCTTGCCGCCCATCTCGACCACCACTTGCTTCAACCGTCGTTGCCCTGCCCGCACCTGCGCGGCCTCCCCGATAATCGACAGCCCCACCGCTTTCGAGCCGGTGAACATGATCAGGCCGACGTCCGGATGGCGCACCAGGAGCGGGCCGATCTCCTCGCCCTTGCCCGGCAGATAGTGCAGCACGCCTGGCGGGATGCCGGCCTCCCGCAGCAGCCGCGCAGCCCACGCGGCAATGACCGGTGACTGCTCGGCCGGCTTCAGGATCACCGCGTGCCCGGTGACCAGGGCCGCCGAGGCCATGCCCAGGAGAATTGCCAAGGGGAAATTCCAGGGCGCGATGACGGCGCACACGCCGCGCGCGAGATACAGTTGCCGGTTGCGCTCGCCGGGCCGCTGGATCAGCGCGCGGCGTTCCGCCAGCTCCAGGTAGCGCCGGGCGTAATAGTCCAGGTACTCGATGGCTTCCACCACGTCCGCATCCGCTTCCCGCCAGGGCTTGCCGACTTCCAGCGTCACCAGCGCCGTCAACTGCGCCCGATGCTGCCGAAGCGCTTGGGCGGCTCGATGCATCCGCGCCGTCCGCTCCCGCGCCGGCACGCGAGCCCACGCCGCCTGCGCCTGGGAGGCCGCCTCAACGGCGCGCTCGACGTCGGCCGGACCGGCGCAGGCCACGCGACCGATCAGCTCGTCCGGCTGCGCCGGGTTGCGCGATTCTATGGTTCGGGCCGTGCGCACTTCCTGCGAGCCGATCAGCAACGGATAGTCCCGTCCTAGCGTCCGGCGGGCGGCGTCCAGCGCCTCGCTCACACGGGTCCGTTCAATCTCCTGGGAAAAATTGGCCAGCGGCTCCCCGGGCTCGTCCGCATCTTCGGCCGCCTGCACTTGAGGCTGTGGATGCGCCCGCGGCGGCGAGGGCGGCAGGAGCAGCTCCTCCACCGTCGCATGGCCCCACAGATCCTGCCGGAGGAACGATTCGTTGGCGGTATTTTCCATCACCCGGCGGACCAGGTACGCCATGCCGGGAATCAAGGCGCCCAGCGGCGCGTAGAGCCGGACCGGATAGCCGGCGTCGCGGATCGCGCCCTGCAGCACCTCGCCCATGCCGTACAACACCTGGAACTCGACGGTCCCCGGCGCCAGCCCGCGCGCCTCGGCGACCGCCATCGCATGCGCCACCGAGCGCAGGTTGTGGGACGCGATGGCCGGGCGCACAGTCGGAGCCGCCTCCAGCAACCGCTGCGTCAGCCGCTCAAAGGCCGCGTCGGTCTGCCATTTCTCCAGGTACACCGGGATCGTCCAGCCCATCTGCCTGGCCCGCGCGACCTCCTGGTCCCAGTACGCGCCTTTCACCAGCCGGACCGACAGCGAGCGCCGGCTCGACGCGACGCGGTCGAGCACCATCGCCAAGACCGATTCAGCGTCGCTGAGATACGCCTGCACGACGATGCCCAGGCGCAGCCGGCTTCCCAGCTCGTCATCGTCCAGCAGCCGAAGCGCCAGTTCCAGCGTCAGGTCGCGCAACTCGCATTGCTCCATGTCCAGCGTCATCGGCACGCCGGCGCCGGCGGCCGCCCGAGCCAGCGGCCGCAGGCGCGCCAAGGCGCGCCCGAGGCTGTCCTCGAAAGCCAGCGGGTCAAACCGCGGGGCCAAGCTGGAGGGCTTCACCGACACCTCGACCGGCGGGACCGGCCCGCCACCGACATGGGGCCGGAGCGCCTGGATGAGCCGCTGATACCGCGCCGCCATGCGGTCGGATTCCTCGTCGGTGATCACCGCCTCGCCCAGCAGATCAAAACTGACCCGCAGGCCTTGCGCCCGCAGGCGCTGGCAGACGGGCGCGGCCGCTCCGACCTCGGCGCCGGCGATGAACTGCGTGGCCACCTGCTCGACGAGCCGATGCACCACCCCCGACACCGCCGAGGCCGTCAACAACCCCGACCGGGAGACGGACGCCCCGACCCGGAGCGCCAACGGCAGGCGGCGCCCCGCCGTGGGAAAATATTCGTGCAGGTGGCGCGTCACGTCCCGCGGGGTGCGCAGCGCCGGCAGGACGTCCAGAAAGCGCAGCACCTGCGCCTTCAGATGGGGATCATCCAGGCACCAGCTCAAGAGCTCTTTGGTCCAGCGGTTGGGGATGGAGAGATGCTCCGCCCGTCGGCGGGCCGCTTGGAAGAGCTGCCGGCCGAGCGCTTGCGTGCGGGCTTCCACGTCCACGGCGGTGGGCATGATCAGGTAGTGTACCGTAAAACCGTGCCCCGGCTCAATGCGAGGCGGGGAGGGGTGCTATACTTAGAGAACCAGGAAAGGAGCGCCGCCATGGCCTCTGAGGTCGTCCAAGTCAGCGGGCACATCATTGACTCCCTGATCCTCCCGAAGATCCTGGATGAGATCATGGATCGCCGGGGGACCTTCGAGATTGTGGAGCTCTCCGTCGGCAAGCGCAAGGCCGATCCCTCCACCGCCCGCTTGAAAATCAGCGCCTCGTCCCCGCGCAGCCTGCGGCAGATCCTGCAGCGGATCGCGCGCCTGGGCGCCGTGCCCGTGATGCCCACGGATGTGCGCCTGGTGCCGGCGCCGAAGGACGGGGTGTTCCCGGCCAGCTTTTACGCGACGACCAACCTGCCGACCTTCGCCCGCTACCTCGGCACCTGGCGGCCCGTGCAGCGCATCGAGATGGACTGCGGCATCGTCGTGGACGCCCGGACGCGGCGCGCCCTGTGCATGCCGATGGCGCGGGTCGCGCGGGGGGACCTGGTGGTCTGCAGCCCGGAGGGCGTCAAAGTCGCGCCCCTGGAGCGGGCGCGAAAACGCGAAGCGTTCCAGTTCATGACGAGCGCGGTCTCGTCTGAAAAGCCGAAGGCCCAGCTCATCCATGACATCGCACGGACCATGCGGGTGCTCCGGCGCCAGGGCCGCAGCGTCCTGGTGGTGGGCGGCCCCGCCATCATCCACACCGGCGGCGGGCCGTTCCTCGAACAGCTGATCAAGCACGGGCTGGTGCAGGTGCTCTTCGCCGGCAACGGGCTGGCGACGCACGACATCGAATCGTCGCTGTTCGGCACCTCCCTCGGCGTATCCCTCGAGCGCGGCCTGCCGACGAAAGACGGGCATGATCATCATCTGCGGGCCATCAACGCCATCCGGGCCTGCGGCGGCATCCGGCAGGCGGTCCGGCGCGGCCTCCTCACCCGGGGCGTCATGCACGCGTGCGTCACGCAGGACGTGCCGTTCGTCTTGTCCGGATCCATCCGCGACGACGGGCCGCTGCCCGACGTGATGACCGACGTGCTGCAGGCGCAGGACGCGATGCGGCGGGAGCTGGACGGCGTGGGGCTGGCGCTGATGATCGCCTCCACCCTGCACGCCATCGCCACCGGCAACCTGCTGCCGGCGACGGTGAAAACCGTGTGCGTGGACATCAATCCGGCCGTCGTGACCAAGCTGTCGGACCGCGGCACCTTTCAGGGCGTGGGGATCGTGTCGGACGCCGCCTCGTTCCTCCGCGAGCTCTGCGTAGCGCTGAAGCTTCCCGCCCGCTGATCCCCGTCCATGCCGTCCCGTGTCCGTCTTGTATCTCGTGGACATTCAGCATTCGCTATTCATCATTCCGCATTCGCGTTAGTCATGTGCCGCCCCACCTATTATGCCATCGCGTATGAGATCAACCCGTGGATGCGCCTCCGCCGGCCCGCCTCGCCCCGACGGGCGCTGCGCCAATGGGAGGCGCTGTACCGGTTCCTCACGGCCCGATTGAAGATTCAGGTCCGTCTCCTGGCGCCGGCGCGCGGGCTGCCGGACCTGACCTTCACCGCCAACGCCGGCCTCATCACTGACCGCACGCTGATCCGCAGCAACTTCCGCTACCCGCAGCGACAGCGGGAAGAGCCCACCATCGAGCGCGCATTCCGCCGATGGGGGTTCCGCATCGCACACCTGCCGGCGGCGTTCCGCTTCGAGGGCGAAGGGGACGCGCTCTGGCTGGGCGACACGTTGGTGCTGGGCTTTCGTTTCCGCTCGGATGCCCCGGCGCACGAGTCGCTCGCGCGGCTGCTGAAGCGGGAGGTGCTGCCGGTGGAATTGAAGGACGACCGGTTCTATCACCTGGACACCTGCTTCTGCCCGCTGCCCGGCTTCGCTGCGCTGTGGTACCCGGGGGCGTTTGACCGGTACGGCCGGCGCGTGATTGAGCAAGTGGCGACGGAGACGATCCCCGTCTCGCGGACCGACGCGCTGAAATTCTGCTGCAACGCCATCGTCGCGGGGCGCGAGATCGTGCTGCACCGGGGCATCTCCTCATCGCTGAGACGCCGCCTGGAGCGGCGAGGCTTGGCCGTGCACGAGCTGGACCTGTCGGAATTTCTCAAGGCCGGCGGCTCAGCCAAATGCCTAGCACTCCGTCTTCCGTCACGCTATACTGCACCACGAGCTTGATGACGACTACAAATCCGTCTCCGCGCCCACCGCGACGTCCGACCCGCATCACGTTCCATGGCTGGTTGGTCTTGGTGATCCTGCTCGGCACCCTCGCCTACGCCCTTGCGGAAGACCTCACCCTCACGACCTACTACCCCTCGCCGCGCGGGGTCTATAAGGAACTGCGGGCGAGCGAGTCGGTGGCTATCGGCGCCACCCGGGGGCCCCCTGGCAACCCGGCAGCTCCCCCCTGCCGGCCCATCGGCTGCTGGTGGCAGGCCAGGGGGGGGTCAACCGGGTGGATCAGCTTACCTGCCCGGCCGGCACCGACTGGTACAACGAGGATGGCAGCGGCTTCGTGGATGACGGGGAGTGTAAGCCCACCGTCCTCGTCACCCCCACCGGACAGGTGGGGATCGGCACGACGAGTCCGGCTTCGACGTTTGAGATCGCTTCGAAGACCGGTGGATTTCTTCCCCCGCGGATGACCACGGCCGAGCGTGCGGCCCTCACCCCCAACCCCACCTCTGCTCTGGAGGGCTTGGTGGTCTACAACACCGAGGCGGATCAACTGGAGGTCTACGACGGCGCCGACTGGAAAGCCGTCGCAGGGGCCTCGCATGGTTTGAAATCCTTCAACATCCCAGGAACCTACAATTTCCAGATCCCTGACGGCGTGTTCAGTATTCAGGTTGAGGTCTGGGGTGGAGGAGGAGGTACGCACGGGGGATTTTACAATAATGGCCATTCCGGCGGTCCTGGCGGTGGTGGAGGAGGCTACGGCAAGGAAGTGTTTCCTGTGACACCTGGGGTGACGTATGAGATGAAAGTCGGCGCTGGAGGTACGGGGATTGCTGGAGGTCCGAACGGTGCGGAGGATGGCCTGGAGAGCCGTTTTGGAAAACCCGGGCTGTCTCCGGTGATTGTCGTCGGAGGTCGTGGAGCCAGGGGATATCTTGGTCCTGGTAGCGGTGGCACAAGTACTGCGCCCGTCAATGTGTCAGGGACGGCGGGCCAGAGCGGTGAGTCTTCGCAGTTTAACCCAGGCCTCTCCGAATACGCCGGCGGGAACGGCGGCACCGGTGGGAACGGCGGTGCTGGGGGGCTCGGTGGGGCCCCTGGGGATGGGCTTGCGGGTGTGGCGCCTGGTGGCGGGGGTGGCGGGGGGAGTTGTCATGTGAGTGGAGCGAATTGCAGCCCGACGACCAGCGGAGGCAACGGCGCTCCCGGCCGGGTGGTGATCTCATGGTGAGGATATCTTGACAAGAGGGACAAAAATGGTCTATAATTTAGTCTAGAAATGAGGGGTCCTCACCGATGAAATTCGTCAGCGTCAGCGAACTGAAACAAACGGCCTCGGCGGTCATGAGAGAAGTGGCGCGCGGCGCGTCCGTGGTCGTCGTCCGCCACGGCAAACCGTGCGCCGCGGTGATCCGCCTCTCCTCCGACGATCTTGACCAACTGCTGTTCGAAGACAGCCCGCTGGTCAAACAGGCGCTGGACGAAGCGCTGGACGACCTGCGGCACAAGCGGTCTGTCACGCTGAAGGAGTATCTGCGTGGCAAGCGAAGTCCCTGATCATCTTCGCTTGGTCCGACGAGCTCAACGCGATTTAGATCGAATCCCTCTTGGCGAACGCTCCCGTCTCATTGACGACCTCATTCGGTTAGCCCATCGCACGCTACCAGGGGACATTAAGCCGATTGCGGCGCTCCCCGGCAAACCGCTCCAGGCCGATGCTGGCCGCTTTCGCATTCTGCACCAGTGGGAAGGCCGCACGCTGTGGATCCTCGCCGTGTTCGCGCGCGCGAACCAACGCGACGTCTTTCGAGCGCTACGAAAATAGGTGGGGTGAGCGGTGCGAGGCGATTACGCGGACGGATTCAGAAGCTGATCGATCTTGGCCGCGAGGATAAAATCATTCTCCGACAACCCGCCGATGGCGTGGGTCGTCAGCTCAATCGTCAGGCGTTTGTAGCGGGCGAGGTGGAGATCCGGATGGTGGTCTTCCGCTTCCGCGATGGGCGCTAAGCGCTGGATCAGGCCCACCGCGTCGAGAAAATTCTTGCACGTCACCGTCTTGCGAAGCCGTGTGCCGTCTACCAGTTCCCAGCCCTGCACGTCCCGCAGGAGCGCGTTCGCCGCGCTGGGGGGCAGCGGCTCCACCCCGCCTTCGCACGGTTTGCACTTGCGCGCCGCTAACGGTTCGGATCCCATTGCTCCATCTCGTTAGGTGTCAGACACTTTTCAAAAAAAGTGTCTGACACCTAGGTGGGACGGTCGACTTTTTTGACTTTGTACGGCACCTTCGCCTGCGGCAGCTCCAGCGTAAACTGATCACCCGCTTTCTTGCCGAGCACGCTCTTCCCCAGCGGCGAGGCGATGGAGATTTTTCCCTGCTGCGGGTCGGCCTCTTCCGGTCCCACCAAGACGTACGTGACTTCCTCTTTCATCTGGAGATCAATCAGCGTGACGCGCATGCCCACCCGCGCTTCGCCGGCGGCGACGGCCAGATCATCAATGATGCGCACGCTGGTCAGCTTGATTTCCAGCTCGGTCAGACGGGTGCCGACGTGCATGAGATGCTCTTTGGCGGCGTGGTACTCGCCGTTCTCTCGGAGGTCGCCCATGGCGGCGGCCGTGTTGACTTCCTGCTGCAGCTCGAGCTTGCGCTTTTGCAGGGTTTTATATTCTTCCTGGAGCTTCTTCAGCCCCTCCTTGGTGAGATAGGTGTCGGCCATACCACAAGCCTAGCGAGCGCGTTCGGCGCTGTCAATCTTTCAGGACGTCAATAAAATCGGGACCAGCCGGCCGCCCTGCGAAATGTTCACGACGCAGTGGGGAGACGCGCGGCCCAGGAACGCCGCCCCATCGGCGGTGGCCATCACGCCGATGATGACGAATTCCGGGACCGGCTTCGATCCGCCGTCCAAATCCAGAAACTCCACCCTCGGCAGCGAGACGGTTTCCTGCACCACCCACGTGTCCGGATGGGCCATCGCCTCATTCAGCCGGCCTTCCCAGTCGGCCTGCGTCAGGATGGAGCCGACCGACACGCCTTGCCCGCCATACGACCGGTTCGGCTTCAGCACCAAGCGCTCGCGATGGCGCCGCGCGAACGCGGGCAGGTCCACGGCGCGCCCTCGAGGGTTCGTGGTCGAACGGGCGCGGAGCAGCCGGGTCCAGGGGACCACCTCGCGCAGCAGCCGCCGCTGCGCCGGCGTGAAATGGTGGGCGAACTCCGGGCTGGACAGCACCTCGCACAGGCTCTTGTGATCAAATTCCCCCGCGAGCGCGGAGATCACTTGATTGCGGCGGAAGGCCTCGCGCATCGCCTTGACGTCGCCGCCGTGCCGCTCGATGGAAACCAGCTCGCTCAGGCTGCAGTCCCGGTAGATCAGGTCCACGGTGAAGTCTTTGTAGACAATCTCGCCGCGGCGCAGCTCCAGCTCCCGCGGATCCGCCACCACCGTCGGCAATCCCTGCTGCTGCAGGTACTGGCTGACGTGCAGCATTTCATCCGAGCCCCCGACCGGCATTTCGCGCCGCTCCACAAAGGCGGTCACGGCGCACGGTCGCTTGATCGCGTCCGCATGCCGGCGCAGCGTCTGCAGGAGCAGGTGCCTCGGGTCGGCGCTCAGCTCGATGGGGCAGCCGTTCATGCGCTGCCGCAGCGTCGGCAGCACGCGCTCGCCCACCAGCTGGTTCACCATCGGCAAGAAATGCAGGCAGCCCACCCCCACCGAGTTCCACTCCAGAATCTTCAGCGCGCGCAGGCCGCCCGCGCGCTCCAGGACGAGGTTGGTGTCCAGCCGTTCAAAGATGGGGATGGGTCCGGGCGGCCCGACGGACGCCACATCGGCCATCCAGGCCCGCTCTTCCGGGTCGAGCGGGAGGGCGCGCTGCAGCGCCTCGTCGGTGAGATAGCGCGCCAAGGCCTGGGTGATCGCCTCGCGCAGGCGCAGGCTCGTCGCCTGCAATTCGGCGGCCTGCGCGCGGGAGATGAGCCAGGGCACCGGGTGGATGGGAACCGGGGCGTCCGTGTTGGACGCCGTGAAGAGGGTGATGTGGCGCTCGCGGGCGCCGTCAGTCAGGTGGGTGAGGAGCTGGCGCCGCCACGCCGCCGGCTGCTTCAACAGCGCGGACAAGAGGCGGGGACGATGCGGACGGCGCGTGAACCGAAACGTTCCTACCGCTCCTCCCTCGACGCTATTTGCTGTAACGCGGTTTTTCTTCTTTCGCGGCCTCGGCAGCCGGGGTCTGCAGCAGCGAGGAGGGCGTTTGGGGCTCCTGCCACGCGGGGGCGGCCGTCGCCAGGTGGTCCGCCGGAGCCGGCGCGGGAGCGGCAGAGTACCCGATCGAGGATCCGGCCACGCAGTTATCGTAGGAATCTGAGACGGGCAGGCCGTTGAATCCCGGCACCCAGAAGGTCACCACGTCCACGCCGCCGGACAGCGCGCGGAGGACGGTGCAGCCGGCGCCTTTGCCCACGCCCACCAGCGTGCCGACGAGCGGCGGACCGTTCTTGGTCTCATTCGCGACGTTCACGATGAGGTCAACAAAGCAGGTGGTGAGATTGATGAGCCCGCGCCCGAACATGCCCCCGGCTTTTCGGCCGTACTCCGGTGACTCCGCCGCCTCGTGGACCGACGTCCGCGACGCGAATGACGGTTGCGCGCACAGCAGCACCACGGCTCCGGCCAGGACCAGCGTGTTCATGCGTTTCATGCGTTACCCTCCCGTTAGCAGAGTAGCGTTAAGTTTGGCTGAGTGTAGCGCGAAGCGCTACCAGTGTCAATTATCCCACTTGATGTCCACGCGCCTGCACGCGGCGCACCGCGTGCACAACCCGCCACGCAATCGCGCTCACGAGCACGGCCGGCGTCCCCACGAGGGCCACCACGCCCAACACATATCCCAGCGCCACCCGCTGGGCTGATGCGCCCCCGCCGGACAGCAGCGCTTCTTTGCACATCGGGCAAGCCGAGGCGGACGGCGCGCGCGCCGCGCACGCGAGCAGCAGGCCGACTCCCAGCCACGACACCCGACGGAACCACCGGCTCATGCCCATCCCCGTTGCAGATGATAGAGCATCCAATACACCACGACCCCGGTGACCGAGACGTACAACCACACCGGAAACGTCACGCGGGCCAACCGGCGATGCGCCTCGAACTTGTGGCGCAGGGCCAGCCGCAGCGTCTTCACAATCAGCGGCACCAGCGCGATCGCCAGCGCGGTATGGGACCAGAGGATGGCGAAGTAGGCGCCGCGCATCCATCCGACGCCGCGGAACCGCACGGACCCCACCTGGGCATGATAGCACACATAGCTGAGGAAAAACGCCAGCGTGGTCGCGCAGGCCGCCAGCATCAACGCGGCATGGGCGTGGACCCGGCGACGACGGATGGCTCGAAATCCACACAGCACCAATACACCGCTTGTCGCGTTCAGCGACGCATTGATCGTCGGGACGATCTGCAACCACGTCATCGCAGCGCCCGCACGTCACGGGGGAGCCGCGCCATATCCGCCTCCTCCATGGCATCGTAGTAGCCGCGCAGGCGGCCCTGCCGGTCCATCAGCGCCAGGCGCGTGCTGTGCGTAATCGGCTCCTCCGCCGTGCCCTCGTCCCCGACCGCAAGATGGAATCCGTCCCGGCACAACCGCCGGACCGCGCCGGGCTCGCCGGTCAGGAACAGCCAGGACCCGTCGCGCGCGCCGTACCGCTCGGCGTAGGCGGACAGCACGGCGGGCGTATCCCACGCGGGGTCCACGCTGATCGAGACGCGCTGGAATCCGGCCGGCAGCCGCGCGGCCAACTCCTGCATGCGGCTCGACATCATGGGGCATTGGCCGGCGCACCGAGTGAAGATGAAATCCGCGACCCAGACTCGGCCGGCGAAGGTCGCGCCGGTGACCTGGCGCCCGCGCTGGTCCACGAGCGCAAATGCCGGCACGCTGCCGTAGTCCGGCAAGGGGGCGGCCACGGACGCGGTTCCCAAACGAGCCGCCGCCGCTCCAGCGACGACGAGCCCGCCGAGGCAGGCCCAGACCCAGAGACGACGGGGCGGGGGCGGCATCGGCATGAGGCTCATCCCCGATCCGCCACCAGCAGCGACAACAGGATCGGCAGGTACCCGACGGAGGTGAGAAACAACCGGGTCGCCACCGCCGGGGAGCGGGTGCGGGCCGCCGAGATCGTGACGGCGCACAACCAGATGCCGGCCGCCAGCGCGCCGAGGAAATACCACAACCCCGCCAGGCCGTACGCCACCGGCAGCAAGCTCGTCACCAGCAGGGCCGCCGCGTACAGCACCATCTGCCGCGCCGTGCTGAGCCCATCCGGCTCCACCACCGGCAGCATGCGGAAGCCGGCCTTGGCATACTCCTCCCGGTAGACCCAGGCGATCGCGAGGAAGTGCGGCAGCTGCCACAGGAAGACGATCGCTCCGACGAGCCACGCGGCCGGCGGCAGCGCGCCGCGCGCCGCGGCCCATCCGATGAGCGGCGGCAGCGCGCCGGGGATCGCCCCGGCGAGCGTGCACAGCGAGGTGCGCCGTTTCAGCGGCGTGTAGATCAGCACGTAGCTGCTCACCGTCAGCGCCGCCAGCCAGGCGGTCAGCCCGTTGACGGTGAGCGCCAGCCACCCGCAGCCAAGCGCGGCCATCGCGAGGCCAAAGGCCAGGGCTGAAGGCGGGGCCAGCCTCCCGGCGGGCAATGGGCGGGACTTGGTGCGATTCATCAGCGCATCCGCGTCCCGCTCCCACCACTGATTCAACGCATTCGCTCCCCCGCCGGCGAGCGCGGCGCCGAGCAGCATTGCCCCCACGCGTCCCCAGTCCATCGAATGGCGCGCGCCAAGCGCGTAGCCTACGGCGGCCGTCACCAGCGCCAGCGCCGTCAACCGCGGCTTCGTCAGCTCCAGGTAGTCGCGCCATGTCATCGAGAGGTTCATGGGATTCGCGCCTGATGCGCGGCGTCCTGAGCGCAGCCGAAGGACGCCGCCACC
>JAHFGX010000020.1:0-10365 GCA_023247215.1 Candidatus Omnitrophota bacterium
CTGGCGGGTGAGTCCCACCTGACGATCCTGGCCATCGGCTGGATTGTGGAGCGTGCCGAGCAATTCCTGCGCGCCATGGAAACCACCGACCGGCAGTTGGTGCAGGTGAAGCGCACCAGCCGGAACGGCGCGGCGCGGCGGCGGGAACTCCTGGCGAAGCGCCGGCAGCAATTGCGCCTGCTGGGCGGCGCCCCGGAGGAGATGCGCGTGGTCTGCAAGGAGATCCGCCAGTCGGAGACCGAGTATACGCGGGCGAAGAAATCCCTGGTGGAGGCCAACCTGCGGCTGGTGGTGAGCATCGCGAAGAAGTACACGAACCGCGGGTTGTCCTTCCTGGATTTGATCCAGGAGGGCAACATCGGGCTGATGAAGGCGGTGGAAAAGTTCGAGTACCGCCGCGGCTACAAGTTTTCCACGTACGCGACGTGGTGGATCCGCCAGGCTATCACCCGCGCCATCGCGGACCAGGCGCGCACGATCCGCATCCCGGTGCACATGACCGAGACCATCAACAAGCTGATCCGCGTTTCCCTGGCGATCGTCCAGGAAACCGGACGGGAGCCGGCGCCGGAGGAGATCGCCAAGGCCACCGGCATCCCCGTGGACAAGGTGCGGGGCATCCTCAAGATCGCGCAGGAGCCGATCTCGCTGCAGACGCCTATCGGGGAAGACGGGGACACGCACTTCGGCGATTTCATCGAGGACAAGCGCGCGGTTTCCCCGGCCAATGCGACGGCGTACAACATGCTGAAGGAACAGATCGAAGGGGTGCTCACCAGCCTCTCCGAGCGCGAGCGGCAGGTGCTGCTGCTGCGGTTCGGATTGCAGGATGGCTCCCCCCGGACGCTGGAGGAAGTGGGGCAGATGTTCAACGTCACCCGAGAGCGCGTGCGCCAGATCGAGGCGAAAGCGCTGCGGAAATTGCGGCATCCGACGCGCAGCCGGCGTCTGCGCAACTTTTTAGAGGTGGCGTTCTCCAGCGAGAAGGGATACACCTTCTGAAGACGGCGTGGTCCATCCGCAGCGTCCCCCCACCAGGCGAGTCACGGGCCGGTAGCTCAGTGGTAGAGCAGGAGACTCATAATCTCTTGGTCGGACGTTCGATCCGTCCCCGGCCCACGTTGTTTCGTGAGGGAGGGGATGGATCGAAGGCCGAGCGCCCGACGCGCTCGTGGCATTCCAGAGCGCCGACCATCAGGGTCGGCGCGGAGTGCCGGAGCCCCAAGGATTGACGGTAGCAAATTTGGGCGATTAGCTCAGTCGGTTAGAGCGCATGCCTCACATGCATGAGGTCAGAGGTTCGAGTCCTCTATCGCCCACGTACTTTTCATTGAAACGATAGAGGCGAGAAGGGAGGCCCGACCCAAGTTCATGGAGCCGCGACCGTGGTGGGAGCGGCGACGAACCTTGGGAGGGCCGGGTGGCCGACCCGCAGCGAGCCGCGGCGAGCGGAGGGCGCCGAGTCCTCTATCGCCCACGTATTTTCATTTCATATGAAGGAGCAGATGGCAGACCAGATTGGGACGCTGAAACAACTCCAGGTGGTTGATACGGAGCTGTTCCGTCTTCGCAGCGAGCAGCGCCAGAAGCCGCTGGCGCTGGAACAAGCGAAGCAGCGCGTCGCGGAAGAGCAAGCGAAGGGCCAGGCGCTGGACGCCCATCTGAAGTCGCTCCAGGTGCAGCACAAGGAGAAAGAGCTGGAGCTCTCCACCCGGGAAGCGGGCGTGAAAAAGCTCCAACTGCAATTGTTCCAGGTGAAAACCAACAAGGAATACGCGGCGATCCAGCACGAGATCGCGCTCGCCAAAGCCGACATCTCGCTGGCGGAGGAAGCGATTCTGACCGTGCTGGACACCATTGACCGGGCGGCCAAAGAGCATCGGACGCAGCTCGGGGTGGTGGCGAAGCAACAAGAAGCCCTCCGCGCAGAAGCCACGGTGGTGGCCAAGGAACTGGAGGTGGTGGAGGCCCAGCTCGCCGACTATGAGCGGCGCCGGCAAGAGATGGCCCCCCTGATCCCTCCGGAGTCGCTGGGCGCCTACGAGCGGATCTTGGCCAATCGCGACGGGTTGGCGCTGGTGCCGTTGATCCAGGAGTCCTGCGGGGGCTGCCATATGGTGCAGCCGCCGCAGGTCATCAGCCAGGTGCAGCTCAACGCCAAGCTCGTGATGTGCGAAAGCTGCAACCGCATCCTCTGTCTTCAGGATGCGCTCTAAGCTTGGAGCCGAGGCCACGGTCTATATTGACGGCGCCAGCCGAGGCAATCCTGGGCCGGCCGGCGCGGGGTGCGTCTTCGTGGATGCGCACGAGCAGCCGCTCCTGGAAGTCTCCAAACCGCTTGGTCGCGCCACCAATAACGTGGCGGAATATTCCGCCCTCGTCTACGCGTTGCAAGAAGCCCAGGCCCGGGGGGTGCGGCGCTTGCGCGTCCACAGCGACAGCGAGCTGCTGGTGAAGCAGCTGCAGGGGCTCTACCGGGTCCGGAATGACGCGCTGCGCGCGTTGTATGAGCGGGCGCGCCGGACCGCCGCCGGGTTTGAGCAGGTCACATTTCATCACGTGCCGCGCGAGCGCAATCGCCTGGCGGACCGGCTGGCGGGCCGGGCCGCAGTGCGCAGCGCGGGCATGCCGGATCTTTGAGAGCCGCCGCGCGGATCGCCGGATGGTCGCTCCCCGCCACAGTTCGTGGCGGGGGGAGGAAAGTCCGAGCTCCGCAGGGCAGCGTACCCCGATAACCTCGGGGCCTCCCCACCGAAAGGCGGGGGGCGGATTAGAGCCACAGAGACGAGTCCTTCAGCCAGGCCACTGCCTGGTTGAGGGGGTGAAACGCGGCAATCTCTACGCGGAGCAAGGCCAAATGACCCGACGGTTCTCCGCCTCGCGCGGAGAGCCACGGTGGCCCGCCGCAGCTCGGGAAGGTCGGCCGCAAGCGCCCGGCCGCAAGACCGGGCCCAGATGGATGACCATCGCCCCCATCCGGGGGAACAGAACTCGGCTTACAGGCGATTCGCGCGGCGGCTCATTTCTTCTCACGCGTAACACATCTTCAGTTGACCATGAGTGAGTCAACCCTGCTGCCGAGGTTCTCTCGATGGCAGCTCCTCGCGCTTCTGAGCCTGACGCTGCTGGCCTACCGGCCGGTCCTGGGCGCCGGGTTCATCTGGGACGACGATTCCCACGTCGCCGCCAACGCCACCTTGCGGAACCTCCAGGGGCTTCAGACGATTTGGACCGATCCTTCCGTCCAGGCACAGTACTATCCGCTCACCTTCACCAGCTTTTGGATCGAATATCATCTCTGGGGCCTGCATCCCGGTGGCTATCACCTCGTCAACATCCTGCTGCATGCGGTCAATGCCGTCTTGGTGTGGCGGCTCCTCCTCCTGCTGGGCGTGCCAGGCGCCTGGTGGGCGGCCGCCGTCTTCGCGCTCCATCCCGTCCACGTCGAATCGGTCGCCTGGATTTCGGAGCGGAAGAACGTCCTGTCGGCGTTGTGCGCCCTGGTGGCGTGCCTGAGCTACCTTCGATTCGCCGAGCCGATGGCGGACCGGCGGTCGCGCCGGCGGGCCTACCTCATCTCGCTGGTGAGCTTCGTGGGCGCTCTCCTGAGCAAAACCGTGGTGTGCCTCCTGCCGGTCGTCGTGGCGCTGCTCATCTGGTGGAAACGTGGGCGTCTCACGCGGCAGGACGTGGCCTCGTTGACCCCCTTCGTGGTCATCGGGGCCGTGTTCGCATGGCTCACGGTGTGGTGTGAGCAACGCCATGTGCTGGCGGAGTGGGCGGGAGGGGAGTGGAACCTCTCGTGGGCCGCGCGCCTGCTCATTGCGGGGCGCGCCGTCTGGTGTTACGTCGGGAAACTCCTCTGGCCGGTCCGGCTGACCTTCATCTATCCGCGCTGGCCCATTGATCCCCACGTCTGGACCCAGTGGCTGGCTCCGATCGCGGCGGCGGCAGTTTTCCTTGGGTTCTGGGGGCTTCGACACCGCCTCGGCCGCGGACCGCTCGCGGCAGGTGGCGGTTTCGTGGTGCTGCTCGCGCCGGCCTTGGGATTCGTGAACTATTTTCCGATGCGGTTTTCGTTTGTCGCCGATCACTTCCAGTACCACGCGAGCATCGCGCTGATCACCGCCGGCGTCGCGATGGGCACCGCACAGGTCCGGCGGCTCGGCGGCCGGGGCGTCGTCATGGGGGGCCTGGCCGGTGGGCTGGTCCTCCTCGTGCTGGGGATCCTGACATGGCGCCAGGGACAGATCTACCAGGACGCCGAGCGCGTGTGGCGGGATACCCTCAACAAGAATCCCTCGGCCTGGATCGCGTGCAATAACCTCGGCGTCGTCCTGATGGGACAGCAGGGACGCACGGAAGAGGCCATCTCCTACTTCCGCCGGACGATCTGGTTGAAACCCACCTACGCGGAGGCCCGCAACAACGTGGGGAGCGCGTTGGTGAGACGAGCGACGGAGTTGAGAGCGGCACAGAGTCCCCCCCGGTCCGCCGTTGAGATGGATGTGGCCGGGCTCTACGACGACGCGATCGCCGAGTTGACCGAAGCCCTGCGCTTGAAGCCGGACTATCCGGAAGCGCATTACAACCTGGGCGGCACCCTGATGACGCGGGGGCAGTTCGATGACGCCATCGCCCACTACACCGAAGCCCTGCGCTTGAAGCCGGACTTCGCCGAGGCCCACAACAACTTAGGAGTCGCCTTCGCCGCAGTGGGAAATCTGCAAGGCGCCTTGACCCACTGCACCGAAGCCCTGCGCCTGAAGCCGGACTACCCGGACGCGCGCGAGAACCTTAACGACATCACCGGCCGACTCAGGGAACCGCGCAGTAGTGAGGGCGCCGGGGACGCGATGCGGGGCTTGACGCTCAGAAGGGAAGGACGTATACTACCCAAATCATGACGACAACAACAGCCTCGCCGAAACCAGATCAGGTCAAAACGTTCCAGCGCCACCAAACCGATACGGGATCCTCGCCAGTCCAGATCGTGCTCCTGACCGAGCGCATCAACGGTTTGACGCAGCATTTCAAAGCGCATAAGAAAGACATGCATTCCCGGCAAGGACTCCTGAAGATGGTCAGCCGCCGCCGCCGGCTCCTGGAGTACCTGAAGCGGCATGATGAATCAGCCTACCGCGGCCTGCTCGACGCGTTGAAACTCCGCAAGTAACATCCCCATGACCCAGCGTGTCTCAACTTCCCTCGGCGCGTCTACCCTGTCTCTGGAAACCGGCAAGGTGGCCCGGCAAGCCGATGGGGCCGTGTTGGTCCAGCAAGGCGAAACGGTGCTGCTGGCAACGGTCGTGTTCAGCCGGGCGCCCTCCGACAGGGCGATGGATATCGTCCCGCTCACCGTGGACTATCGGGAGAAGACCTATGCCGCGGGACGCATCCCGGGCGGGTTCTTCAAGCGCGAAGGCCGCCCCACTGAGAAAGAAATTTTGACCGCCCGCCTTATTGATCGTCCCATCCGCCCCGTGTTTCCCAAAGGGCTCCAACACGAAGTGCTGATCATGGTGATGGTGCTCTCCTCTGACGGCGAGTACGATCCGGATGTGCTGGCCGTCTTCGGCGCGGCGACTGCGTTGCGCCTCTCGCCGATGCCGTTTCCGCAGGCGCTGGCCGCGGTGCGGGTGGGGTTGGTGAACGGCCGCTGGGTGGCGAACCCGACCTATCAGGAGCTGGCCAACAGTTCCGTGGATGTGGTGGTGGAGGGCACTCGCGAAGGCATTCTCTCTATTGAAGCCGGCATGAAAGAAGTGCCGGAGCAGCAGGTCAATGAAGCGATTGTGTTCGGATACGAGCAGGTCTTGAAGCTGTTGGATCTGCAGGATGAGCTGGTGAAGGCCGCCGGCAAGCCCAAGGAAACCAACCTGACGATCCGCCAAGCTTCGGACGAGCTGCTGGCGACCGTTCGGAAGCGCGCCGGCCCCGCCTTGAGCAAGATGACGGGCCTGCGCACCAAGGAGGAGTATGCCTCCGCCTATGACACCTTGGCCGACTCATTGAAGCAGGAGTTGGCGCCGGAGGGCAGCGGTGTAGACCCGGCGATGGTGGTCCTGGCGTTGCACGTGGTCGAGCGCGAGCACGTGCGCCAAGCCATCTTGGAGAGCCGCCAGCGGATGGACGGGCGCGCGTATACGCAGGTGCGCAACATCACGCCCGAAGTCGGCGTGCTGCCGCGGACCCACGGCTCCAGCCTCTTCACGCGCGGCGAAACGCAAAGCTTGACCGTGACCACCCTCGGCACCAGCGATGACGAGCAGCACATCGAGGCCTTGGAAGGCGAGAGCTACAAGCGCTTCATGCTGCACTACAACTTTCCGCCCTTCAGCGTCGGCGAGGTGCGGCGGGTCGGCAGCCCCGGCCGGCGCGAGATCGGCCATGGGGCGCTGGCGGAGCGCGCGCTGGCCCCGATGATGCCGGGCAAGGAAGAGTTTCCGTACACGATCCGGTTGGTGTCCGATATCCTCGAATCCAACGGCTCCTCCAGCATGGCGACGGTCTGCGCCGGCACCTTGGCGTTGATGGACGCTGGTGTGCCGATCAAGGCCATGGTGAGCGGGGTGGCCATGGGATTGGTCAAAGAAGGCAAGCAGACGGCGATCCTCACCGACATCTCCGGGTTGGAAGACCACCTGGGCGACATGGACTTCAAAGTCGCTGGAACCCGCTTAGGCGTGACGGCCCTGCAGGTGGACGTGAAGCTCTCCGAAGGGTTGACGCCCACGCTGGTCGCCGACATCCTGGCGCAGGCCCATCCGGCGCGCTTGTCCGTGCTGGACACGATGGCGAAGGCGCTCGACAAGCCACGCCCCTCCATTTCCACCTACGCCCCGCGCATCACCACGATCAAGATCCATCCGGACAAGATCCGGGAAGTGATCGGGCCGGGCGGGCGCGTCATCCGGAAGATCGTCGAGGAGACGGGAGCCAAGATTGACATCGAGGACGATGGGACCATCTCCATCGCCTCTGCGGATTCGAAAGCCTCAGACAAAGCGGTAGAGATCATCCGCAGCCTGACCGAAGATGCGACGATCGGCAAGCTCTACACCGCCAAGGTCAAGCGGGTGACCAGCTTCGGGGCCTTCTGCGAGTACTTGCCCGGCAAGGAAGGGCTCGTGCACATCTCCGAGCTGGCGGACAAGCACGTGGCCAAGGTGGACGACGTGGTGAAGGTGGGGGACGAGATCCGCGTCAAAGTCATCGAGATTGATGAGCAAGGTCGGATCAACTTGTCCAGAAAACGGGCGTTGGAAGGTTGAGTCGCCCGGCGCGTGCCGTGATGGCTGGTGAGCGCAGGCGCCCGCTTCTCTCTCCGTTGTGGTCGGCTCGGCTCCGCAGCCTCCTGCTTGGCGCCGCCAGCTGTTTCAGTTTCTTCGCGTTTGCCTCCTATCACCCCGCAGATTTGCCCGTCCTCTCTTCCGCTCCCAATGCGCCGCTCCAGAACATCGGCGGCGTCGTGGGGGCCTGGGCGGCCCTGGTGGGCCGCGGCGGGTTCGGGTGGGCGGCATTTGCGCTGCCGGTGGTCTGCGGTCTTTGGGCGATGTGGTACTGGCAGGGCCGCGTGCCCCTGGTGCGCTGGCTGCCGCGAACCCTCGCCGCCGCGTGTTTGCTGACGGCGCTGGCCACGCTCGCCTCCCTGACCAGCGCGGATGCCATCGTCCAAACGGAAGCGGGCGGACTCCTCGGCTATTCGCTGACCCGGATCGGCCGCTACTATCTCGGGTCGCTGGGCACCGCGCTCGTCTCCGGATGCGTCTTGCTGCTGTCCTGGATCCTCATCGCCGACGAGCCGGGGCTGCCTCGCCGCCTCTTCGGGCGGATCAAGGGATGGTTGTGGTCGCGCGCCTCCGGGGCCGCGCCGTCGGCCAAACGCCTCCGCGCCGCTGCGCCGGTCAAGGTGGCCGACGCGTTGCGGGAGGTCGCCGCTCCGGCTGCGGCGCTGATCCGCGACGCAATTTCGGGCCGGCCGGCCATCAATGGGCAAGCGTCCGCTCCCGACGAGGGGAATGGCCCCCGCGCCAAAGTCAGCGCGGTCGCTGCCAAACCGAAGATCCTCACCGCCTCTCTCCGGTCCCGCCAGGCCACCGGCGGTTTCCAATTGCCGCCGATGGATCTGCTGACTACCCCGCCGCCGGTCAGCGAACGCCAACTGGGCGAAGACCTCCAGGTGAACGCGCGTATCCTGGAGGAGACGCTGCGGGAGTTCGGGATCGAGGCCAACTGCGTCAACATTGACCGCGGCCCGGCGGTCACTCGGTATGAGTTGGCCCCCGCCCCCGGCGTCAAGCTGACGAGAATCGTGTCATTAAGCGATGACCTCGCGCTGGTCCTGAAGGCCGTCAGCTGCCACATCATCGCGCCCATCCCTGGAAAAGGCCGGGTCGGCGTGGACGTGCCCAACTCGGTTGCCACCGTGGTCTATCTCAAAGAGATCGTGGCGTCGCGGGTGTTCACGCAGCTCAACTCCCCCTTGGCGTTGGGGATCGGCAAGGATGTCTCCGGCCAGTCCATCGTGGCGGACCTGCGGGAATGCCCGCATCTCCTCATTGCCGGTGCTACCGGCTCCGGCAAGACCGTCTGCCTCAACAGCTTTCTGATGGGCATCCTGTGCCATGCCACGCCGGATGAAGTGAAATTCCTCATGATCGATCCCAAGATGGTGGAGCTGGCGCTCTTTAACGACATCCCGCACCTGGTAGCCCCCGTCGTGACGGACTCCAAGCGGGCCGGGGCCGCCCTGTCCTGGGCGGTCCAAGAAATGGAGCGGCGCTACCAGGTCCTGGCAAAGGTAGGCGTGCGCAACATCGACGGGTATAATGAGAAAGTCCTTCGCAGCAAAAACGGCTCAGCGGCTCCTGCCGCCTCCTCCGAGGAGCGCGGGGAGGCCCCGCTGGAGCGGATGCCGTATTTGGTGATCGTGATTGACGAGCTGGCGGATCTGATGATGGTGTCGTCCCAGCATGTGGAAGAATCCATCACGCGGCTGGCGCAGCTCTCCCGTGCCGTGGGCCTCCACATTATTCTGGCGACGCAGCGCCCATCTGTGGACGTGATTACCGGCGTCATCAAGGCCAACTTCCCGGCGCGCATCGCGTTTCAGGTGGCGTCGAAAGTGGACTCGCGTACCATCCTCGACATGAACGGGGCGGACAAGCTGCTCGGCCGCGGCGACTTGCTCTTCTTGCGGCCGGGTGCCGCGAAACCGCTTCGTGTCCAGGGGTGCTACGTGACGGATGAGGAGATTGAGCGCGTCGTCGCGCACCTGAAAGCGCAGCGCCCGTCCGCGTACGATGAGGGATTCCTCACCCAGCAGGATCGGGCGATTGACACGCCGCTGGGCGAAAAAGACGAGCTCTACGACATGGCCAAGAAGCTGGTGCTGGACACCGGCCAGGCCTCGACGTCGCTGCTGCAGCGTCGGCTGCGGCTGGGGTACGGCCGGGCCGCCCGCATGCTGGATTTGATGGAGCAGGAAGGGATCGTCGGCCCGCCCCAAGGCAGCCGGCCGCGCGACGTGCTGGCCGGGCAGGGGCGCAGTGGAGACGCCTCAGACTAACGGAGCATCAGAGGAGACCTATGAGCGTCGGGACGATACTCAAGCAAGCTCGTGAAGAATTGCGGTTGGACCTGAAGGAAATCGCGCACGTCAGCCGGATTCAACCCTGGGTGCTGGAGGCATTGGAAGCGGACGAGCTGCACCGGACCATGAGCCCGGTCTACGCCAAGGCGTTTCTCATCAAGTACGCCAGGGCCTTGCGGTTGGATCCCGAGCCGCTGGTCGCCCAGCTGCTACCCTCGCCTCCGGCCGCGGCTTCTGAATCGTCCGTGCCGGCGTCTGAAGCGGCGGTGCCCGTAGCCTGGTCGAATGAGCCGGTTTCGGCCTGGTCGGATGCGGCGTGGCGCCGGCTGGGAGCGGTGGTCATGGGCGCGGCCATGGTCGGCGCGGTGGTCGCGTCGCGCCCCTGGAAATGGCTCACACTCTCATGGCCCCATGAGGCCGCCAGCTTCTCCATGCGCTCGGCGTCGGCTCCCGCGGAAATGCTCCTGCAGCTGGAGCCGCGCGTGCCGCTGGAGCTGGTCGTCGTCGCCAAGCGGCGGACCTGGGTCTTGGTGAAGGCGGACGGCAAGCTGGTCGCGCAGCGGCAATTGGCTCCCGGCACGCAGGAACTGTGGAAAGCCGACCAGCGCTTTGAGCTGGTGCTGGGGTCGCCGGCGCACACCGACGTGCTCGTCAACGGCCATACGATCAGCCCCATGGTCCTGGCGCATGACGGGCGCCTGGTCATTACGCATCAACGCGTCCAACCGCTTGCGAGCGGCGCCCCAACCCCGGCGGAATCCGCAGCGCGA
>JAHFGX010000020.1:10465-29657 GCA_023247215.1 Candidatus Omnitrophota bacterium
CAACCCGCCGTCTGCCTCGTCAGCCTTGGGTGCGCCCGCACCCTGGTGGATTCCGAGTTGTACCTCGGCAAGCTGGTCCAGGCCGGCTATCGCGTCGTGGACGGCGTCGAGCAGGCGGACGTAGCGGTCATCAATACCTGCAGCTTCATCCAGGACTCCATCCAAGAATCCATTGACACCATTCTCCAGACGACCGAGCTCAAAGCCCAAGGCAAGCTCAAAGCGGTGATCGTCGCGGGCTGCTTGGTGCAGCGCTTCAAAGGGGACCTGATCAAGGAGCTGCCGGAAGTGGACGGCTTCGTCGGGGTGGACGGCTTCGGCGACATTGACGTGGTCGTCCAGCGCGCCGTCGCGGGCAGCCCCCTCTCCGTCGTCCGGCCGCATCCCGTGACGCTGCCCCAGGGCCCCGCGGCGCGGGTGGCGTTGACCCCGCCGCACTACGCGTACCTCAAGATCTCCGAAGGCTGCTTGAAAGGGTGCGCCTTCTGCATCATCCCGAAGATCAAAGGGCCGCTGGCCAGCCGGTCCATCGAGGAGCTGGTCGAGGAAGCGACCGAGCTGGTGGAAACCCGCGGGGTCAAAGAGCTGGTGATTGTCGGGCAGGATACCTCCGACTACGGGGTGGACCGTTACGGTGTGCCCCGCATTGCGGACCTGTTGCGCGCGTTGGACCGCGTGCCCGGGGTGCGGTGGATGCGGCTGCTCTACTGCCATCCGCGCGGGATCAGCCCGCAGCTCGTCGAGGCCATCCGTGATCTGCCGACGATGTGTAAGTATTTAGATGCCGCCATCGAGCATGCGGATGACGAGGTGCTCCGGCTGATGAATCGGGGCATCACGCAGGCGCAGCTGCGGCGCACGATCGAGGCGCTGCGCCGTGCCGTTCCCTCCATCGCGCTGCGGACGTCGGTCATCGTGGGGTTCCCCGGCGAAACCGAGGCGGCCTTCGCCAATCTCCAGGCGTTCGTTCAGGAGGTGCGGTTTGAGCGGCTGGGCACCTTCCGCTACTCGCCGGAAGAGGGCACGGCCGCGGTTCGCGCTCCCAATCAGGTGCCGGAAGCCGTCCGCCAGGCCCGGTACGAGCAGCTCATGCAGCTTCAGCAGGAGATTTCGCAGGAGCTGACGCGGCGGCGGATCGGCCAGACACTGGAGGTGTTAATCGATGAGGCCGACGCTTCGGACCCCGCGCTCTTTGTGGGCCGCACGGCGTCGGACGCGCCGGAAGTGGATGGCGCCGTGTATGTGCGGAGCCCCCGCGTGTCGCTGAAGCCGGGGCAGCTGGTTCCGGTGCGCGTGACGGACGCCTACGAATACGATCTCGTCGGCGAGGCTGTCTCGTGACCGTGCCCCGCTCCCGTCCGGGCGCGCTCCCGAACGGGTTCACCATCCTTCGGGTCGTCTTAACCTTGGTCATCATGGGGGTGGTGTTTCTGCCCGGTGGGGCCGCCAAGCTGTGGGCTGTGGGGCTGTTCCTGCTGGCGGCGCTGACCGATTGGCTGGACGGCTACCTGGCGCGGCGTTGGCATCAGGTGACGGCGTTCGGGATTCTCCTCGACCCGATTGCCGACAAGGTGCTGGTGGTCGGCCTGCTGTTGGCGTTCGTGCAGCTGAAGCTGATCCCCGCGTGGATGGTGCTGGTCATCGTGCTGCGGGAATTTCTCATCACGGGCGTGCGGTTGTACGCGGCCACCCGGCAGATCGTCATCCCGGCGGCCCGGGAAGGGAAGCATAAAACCGTGTCGCAGATGGCCACGATCTTCGTGATCCTCGCGGTGTTGGCGGTCGAAGAGTTGGCTCCCGCGCCAGGCGGGAACCGGCGGCAGCTTCTGGCGTGGCTGATTTCCGGGTGCATGTGGATCACCGTGGCGCTGACCGTGTTCTCCGGGGCCAGCTTCTTTTGGCGCAACCGTTCGCTCCTGCGCGATGCGATCGCTCGCTAAGGTATTGGCGACGGCAGGCGGGCTCGGCTTGAGCCCCATGGCGCCCGGGACCGTGGGCAGCGCCCTCGGCGTGCTGTTGGCGTGGGGGACTCGCTCGTGGCCGCTCTCATGGAGCGGCGCGCTCTGGCTGGCGGCATGCACGGCCAGCATCCCGATCTCCACGCGCGCGGAGCGCGCGTTCGGACGCCTGGATCCCTCCGAGGTCGTCATTGATGAAGTCGTCGCCATGTGGGGCATCGGCGTGTGGTGCCCGCTCAGCCTCTCAGGCTGGCCGATGACGGCGGCGGCGTTCCTCCTCTTTCGGGCATTTGACATCATCAAGCCGCCGCCCTTGCGCCACTTGGCCCGGTTGCCGGGCGGATGGGGGATTGTCTTCGACGACCTGGGTGCGGCCGTCTATACCGGTGCGATCATTTGGCTCGCCGCGACCCGGCACCCTTAAGCCCATGCGGGCGTTTGTCGCGCTGGAGTTGCCTGAGGACGTGCGCCGGGCGCTGGGGGGCGTGCAGTGCCGCCTCGCCGCTTCTCAGGCGGATGTGAAGTGGGTGACGGTTGCCCACCTGCACCTGACGCTGAAATTCCTGGGAGAGATTACGGAAGAACAACGCGTTCAGGTGACGCGCCTGCTGGAAGCGCTGGCCTCAACGACCGCGCCGCTGCGCCTCCGGCTCACCGATCTGGGAAGCTTCCCAACGCAGGGCGCGGCGCGGGTGCTGTGGGTGGGCGCGGAAGACGAGACGCAGCAACTGCCGCGACTGGCGGGTGAGCTGGAACGCGGGCTCGCGTCCCTGGCGTGCGGTGAACGCGAGGAAGAGTTTGTCGCGCACGTCACGTTAGGCCGGGTGCGGTCCTCCCGCAACCGAGCGAACTTAATTCGCCAGCTTGCCGAGGTGACCTGGACCCCGCCGCCCTCCTTCGCCGTGCCTGGCGTGACGCTGATGCACAGCGTCTTGAGCTCGACCGGATCCACGTATACGCCGCTCGCCCAGCTTCCGTTTAGTGGCGGCCAGGTCGGGTAACGCCCTCCGCGGCCAAGCGCAAGCCGTTCAGCGCCAGTTGAGCCGCTTGCATCCGGATGGCCGGCCGATCTCCAGAGAACAGAGCGCGCACGCTGCGCGTGCCGGCCGGACCGGCCCACGCGATATAGACGAGTCCCACCGGTTTCTTCGGCGTCCCGCCGCCGGGTCCGGCGATGCCGGTGACGCCAAGACCAAAGGTCGCGCCGCTGCGCCGCCGCGCGCCTTCCGCCATCGCCCTCGCGACCGGGGCGCTAACCGCTCCATACCGGGTGAGCAGCGACGGGGGAACCCCCAGCCATTGCTGTTTCGCCCGGTTGCGATAGGCCACCACCGACAGCATGACGTAGCGGGAACTGCCGGGCACGTCGGTGAGCAGCGTCGAGATCAGCCCGCCGGTGCAGGATTCCCCGACACCGACCGTCGAGCGATGTCGCGCCAGGGCGGCGCCGGCGGCCGCCTCGAGCGGCGTCTCCCCGACGGCGTAGACCGCGTGGCCCAGGTGCCGGCGCACTCGGCGCTCGAGCTCATCGAGGAGCTGCGTGGCGCGCCGCGGCGCCTGTCCGGCGGCGGTGAGTTGCACGTCCACCGTCAGCAAGTGCGGATAGAAGCCGGCCGACACGCCCGGCGGAAGTTTCAGGCGCTGCAGCAGCCGCTGAAGCTGTAATTCCAGAACGTTGATGGTGCGGATCGTCCGGTGAACCAGCGCGCCGGTGTGGCGGAGGCGCCGCAGCCGAGGCAGGACGGAGGCGTCCAGGATCGCGCGCATCTCTTGCGGAACACCTGGAAGCGCAATGAGCCGGGTGGCGCCGCGCTGCCACCAGATGCCCGGGGCGGTGCCGAGGGGGTTCGGCAGCGTGTGCGCGCCGCGGGGCACAAAGGCCTGACGCAGCGCCAACTGTCTGAGCCGGGTCCTGTGCCGCCGGTAGAGCCGCTGGACCTGGCGCGCGGCCCGCGGGTCGAGGACCAGCGGCTGTCCCAAGGCCTTGGCCACGGCGCGGACGGTGACATCATCATCCGTGGGGCCGAGGCCGCCGGTCACGACGACCACGTCGCTGCGGTTCAGCGCCGCGGCGACCGCCTCCGTGATGGCGGCCACGTCGTCGGGGACGGCCACGTGGCGCCGGCTCGTAAAACCCAGCGCGCGCAGCCGCCGCGCCGCATAGGCGGCATTGGTGTTGACGACCCGTCCGCTGAGCAGCTCTGACCCGACGGCAATGATCTCCACATCCATGGCCGCATTATAGCATCGCGGCAGGGTCTTCGTTGGCGGCTCGCATCTCGTTCGCGGCATCGCTTGCCCGCCCCACCGAGACATGACGACACCTGCGCGCTTTGACAGGGGAGGCGAGCTTCTCGTATAATATCCAACAGTATTTCACCTCGATCCGGCGCGCGCTGGTGCGTCTGCGCGGCAGGAAGCGCCGGTACGATGAACCACAAGGAACAGAGAGGGTTACAAGATGGTGGAACGTGAGAAGACGCACGATCGCGAGCGGGTGGAACGGCAAAAGGTTTTGGAAGCCGCGTTAAGTCAAATTGAAAAGCAATTCGGCAAGGGCTCCATCATGCGTTTGGGGCAGAATACCAAGATGGACATCCCGGCGATCTCGACCGGCTCCCTGGCGCTGGACCTCGCGCTGGGCATCGGCGGATTGCCGCGCGGCCGGGTCGTGGAGATTTTCGGGCCGGAGTCGTCCGGCAAGACCACCCTGTCGCTCAGCGTGATCGTGCAGGCGCAGCGCACCGGCGGGACCGCCGCCTTCATTGACGCGGAGCATGCCCTGGACCCGGGCTTTGCCAAGACGATCGGCGTGAATCTGGATGACCTCTTGGTGTCGCAGCCGGACACCGGCGAGCAGGCGCTGGAAATCGCCGAAACGCTGGTGCGCTCCAATGCGGTGGACTTGGTCGTGGTGGACTCCGTCGCCGCCTTGGTGCCGCGCGCCGAGATCGAAGGCGAGATGGGCGATCAATTCATGGGCCTGCAGGCGCGGCTGATGAGCCAGGCGCTGCGCAAGCTGACGGCCGCGATCGCGAGATCGAAGACCTGCTGCGTGTTCATCAACCAGTTGCGCGAGAAGATCGGCGTGATGTTCGGCAACCCGGAAGTCACTCCCGGCGGGCGGGCGCTGAAGTTCTATTCGTCCGTGCGAATTGATCTGCGCCGGATTGACTCGATCAAGATCGGCGACCGGGCCGTCGGCAACCGGGTGCGGGCGAAGATCGTCAAGAACAAGGTCGCGCCCCCCTTCCGGCAAGCGGAGTTTGACATCTTGTTCGACGAGGGCATCTCCAAGGCGGGCAGCCTCCTGGACGTCGGCGAGACGACCGGCGTGGTCCAGCGCCAGGGGAGCTGGCTCTCCACCGGGGAGACCAAGCTGGGACAGGGACGGGAAAGCGCCCGGCTGTTCTTGAAAGAAAATCCCAAGCTGATGCAGGAGTTGGAACACCGGATTCGTCAACACGAGAACACTCAAGAGAAGGCCCAAGAGAAAGCTGAGGCACCCGTGGAGGTCGAGGCATGAAGCGATTCTCGGGTTGGATCACGCTGGCTGCGGTGCTGAGCGTCGTTGGGGCCGGGATGTTTGCGACGCATGGGGAGCTCTGGTCCGGCAGTAGCCCGATGGGGCGCTCGGTCTTGGCGCCCTCCAGCGCCCAGGCGGCGCAGGGCACCAGCGCGGCGGAATCGCTGGAACAAGCGTTCGTGCGCATCGGCGAAGAGGTCGGGCCGGCGGTCGTGAGCATTTCGACCGAGCAGATCGAGCAGGTGCAGCGCTATTTCCGCGTCCACCCGTTTTTCGGCGAGGGGCCGTTTGAAGATTTCTTCCGCGAGTTCTACGGCGATAACGCGCCGTCGCCCAAGGAGTTCAAGCGGTTCGGGCTGGGGTCGGGCGTCATCATTGACGGCCGCGGCTTCATCCTGACGAATGAGCACGTGGTGGCGGATGCGGACAAGATCACCGTCACGCTGGCGGACGGCCGCGAGTTTGCCGGCGAGGTGAAGGGCAAAGACCTGCGTTCGGACTTGGCCGTCATCAAAATTGACGCGAAGAACCTGCCGGCGGTCCCGCGCCTGGGCGATTCGGACAACGTCAAACCGGGCCAGTGGGCGCTGGCGCTGGGCAACCCATTCGGGCTGATGGGCTATGGCGGCGCCTCCCAGCAAGTGCTGGGGCCGGAGCCGACGTTGACGGTCGGGGTCATCAGCGCGCTGCACCGGCGGCTGCCGCGGCCCGCGCAGTCGGACCGTGATTACTCGGACTTGCTTCAAACCGATGCCGCGATCAACCCCGGCAACAGCGGCGGCCCGCTCCTGAACATGCAGGGGGAAGTCGTCGGCATCAATGTGGCGATCCTCACCAGCTCGCGCGGGTCGGAGGGCGTGGGGTTTGCGGTGCCGATTAACCGGGCGAAGGCGGTGCTCGATTCGCTCATCGAGGGGCGCAAAGTCCTGTACGGCTGGCTGGGCATCCAGATCCAGGACATCACGCAGGACGTCGCCGAGTACTACGGCCTGACGGACCGGGAAGGCGTGCTGGTCTACCAGGTACTGCCGGACGGTCCGGCGCAGCACAGCGGCCTCAAGGACGGCGACATCATCAAGAGTTTCGATGGCAAGCCCATCCGCAGCTCACGGGAGTTGGTGGACCTGGTGGGCCGCACCAAGGTCGGCTGGCGCGCGCCGGTCGAGGTGCTGCGCGAGGGCAAGCGGACCACGGTCAATGTGGAGATCGGCGAGCGCCCGATGGACACCAACGTGGCCTCCAGCACCAGCGAAGCCTGGCGGGGCATCAAAGTCGCCGAGCTGACCCCGCAATTGCGCGAGCAATTTGAGCTGCCGCAGGATCTCGCGGGCGTGGTGATCACGGACGTGGATCCGAACAGCCCGGCGTCTGAATCGCACTTGCAGCCGGGGGATGTCATCAACGAAATCAACCGGATGCCGGTGGAATCCATCCAGGACTACCGCCAAGCGATTGGGAAAGTTCAGGGCAACGCCTTGGTGCGGACCGCCCGCGGCTACGTGGTCGTGAAAGCCGCGCCGTAAGGCGCGCATCGCCGCGCACAACTTGCGTGTTCGCATGAGACGCGCCGGCCGCGCCGACCCTGATGGTCGCGCTGCGGATGAGCTCCGAGCCTCCACGCTGGCGCGTCGTTATCTGCGGTTTGGCGTCCGTTCAGTTGCTCAGGTTCGCACCCACCTACAGGCTCATGGCGTTCCTTTGTCCGTGATCGGGACGGTGCTCGCCGACTGCAAGCACCGGGGCTGGGTGGACGACCGCGCGTGCGCCAAGCTGCTGGCGGGCCGCCTGGCCGAGCAAGGCTATGCGGCCGTGGCCATTCGCGCGCGGTTGGAGGCGATCCGCCTCGTGCCGGACGCCGTGGAGGCGGCGCTGGCCCCCTGGCGTTCTGCGGCGGCTGAGTTGGCCCGCGCCCGAGAGGCGGCCGAGCGCCAGCGTCGGAGGCCGCGCGCGCTGGGCGAACCCGCCCGCGTGGCGCGATGGCTGGCCCGTCGGGGATTTTCACCAGAGACGATCGAACAGGTCGTGACACTTCACGAATGAACAGCCACGAATTACGCAACCGATTCTTGACGTTCTTTGAGCGGCGCCGGCACTCGGTGCAGCCGAGCGATTCGCTCATTCCCAGCGGCGATCCGACGGTGCTGTTCACCTCCGCCGGGATGAACCAGTTCAAGGACTACTTCCTCGGCAAGCGCACGGACCTGACGCGGGCGGTCTCGTGCCAGAAGTGCCTGCGCACCGGCGATCTCGACAAGGTGGGCAAGAGTCCGAGCCACCATTCGTTCTTTGAAATGCTGGGCAATTTCTCCTTCGGGGACTACTTCAAGCGCGAGGCCATCGGTTGGGCCTGGGAGTTCCTGACCGGCACGCTGGACTTTGCCGGGACGAAGCGCAGCGCGACGCCCGAACTGTGCCTGAATCTGCCTGCAGCCAAGCTGTGGGTGAGCGTCTACGAGGACGACGAAGACGCGCGCACGCTCTGGCGGGCGCTGGGCGTGCCGGAGGAGCGGATCAAGCGCTTCGGCCAGGCGGATAACTTTTGGCCGGCGAACGCGCCCTCGCAAGGGCCTAATGGGCCCTGCGGCCCCTGCTCGGAGATTTATTACAATCCGGACGGCCACGTCGCCGGCTCGAAATCGCTGGAAGTCTGGAACCTCGTCTTCACCCAATATGATCGGCAGCCGGACGGCACGTTGAAGCCGCTGCCCAAGCCGAACATTGACACCGGCATGGGGTTGGAACGCCTGACCCGCGTGGTCTTACAGGAGACCACCGGCAACGCCAATTTGACGGACTACGACACGGATTTATTTAGGCCGCTTACTGATTTTCTTGCGCAAGAGCTTAGGAGACGATATGGGGCCGGGTTGGGGATCTTGGACCCTGAGTTTTGCGTAGTCGTTGACCACCTTCGAGCGGTTGTATTCCTGTTTGCCGAAGGGTTATTGCCATCGAACGAAGGGCGTGGCTATGTCTTACGTATGCTCATTCGACGGGCCTATTGGCACGGAATCCGCGCAGATCACGAGCCGTTTCTTGCCTCGCTTGCACCAGCCGTGATTGAAGCGTATGGGGTTGTGTACCCTGAACTACAAAAATATCGCGCAGGAATCATTAAGGTGCTAGAGGTTGAGGAGCGACGGTTTATCGAGACCTTACAAGCTGGCCAGGAGCAGGTCAAAGAAGAATTCCGTCGGTTAAGAGCTGAAGGCCGGCAAGTCGTCTCCGGCGATTTTGCTTTTAAAATGAAGGATACTTATGGATATCCGCTTCAATTATTAGTAGACATTGCTGTGAGCCGTGGGTTCACAGTTGAAGAGTCGGTATTTGAGCAGCGGCTCGAAGAGCAGCGGGAAAGATCGCGGAAAGCTTCGCAGTTCGGGGGCGACATCTTCACCCCGACGACGTTGAAGCTCGACGGCCACGCGGCCAGCGAGTTTGTGGGTTACCAGGCGCTGGAAGCCGAGGGGCGGATCAAGGGCATCTGGAAACAGGACGGGTGGGTGCAAGAGGCCCGCGCCGGCGATGAGGTGGGCCTGGTGTTGGACCGCTCGCCCTTCTACGGCGAATCCGGCGGGCAGATCGGCGACCGCGGCGCCTTGGAGCTGCTCAAGGGCTCGGCCGAGGTGGTGACCGTCACCTGGGCGGATGCGCTGCTCGTGCACCACGTGAAGATTCGGGAGGGCGCGTGCCGCGTGAACGAGCCGGTGAAAGCCGCGGTGGATCCGGCGCACCGGCTGAAGGTGGCGCGCAGCCATACGGCGACGCACCTGCTGCATTGGGCGCTGCGGCGCGTGCTCGGGCCGGAAGCGGTGCAGGCGGGCTCGCTGGTCGAGGCCGAGCGGCTGCGGTTTGATTTTTCCGCCCTGCGCGGGTTGGAGGAAGAGCAGCAGCTGCAGGTGGAGCAATTGGTGAACGAGCGCGTCCGGTTGTCGGATGCGGTGCAGACCCGGCTGATGAAACTGGCCGAGGCCAAGCAGCACGGCGCGCTCGCGCTCTTCGGCGAGAAATACGGCCAGGACGTGCGGGTCGTCTCGATCGGCGACTATTCCCAGGAGCTGTGCGGCGGCACGCATCTGCCGCACACCGGGTTTGTCGGGACGTTCAAGATCGTCGCCGAAGGATCGGTCGCGGCGGGCACCCGGCGCCTCGAGGCCCTCGTCGGCGAAGCGGCGTTCCTGCGGCAACAGCAGGAATCCCAGTGGCTGCGGCACGCGGCGGCCCGGTTGAGCCGGCCCGCGCACGACGTGCTGGCCGGATTGGAAGAGCTGCTGCGCCAGGTCAAATCGTCCGAGCGCGCAGTGAAGGATGCCACGCTCTCGACGGCCTCCTCACAGGCCAAGCACTTGCTCGAGCAGGCCAAAGAGATTGACGGCATCACGTTCATCGCCGCGGCGCTGGAGGGGACGGCGGACCGAGAGCTGCTCTCCGCGCTGGCGGACGCGCTCAAGGGCTCGATGCGGGACGGCGTGGCCGTGCTGGCCGCCGCCGATGCCGAGGGGCGGGTGGCGTGGGTCATGGCCGCCACGTCGCCGGCCGTCAAGCGCGGCGTGCATGCCGGCAAAGTGTTGAAGGAGATCGCGGCGATCACCGGCGGCTCCGGCGGCGGACGGCCGGATTTTGCGCAGGCGGGAGGCAATGAGCCTCAGAAGATCGCCGACGCCTTGGCGAGAGCCGAGGCGCTGGTGCGGCAGGCCATCGGTGCATGAGTCACTCTAGCGTAGAGGAACGAATCGCATGAAGATGGTTTCCACGCACGGACAAGCCTGGCAGCGGCTCTGCACGCGCCAGCTCGTCAGCAAGCGGCGCCTCGAGGAACGCGTCCGCGGCATCCTGGACGATGTGCGCCAGCACGGCGATGAAGCGCTCCTGCGTTACACGCGGAAGTTCGACGGGGTCAAGCTGACCCCGAAGCAGCTCCGGGTGACCGAGGCGGAAACGTCCGGCGCGTTCCAGCACATTGACCCGAACCTGACGGTCCACTTGAAGACCGCCATCCAGAAGGTGCAGGCGTTTTACGGCAAGCCGCGCATGAAGCCGATCCGCATCGTGGACAGCGACGGGGTCTTTCTCGGCGAGAAGTTCGATCCCATCGAGCGGGTGGGCATCTACATCCCCGGCGGGACGGCGAGCCTGGTGTCCACCGTCTACATGACGGTGATCCCGGCGCGGCAGGCGGGCGTCAAGCAGATCGCGCTGACCACCCCGCCGCGGCCGGACGGCAGCGTGGATCCGAACATCCTGGCCGTGGCCAGCCTGCTGCACGTGGATGAGGTGTACAAGCTGGGCGGCGCGCAGGCGATTGCCGCGTTTGCGTTCGGCACCAAAAGCGTACCCAAGGTGGATAAGATTATCGGGCCGGGAAATGCCTACGTGGCGGAAGCCAAGCGGCAGGTGTTCGGGGTGGTGGATGTTGAGACCCTCGCCGGCCCGTCGGAGATCGCGATCATCGCGAATCACCACTCGAACCCGCAGTTCGTCCTGACGGATTTGATGGCGGAGACCGAGCACGCGGGCGGCGTCGGGTTCTTGATCACGACGTCCAAATCGCTTGCCAAGCTGGCGCGGAAGCAGATCCCCTTTGGGTACTGCATCGTCGTGAAAAACCTGGATGAGGCGGCGGACGTGGCCAACCAGTTGGCGCCGGAGCACCTGGAGATCATGGTCAAGTCGCCCAAGAAGCTGCTCAAGCGCATCCGCCACGCCGGCGCAATCTTCCTGGGGTCGTATTCGCCGGTGACGGTGGGCGACTACATCGCCGGGCCGAGCCATGTGCTGCCCACCGGCGGCGCGGCGCGCATGTTCTCCGGCATTGGGGTGGACGACTTCATCCGCAAGACGCATCTCATCGGCTACACCAAGGGAGCGTTGGAAAAAGTGCGCGAGCCGGTGGAGCGGCTGACGGCATTGGAAGGGCTGCCGCGCCACTTTGAATCCGTGCGGGTCCGCTTAACCTGAGCGAGCAATCATGAGACAAGCCAACGTGACACGACGAACCACCGAGACGCAGATCACCATTCGCCTGGCGGTGGATGGGCAAGGGAAGGCGGCCGTCACGACGGGGCTGCCGTTTTTAGACCACATGCTGGTCCTCTTAGCCACGCACGCCGGCTGGACGCTCTCCGTGAAGGCGCAGGGGGACCTGGCGGTGGACGTGCACCACACCAATGAAGACGTGGGGTTGGTGCTGGGCCAAGCCCTGCTGCAGGCGCTGGATGGGGGGCGCGGCATCCGCCGGTTCGGCTGGGCCTACGTGCCGATGGAAGACGCGCTCGCGCGGGTGGTGGTGGACATCTGCGGCCGTCCCAAACTCCTCGTGCGGGATCAGCGCAAGCCGCGGCGCGCATTAACCAGCTCCGGCACGTCCTATCAATGGCGGGATTTGGAACACTGCCTGGAGTCGTTGGTGCGCACGGCGAAGCTGACGGTGCACGTGGACTTGTTTGCGGGAGACGACCTGCACCACGCCGCTGAGGCGGTGATGAAGGCGCTGGGGCGCGCGTTGCGCCAGGCCGCTGAGCGGGAAGGCCGCGGGCGCCGCATCCCCTCATCCAAAGGCACGCTGTAACGGCGGTGGAACTCTGCCATGATTGTCGTCGTGGATTACGGCATGGGCAACTTGCGCAGCGTCTCCAACGCGTTGGAGCGCGTGGGTGCCTCGGTGCGGGTCAGCGACCAGGCCCGTGACGTCGCGGAGGCCGACAAGCTCATTGTGCCAGGCGTTGGGGCGTTTGACATGGCGATGGAGGAGCTGCGGCGGCGGCGTTTGGTCGAGCCCATTACGCAGGCGGTGGCCTCCGGCGTGCCCTATCTGGGGATCTGCCTGGGGCTGCAGATGCTCTTCGAGTTCAGCGAGGAAGGGCAAGCCGCCGGGCTGGGCGTGCTGCCGGGCCGCGTGACGCGCTTCACGGTCGCACCGCCGCTCAAAGTGCCGCACATGGGATGGAACCGCGTGCGGCGTCCCGCCGGAGCCGCCGGCGACTGCCCGCTGCTGGCGGGCGTGCCGGACGACAGCTTTTTCTACTTCGTGCACTCCTACTATGCCGATCCATCGGACCGGTCCGCCGTGGCGCTGGAAACGGACTACGGCCGCCCGTTCGCGTCCATGATCTGGCGGGAGCGGCTCTTTGCCACGCAGTTCCACCCGGAGAAGAGCCAGGCGGTGGGGCTGAAGCTGCTGGAGAATTTTGTGCGGGTGTGATGGTCATCCTCCCGGCGATTGATCTGTTGGACGGCAAGGTGGTCCGCTTAACACAGGGCAAGCGCGACCAGGTCACGGTCTATTCGGACGATCCGGTGGCGGTCGCGCAGCGATGGAAGGCGCAGGGGGCGGAGTGGCTGCACGTCGTGGACCTCAACGGCGCGTTCGAAGGCACGTACACCAATCTCGCCTGGGCCCGGCGGATCATCGAGACATCCGGGCTGAACGTGGAGCTCAGCGGCGGCATCCGCAGCCGCGAGACGCTGGCCGAGTGCCTCGGCCTCGGGGCCAAGCGCGTGGTGCTGGGCACCAAGGCCTGCGAAGATCCCCAGTTCGTCCGGGAAGCGGCCGACCGCTACGGTCACAAGATCGCGGTGGCCATTGACGCCAAGGCCGGGCAGGTGGTGGCGCGCGGTTGGACGGCCCCGACGGCGTTGTCGGCGGAGCAGTTGGCGCGAAGCATGGCGTATCTGGGGGTGGAGTGCCTGGTCTGCACCGACGTGTCGCGCGATGGGACACTGCAAGGCCCCAACACCGAGCTGCTGCGCCGCGTGCTGGGCGTCGGGTCCGTGCAGGTGATCGCCTCCGGCGGGGTCGCGACGCTGGACGATCTGCTGCAGTTGGCGCAATTGACGCCCCAGGGGCTCGTCGGGGCCATTATCGGCAAGGCCCTCTATGAAGGGGCCATTGACTTGTCCCAAGCGCTGGCCGCCCTGCCGCGCGCGTAATCTCCTCGATGCTTGCGAAGCGCATCATCCCCTGTTTGGACGTGGACGCCGGCCGGGTGGTCAAGGGCGTGCGGTTCGTCAATCTGCGGGACGCCGGCGATCCGGTGGAAGCCGCGCGGGCCTATAACGACGCCGGGGCGGATGAGCTGGTGTTCCTCGACATCACGGCCAGCGCGCAGCAGCGCGGCATCATGCTGGACGTGGTCGCGCGGACCGCGGCGGTGGCCTTCATGCCGGTGACGGTGGGCGGGGGCATCCGCAGCGTCGAGGATATCCGCGCCTTGCTGAATGCGGGCGCGGACAAGGTGTCGCTGAACACCGCGGCGGTCCAGCGTCCGGAGCTGGTGCGCGAATCGGCCGCGCGCTTCGGCAACCAGTGCATCGTGGTGGCGATTGACGCCAAGCGGCGCGCCGGCAAGCCCGGGTGGGAGGTCTACATCCACGGCGGGCGGACCGCGACGGGGCGCGATGTCGTGGCATGGGCGCGCGAAGCGGAGCAGTTGGGCGCCGGAGAGGTGCTGCTGACCAGCATGGACCGGGACGGCACGAAACAAGGCTATGACGTGGAGTTGACGCGCGCGGTCGCACAGGCGGTGGCCGTTCCCGTGATCGCCTCCGGCGGGGCGGGCGGGCCGGCCCACTTCATCGAGGTGCTCACGACCGGCTGCGCAGATGCCGCGCTGGCCGCCTCGCTGTTCCACTTCGGCGAGTTGTCGGTGAGCCAGGTGAAAACCGCGCTGGCGCAGGCCGGCGTGGCGGTGCGGTCGTGAGTGCTGGGAGGGTCGGATGAGCAGACAGGGACGATCGGCCAGTTGGCGGGTGGAGCCGGCGCGGCTGCGGGATCTGGTGAAATTCGACGCGCAAGGGCTGGTGCCGGCCGTCATTCAAGATGCCCGGTCGAAGCGGGTGTTGACGCTGTGCTACCTGAATCGGGACGCGCTGGACCGGAGCCTGCAGGAAGGGAAGGTCTACGTGTTTCGCCGGTCGCAGCAGCGGCTCATGCTCAAGGGCGAGACCTCGGGCCACATCCAGATCATCCGGGAGGTGCGGCTGGATTGCGAGGGCAAGTCGCTCGTGTTCATGGTGTTTCAGCACGTGGCGGCGTGCCACACCGGCTACGCAAGCTGCTATTTTCGCATTCTCGCCAGCGATGGGAATGTGCTCGTCAAAGAGCGGAAACTGTTCAAGCCGGAGGCGGTCTACCGAAAACCTTAGGAATGCGTCCTCGCGTTGCGTGCGTGCCCTCATTGACGGAGTTTTCCCGCCTCGCCCGCCGGGCGAGCGTCGTGCCCGTCTGGGGAGAGATCCCGGATGACGTGGACACGCCGGTTAGCGCCTGGCTGAAGCTCGACGACGGGCACGACAGCTTTCTCTTGGAGTCCGTGGCCGGCGGCGAGCATGTGGCGCGCTATTCGTTCGTCGGCAGCCGGCCCCGCCTGGTGTTCGAAAGCCGGGGGCGGGAGGTGGTGCTGCGCGAGCGCGGGCGGGACGGGCAGATGTCGGTCCGGCGGTTCCAGGCCCAGCCGGATCCGTTGGCGGAGCTCGAGCGGCTCATGCGGCGCTACCGCGCCGCGCCGGTACCGGCGCTGCCGCGTTTCTTCGGCGGACTCGTCGGCTATGCCGGCTACAACGCCGTGCGGTTCCTGGAACGGTTGCCGGCGCATCGGCGCGACCGGCTGCAGGCGCCGGACTTGATGTTCATGCTGGTGGATACGCTGGCGATCTTTGACCACGCGCAGCACAAGATCATCCTGGTGGCCAACGCGGTGACGGGCGAGGGCTCGGCGAAGGCGGCATATCAGCAGGCCGTCTCCCGGATTGAAGCGATGGCCGCGCGCTTGTCGCACCCCGTGCCGGCTCGGCCGCATGCTGCCCGGCGGCCCGGCGCGGCGGCGGTCCGCTCTAATCTTACCCGCGCGGCGTTTGTCCGCATGGTGGCGCGCGCCAAGGCGCACATCAAAGCGGGCGACATCATCCAGGTGGTGCTCTCGCAGCGGTTCGAGCGGCCCGTGCACGACGCGCCGGTGGATGTCTACCGCGCGCTGCGGACGCTCAACCCGTCGCCCTACATGTTCCTTCTGCGCCACGGGCCGATGAGCCTGGTGGGGGCGTCGCCGGAAATGCTGGTGCGCTGCGAGGGAGGGCGGTTGGAAACGCGGCCCATCGCCGGGACGCGGTCGCGCGGCCGGACGCCGCAGGAAGAGACGCGGCTGATCGAGCAATTGCGCCGCAGCCCCAAGGAGCGCGCCGAGCACCTGATGCTGGTGGACCTGGGGCGCAACGACTTGGGCCGCGTGGCCCAGGTGGGGTCGGTGGCCACGCCGGAGCTGATGGTGGTCGAAAAATATTCCCACGTGATGCACCTGGTCAGCTCGGTGACGGCCAAGCTGCGGCGCGGCTTGAATCCGTTCGACGTGCTGCGGGCCACGTTTCCAGCCGGTACGGTGACCGGCGCGCCGAAAGTCCGGGCGATGGAGATTATCGCCGACTTGGAACGAGACGACCGCGGCCCGTATGCCGGCGCGGTGGGCTATGTGAGCTTTTCCGGCAACCTGGACACCTGCATCACCATTCGCACCATGCTCATCACGGATGGGCGCGCCTTCGTCCAGGCGGGGGCGGGCATCGTGGCGGATTCCGACGCGGCCCGCGAATACCAAGAAACCATTCACAAGGCGCAAAGCTGCTTGGCGGCCATCGAACGCGCCGAGTTAGCGGGACGGTGACCGATGATCCTCATGATTGATAACTACGATTCCTTCACCTACAACCTGGTGCAGTACCTGGGCGAGCTGGGGGCGGAGCTGCAGGTCGTGCGCAACGATGCCATAACGGTGGCGCAGATCCGCAAGCTGCGCCCCAGCAGCATTGTCATCTCGCCGGGCCCCGGCAGCCCCAAGGACGCCGGCGTGTCCAACGCCGTGATCCGAGAGCTCGGCCCGACGACCCCGCTCTTGGGCGTGTGCCTGGGGCACCAGTGCATCGGGGAAGTCTTCGGCGGCACGGTGGTGGGAGCCAAGCGGCTCATGCACGGCAAGACATCGCAGATCCACCACGAGGGCCGCGGCGTGTTCCAGAAGCTGCCGAACCCGTTTGAGGCGACCCGCTATCACTCGCTGATCGTGCGGCGGGAGGATCTGCCTGACGCATTGCGCGTGACCGCCTGGACCGCCGAGCAGGAAATTATGGGCCTGCAGCATGTCCGCTATCCGATCTACGGGGTGCAGTTTCACCCGGAGTCCATCCTGACGACGTCCGGCAAAGCCCTCCTGAAGAATTTCCTGCAGCTCGCCAAGGCGGCTCGCGCGCCCGCGCAGCGCCGACCATCAGGGTCGGCGCGGAGTGCCGGAACCAAGGGGTTCCGGCCGCGGCGCCGGTGACGCCCGATGTCGTTGCTGGTGGAGGCCGTCCACGCCGGGCCGCTGACCGAGGCGGCGATGACGGACGCCATGGAGCGCCTCATGATCGGCGCCATGCCCGCCGGCGAGGTGGCCGAATTCCTCCGCGCCCTCGCCACCCGGGGGGAGACGGCCGCTGAGCTGATCGCGGGGGCGCGCGTCCTGCGCCGCCATGCCCGCCCACTGCCGCTCTCGCGCCCGCTGGAGTTGTGCGACACCTGCGGCACCGGGGGGGACCGGCAGGGCACGCTCAACGTTTCAACCCTGGCGGCGCTCATCGCCGCGGCCTGCGGCGTGCGCGTGGCCAAACACGGCAACCGCGCCGCGTCCAGCGCCTGCGGCAGCGCGGATGTGCTGCAAGCGTTGGGGCTGAATCTCGACGCCAGCCCCGCCCGCGTGGCGCAGTCCATCGAGCAGGCGGGGTTTGGGTTTTGCTTCGCCCCCGCGTTCCATCCCGCGATGAAAGCGGTGGCGCCAATCCGCAAAGAGCTGGGCATCCGCACGATCTTCAACCTGCTTGGCCCGCTCGCCAATCCCGCGCCGCTGGCGTTCCAGCTCCTGGGCGTGTCGGACCGGAAGTTCCTGCGGCCGATGGCGGAGGCGATGCAGGCGCTGGGAATCCGCCGGGGGATGGTGGTGCATGGCGCGGACGGGCTGGACGAAGTCACGACGACCGACGACACGGAATACCTGGACGTGCGCCCGCAGTCCATCAGTGCCGGCAGCATCCATCCGGAAGCGCTGGGGCTGCCGCGAGTCCGCTTGGAGGTGTTGCGGGGTGGGGATGCGAAGCGCAATGCCGCGCTGGCCCGCGAGGTGCTGGCCGGCGAGCCTTCACCCTGCCGTGATCTGGTGGTGCTGAACGCCGGTTGTGTGCTGTACGTCGCTGAGGCCGCTCCGACGATTGATGCGGGCATGGCAGATGCCGAGGCCGCGCTGAAGAGCGGGCGCGCGCTTCGGCTGCTGGACCAGGTGGTAGCTTTCTCCCGCGCGCCGGAGGGAGCGGCCTGATGTTGGACGAAATCGTAGCCGCCAAACGCCAGGAGGTGGCCGCGGCCAAGCGCCGCCTTCCGCCGGAGGAGCTGCTGCGCCGGGTCGGCGCCTACCGCGCCCAACGCGGGTTTGCCGAAGCATTGCGCGGCGCGTCCGGTTCGCCCGCCCTCATCGCCGAGCTTAAGCGGCGCTCGCCCTCCAAGGGGATGCTGCGGGAGCGGTTCGATCCGGTGAGCCTCGCCCAGCAGCTCCAGGAGGCGGGGGCGTCGGCGCTGTCGGTGCTGACGGACGAGCGGTTCTTCAGCGGATGCCTGGACTTCCTGCGCGACGTGCATCAGTTCACGGAGGTGCCGTGCCTGCGAAAAGATTTTATCCTGGAGCCGTACCAGGTCTACGAGGCGGCTCTATATGAAGCGGATGCCGTGCTGCTCATCGTCGCGGCGCTCTCTGATGAGGCGCTGCGCGAATGCCTGCAGGCGGCAGCTCACTTAGGAATGGATGCGCTCGTTGAAGTCCATGCCGAGCCGGAGCTGCAGCGGGCCCTGGCCGCGGGCGCGCAGGTCATCGGCATCAACCACCGCGATCTCCGGACGTTTCAGATGCATAAGGATCTCACGGACCGTCTCGTACCGAAGATTCCACGCGACCGCGTGATTGTCGCGGAGAGCGGCATCCAGTCGCCGCAAGACCTGTTGCGGCTACGGGAATTGGGCGTGCACGCGGTGCTGATCGGCGAGGCGCTGATGACCGCGCCGGATGTCCGCGCCAAAGTGCGCGAGCTCTTCACCGGCGTGTGGTAATTTTCCCCGCCAATGAACTCCGTCGGTTTCGTCTGCCATCCCAGCTTCCTGAAGCATGACACCGGGCCGGATCATCCGGAGCGGCCGGAGCGCCTGCAGGCGATCCTGCAGCATCTGGAAACCACCGGCATGCTGACGCAGCTTCAGCGTCTTGAGCCGAAGCCGGCCTCCCGCGAAGTCCTGCACCGAGTCCATCCCCCATCCTACGTGGACGCGATTGAGCAAGCCTGTCTCCACGGCCCGACAGCGCTGGACTCTGATACGCTCGCTTCGCCTGGGTCATGGGACGCGGCCCTCCGCGCGGTCGGGGCGGTGACGGCGGCGGTGGACGCGGTGCTGTCCGGGCGGCTCCAGGCGGCCTTCTGCGCGGTGCGTCCGCCAGGGCATCACGCGCTGGCGGAGGAGGCGATGGGGTTCTGCCTCTTCAACAACGTAGCCATCGGCGCGCGGCACGCGCAAGCGCGCCATCATCTCGCGCGCGTCTTGATCGTTGATTGGGATGTCCACCATGGCAACGGCACCGAGGCCGTCTTCGCCGAGGACAAGGCCGTGCTCTATTTCAGCACGCACCAGTTTCCGTGCTACCCC
>JAHFGX010000021.1 GCA_023247215.1 Candidatus Omnitrophota bacterium
GGGGGCTGGGGGTAACTGCCCAGAGCTAAGGTGGAATATGGTGAAGTCATGGCCCGGCACGAACTCGCCGATCGGCGGCAGCACCTTCCGCAGCCACGGGGCGTACGGCTCGCCTGGAACAAACTCCCCAAACGGAACCAAATGCAGCTTGTCGTGGCGCATCATGGAGCCGTCGGGAGAAAACAGCAGGGCGCTGTTGGTCAGCTCCCACGCCATCCGGGCCTGGTCCACGCGCCCCATCGGCGCGCCGGTCAGCAGCGGCACTGGCAGCGATTGCGCATAACGGAGCATGTCGGTCGTGAGCGGCTCCTCCACCCCGAAGATACCGGGGATCGACGTCTCCGGCCACACGATCAGCGCCGGGTGACGCTCCATCGCCGCCTGCGTGAGGCGCGCATACCGCTCGACAATGGCCGGCTTAAATTCGTCTTCCCACTTCTCGTCCTGCGGGACGTTGCCCTGCACAATGGCGATGGTGATGCGGTCGCCGGCCGCGCCGGCCTGCAGGCCTGCCTGCGCCGCGTTCGGCGCGGCAGACAGGCACCACGCCCCATAGGCCAGCGTGGCAGCCACCACGCCCGCGGCCACCCCCACGCCCGACCAACGACGACGGGCCGATGCGCCGGAGAGCGCCCCGGCCAGCGCCGCGTTCACCACCACCACCACCCACGACACACCCCACACCCCAACGAGGTCCGCAATTTGGATCACCGGCAGCCACGAGGTTTGGGAGTAGGCCAGCGCGTTCCATCCAAACCCGGAGAGCAGGTAGCTGCGCAGATACTCCGCCGCGACCCAGAGCGATGGGATGACGACGAGCGAGGCGGGCGCGCCGGAGCGGCGCAGCACCCACGCCGCCGCCAGGCCGAACAGGCCCCAGAACAGGGCGAGGTAGGCGCACAGGAGGAGCCATCCAACGAGGGTCACATGGATGAGCCACCAGAGGGATCCGAGGAAAAATACCAGGCCCGCGAGAGAGGACCACCAGAAGGCCTGCCGCGCCGTCATGCGCTTGAGGGCCAACAGCCACGGGACGAGAGCGATCCACGCGCACCACGGCTGGGTAAACGGCGGGAAGGCCGTAATCAACAGCGCGGCACTCAGCGCAGCGCATCCGGCGCAGCGCACCCAAGAAGCGCGAGGCATGAACGTACGCGGAGGATTCGTCTTACGGCCCAGGGGTGAACACAAGCTCGATGCTTGGAGCTCTAATCCTTCTGACAAACCAGCAGTTGGATGTAGGGGGCGTTGGTGCCCGCCACTGAGCCTGCGTTACCGATCGTAATTCCGGTCATGCCGGTGGAGGTTTGAGCCGACGTCGCTTGTCCGGTCCAACCATTCGATGCACCAGACGTCCCAACCGAGCTGGAATAGGTGTGGCTGTGGCCCGGATCCGTCACCGTATGCGCATGCGCTCCCACCGCTCGATTTTCCAGATTGGTCAGCGCGGTTCCAGCCGTGCTCGCCAATGTCCCTCCCGAGGGAAGTCCCACGAGATATCTCCCTCGGGCGCTCGTCAGTTCAGTCCACCCATTCGGACAGGATGCGAGGTTAAAAAAACCGACAAATCCTGATGGAACGGCCGCCGACTGCCACGTCGCTAAACCGTTCGCATCGGACGTGAGGACTTTGTTATCGCCCTGGGTGCCGTCGGCGATCTTCACCCTCCCCTGCACATCCAGCTTCGCGCTCCCGCTTGGACTGGAGGTCCCAATGCCGACGTTGCCATCGCTGTTGATGAGGAAGGGGGTAGGATCCCCGCCGGCGTCGGGGTGGTCGTCCACCCGGAGGGTGGTGGTGCCGCCCTGGCCCACCACGTAGAGCGCCGGGGCGTTGAGACTCCCCACCACCTGCAAGCGAGCGCTGGGCGCGCCGGTCATGCCGATGGCCACATCCCCGCTGGTGCGCAGCTCTTTGTACACCCCGCGCGGCGAGGGGTAGTAAGTCGTGAGGGTGAGGTCCTCCGCGAGGGCGTAGGCCGTGACGCCGAGGAGGACAACCGGGACGAACCAGCCCGACACGTTGCGAGTCATCCGCGCTTACCTCCTAACGAGTTTCAGAGACCGCCTACGAGGGACGCCAACTCAGACGCGAAAAGGAAATCGCATACACTTCTCGCCGATGTCCAATTCGATAGATCCAGACCTCTTGGCCGACGATCCGGTAGATGATCCGGTAATCGCCGACGCGGAGCTTCCAATACCCTTTCAGCCGATGCCGCAAGGGTTCCCCGTAGTAGGCGGGTTCAGCGGTCAGCCGGTGTTCAATCGCCCGAAGGATTCTTCTCGCGAGATTGAGATTCACGGAAGGGAGATCGACTGCAGAAACATCGGGATGATACAGCAGCCGGTGGAGCATTACCGGCGCTTCTTGAGGCGCCCCCACACCTGCTCATGAGTCAGCGCCGTGTGGCGATCAAAGGTTTTCGCGCGAGCGTGAGCCGCTTCCGCCCAGTACGCGTCCTCATGAAGTTCCAATGCTTCGCGGATGAGGTCGCGCGCCTTCAACGACAGCGACACGCCCGCCTGCTTTGCAAGGCGTTCGACCGACCGATAGGCCGGTGGCTCAAGCACCACATTCAGTCGAGGGTGCTTCGTCGGCATCTACGTCACCTCCTATTCACGAAGTGTATCATAAGTGATGAACCTTGTCAACCAACTCATTTTCCATGGCATCGTTTGTACTTCACGCCGCTGCCGCAGGGACACGGCTCATTCCGTCCGACTTTCGGGCCCACTCGCTGGCTCGGCGCGGGTTGCGCCGCGTGAGCCGGCTCGGAACGGATCTGAGGAAGCGGCGCCGCGGGCGCAACATCGGATGTGGCCGCCGCGGCCTCAACGGCCGGGGGCGCTTCCGGATGCACCTCATGCTGCGGGGTCCGCGCAAAGACGCTGACCGGCTGCCCTTCCGCCGACGGCCGCAGGCGCAGGAGCATGGCGACGGAATCCACTTTGATGACGGCCACCATCTGGCGGAACATCGCGTAGGCCTCGTGCTGGTATTCCACCAAGGGGTCCCGCTGGCCGTACGCGCGCAGCCCGATCCCCTCCCGCAGCGCGTCCATCATGTAGAGGTGGTCCTTCCACTTGCTGTCCATCACCGCGAGCAGGACGCTGCGCTCCAACTGCCGCATGGTCGGCGCGCCCAAGACCTGCTCTTTCTGGTGGTACGCCGTCCTCAAGACCTCGGCGATCTGCTCCTGAAGCTCCGGCGGTGTCATAGCCTTCCACTCCGCCGGCGGCTCCAACCCGAATTGCCGGCCGAGCAGCGCGCGCAGCGCGTCAAGGTCCCAGGCGTCCGGGCGCGTCTCCTGCGGGGCGACCGTCTGGCGCAGATCATCCGCCACGTCCTCGATGATCTCCTCGACCAGCGGCTTCAGCTCCACGCCTTCCAGCAGGCGGCGGCGCTGCTCGTAAATGACCTCGCGCTGGCGGTTCATCACGTTGTCGTATTCCAGCAGGTGCTTGCGGGATTCGAAATTTTGGGCTTCCACCCGGCGCTGCGCGGTTTCGATGGACCGGGTGATCCAGGGATGCTCGATGGGCAGCCCTTCTTCCCACTGGAACCATTTGAAATCCATCAGCTTGGCGATGCGGTCCGACCCGAAGATGCGCATGAGGTCGTCTTCCAGCGAGAGATAAAATCGAGAGGAGCCGGGATCGCCCTGCCGTCCGGACCGGCCGCGGAGCTGGTTGTCAATGCGCCGAGCCTCGTGCCGCTCGGTGCCGAGGACGTGCAGTCCGCCCGCCGCCACCACCTGCTCATGCTCCTCCGCCGCCTGCCGCTGCGCCCGTTCGAGGAGGGCGCGCTTGTCCTCATCGGGGAGCGGCTGCTCCGGCGTCTCCTTGGCGCGGATGGCGTCCTCCGCCAAGAACTGCGGGTTGCCGCCCAGCAGAATGTCCGTGCCGCGCCCCGCCATGTTGGTGGCGATCGTCACCGCGCCCAACCGCCCGGCCTGGGCGACGATGCGCGCCTCGTGCTCGTGGTACTTCGCGTTGAGCACGTTGTGGGGCACGCCCGCCTTGACTGACTCCAGGGTCTGCGCCAGCCGCAGGAGCGTTTCAAGCCGGTAGACCAGGATGGATTTGGGAATCTGCGCCTGCGCCTGCGTCAGCGTGTCTTCGGCGTGGACGCGGTTGATCAGCCCCGGCCGGTTAAAGAGGTGCGTGAGGGACGCCTGCAGCTCCGGGCTGACGGTTTCCCGTGCCAGCTCCTGCGCGGCCCACTGGCAGACGAGATTCAGGCGGGTGAGAATGATGGCCGGCTCTTTGAGCATGCGGGAGAGCCGCTCCGACTTCTCGATGGAGATGGTGCCCACCAGCACCGGCTGGCCCCGCCGGTGCCGCTCGACGATCTCTTCCACCGCGGCCAGGAACTTTTCCTCTTCCGTCTTGTAGACGGTGTCCGGGGGGTTGCTGCGGAGGAGCGGGCGGTTGGTGGGGACGGAGACGACGTCCAGCTCGTAGATCTGCCGGAACTCCTGCGCCTCGGTGGTGGCGGTGCCGGTCATGCCCGCCAGCTTCTCGTACATGCGGAAGTAGTTCTGGAACGTCACGGAGGCGAGGGTCTGATTTTCTTCCCGGATCCGGACACTCTCCTTGGCCTCGATGGCCTGGTGGAGGCCGTCGCTCCAGCGCCGGCCGGGCATGAGCCGTCCCGTGAACTCGTCCACGATCAGGATCTCATCATCCTTGACCATGTAGTCCACGTCCCGCCGGAAGAGGTGGTGCGCCCGCAGCGCCTGGTGGACGTGGTGCAGCATGCGCATGTTGATCTCGTCGTACAAGTTGGCCACGCCGAGCAGCTCTTCGCAGCGCTGGATGCCCCCCTCGGTGAGGGTCACCGCCTTCTGCTTCTCGTCAATCTCATAGTGCTCGACGGCGGCGAGGCGCGCGACGACCTTGTCCAGCTGGTCATAGAGGTCGGTGGACTCCTCCGCCGGGCCGGAGATGATGAGCGGGGTGCGGGCCTCGTCCACCAAGATGCTGTCCACCTCGTCCACGATGGCGTAATGGAACTCGCGCTGGACCAGGTCCTCCAGCCGGAAGCGCATGTTGTCCCGAAGGTAGTCAAACCCGAATTCATTGTTCTGCCCGTAGGTGATGTCCGCCGCGTATGCGTCGCGCCGGCCGACCGGCCGCAGCTGCAGGAAGCGCTCGCTGGCCTGAGTGAACGCCGGCTCATACACGAACGACAGCGACTCCTCCCCGGGCCGCCGCTCCGCCGGGTCCACGCCCTGGATCACGCCGATGGAGAGCCCCAGCGCGTGATAAATGGGGCCCATCCACCGCGCATCGCGCCGGGCCAGGTAGTCGTTGACGGTCACGATGTGCACGCCGCGCCAGGCCAGCGCGTTGAGGTAGGCCGGCAGGGTGGCCACCAAGGTCTTGCCTTCCCCGGTGGCCATCTCCGCAATGCGCCCTTCGTGCAGCACGACGCCGCCGACCAGCTGCATGTCGAAGTGGCGCATGCCGACGGTGCGCCGGGCGGCTTCCCGCACGACGGCGAACGCTTCGGGGAGCATCGTCTGGAGGGCGCGGTCCTGCAGGGCCCGCCGCTGCTTCCGGCGAGCCAGCCGCTCCTCATGCTCCATGGCGTACCACTCGGGCGTGCCGGACGGCACCAGGGGCGCGCCGGCCAGCGCCTGGCGCAGCCGCGCGCGGAACTCCTCCGTCTTCGCCCGGAGCGCCTCGTCGCTGAGCCGCTGGATGTCCGGCTCCAGGCGGTTGACCTGCTCGACGAGCGGCCACACCCGCTTGACGGTCCGCGCGTGGTGCGTGCCGAGAAGGCGCTGGAGCATCGAGCCGATCATGAGGGGGGGTGCGTGGCCTTCCACTTCAAATAGGCTTCGATGAACGCATCCAGCTTGCCGTCGAGCACCGCCGGCGCGTTGCCGGTTTCCTGGTCGGTGCGATGGTCCTTGACCATCAGGTAGGGATGCAGGACGTACGAGCGGATCTGGGAGCCCCACTCGATCTTCTGCTTCTGCTTGTAGGCCTGCTCCAGGCTTTCGTCGCGCTTCTTCTGCTCCAGCTCGTACAGGCGCGACTGGAGCACCCGCATCGCCTTGGCCTTGTTCTGCATCTGCGAGCGCTCGTCCTGGCACTGCACCACCAGCCCCGTGGGCAGATGCGTGATGCGCACCGCGGAGTCGGTGGTGTTCACCGACTGCCCGCCCTTGCCGCTGGAGCGGTAGACGTCAATCCGCAATTCGCCTTCCTTGATGTCAATGGTGATCTCCTCGTCAATCTCCGGGATCACGTCCACCGAGGCGAAGGAGGTGTGGCGGCGCTTGTTGGCGTCGAACGGGGAGATGCGCACGAGCCGGTGCACGCCCTCTTCCGCCTGGAGGTAGCCGTACGCGTAGGGTCCCGAAACGATCATGGTCGCGTTCTTGACGCCGGCTTCTTCGCCCGGCGTCAGATCGATCAACTGCGTCGCGTAGCCCTTGTCATCCGCCCAGCGACGGTACATGCGCAGGAGCATCTGCGTCCAGTCGCACGATTCCGTGCCGCCGGCGCCGGAGTGGATGGAGATGATGGCAGCGCGCCGGTCGTTCTCCTCACCCAGGAGCCGCTGCAGCTCCAGTTGCTCCAACTGGCGCTCCAGCGACGTCACATCGCCGGCCAACTGGCGCAGCGATTGAGCGTCGCCGGAATCCACGAGCGCGAGCAGCTCTCCGGCATCCGCGAGCCCGTGCTGGAAGGCCAGAATCGGGACCTGCCGGCCCTTGAGGCCTTTGAGGGTTTGGATGGTGCGCTGGGCGGCGGCCTGGTCGTCCCAGAACTGGTTGTCCGCCATCGCCTGCTCGATGGCGGCGATGCGGGCGTTCAGGTCGTCCAGGTCAAAGATACCCCCGGACGTTCTCCCAACGTGTCCGGAGGGCGCCGAGGCGGTTGTGCAGTTCAGTCTGGAGCGTGTCGTCCATGGCGAGTTGCGGCTAGTCTAACATGGATCACCCACGCTGACAACGCCATCGCGCCAGAACCTGTAGAGAGGACGAGAAGCCGCTCAGGAAGCGGTGGGCGGGGGGACGGAGGGGGCGGCTTTGGCGGCGGCGAGGCGCTCTTCCTTCTCGCTGATGATGCTAAGGAAGATCTCCACCACCTGCGGGTCGAACTGCGTGCCTGAGCCTTTCTTGAGCTCGGCCTTCGCGTCCTGAATCGTCATGCGCTTGCGGTAGGGACGGTCGGTGGTCATGGCGTCATACGAATCCGCGACCACCAGGATGCGGGCCGGCAGGGGGATCTGCTCGCCCTTGAGCTTTCCGGGATAGCCGCCGCCGTCGTAGCGCTCGTGGTGGGAGCGCACCAGCTCCGCCACCGAGCCGAGCGAGCGCAGCGGCTTCAAGATCGCCTCGCCGATCACCGAATGCTGCTGCATGATCTTTTGCTCATCCGGATCCAGCGGGGCGGGTTTGAGCAGCACATGGTCTTTAATGCCGATCTTGCCCACGTCGTGCAGGACGCCGCCTTCCTTCAACACCTTCATGGTCTTCTCATCCACGCCCATCGCCTGGGCAATCTGGGTGGCGTAAAATGCCACTCGCTTGGAGTGGCCGGCGGTGTACGGTTCGCGCGCCTCCACGGCCAGCGCCAGCGCCATCACAGCCTCGAGATAGGTGCGCTCGATGTCCAGGTTCAGGCGGTAGTTCTCAAGCGCGACGGCGATCTGCGAGCCGATGTTCACCAGGAGCACCCGGTCGTCCTCGGTGAAGGGCTGCGCGAGGTCAGACCGGAACACGGAGAGCACGCCGAGCGTCTTGTCGCGCACCGTCAGCGGCACGCAGAGCACAGCCCCCTCGCGAAACGCGCCGTTGACGCATCCCAGGGCCGCCGCCGAGCCGGTGCCGTGCATCGGCGTGCCTTCCCTGGCCACCCAGCCGGCGATGCCTTCGCCCAGCTTCATGGACCGCATGGTGACGGAGGTCGCGCCGGACCACACCGCCTTCGCTTCGATCTCCTGCTTCTGGCCGTCCACCAGCATCAGTGAGCCGAGCTGCGCTTGCAGCGCATCGGAGGCGTTCTCCACGATGAGCTCCAGCAGGTTATCCACCCCTTCATACGACCCGATGACGTTGCCGATCCGGGAGAGCAGCCGCTTGATCAGGGCCTGGGAGGACTGCAGCTCATCAATCTTGTGCTCCAGCTCATGCGTGATCCGGTTGAAGGTCCGGGCCAGCTCGCCGATCTCATCGCCCTGCTCGACCTGCGGCTCGGCTTTGACGACATCCTTAAATTGTTGGCTGACGGCCCGGGCCTGGTGCACCACATCCATGACCGCCCGCATGGTGCTTTTCAGGATGAGATAGCCGACCACGATGGACCCGATAATGTCCAAGATGAGCACTTGGAACATCGGCTGAGAGGATTCCACGGAGCCCAGCAGGCCGGAGGCGTGGAACCCCCAGAACACGAGCAGCAACGGGATAAACGCCATGAAGCCGAAGGCCAGGGCGACTTTCCGGGTGAGGCGAACATCCCGCAGAGGAAGCACCCTGATTTTCGCGGATGACCACGGGGCCATGGCGGGCTTACGTGCTGGCTTCAACATCACGCTCATTACTTCCTTCACCTTTCGGCTCGGCTGGAAGCCCACGTGACGATTCCTTCATGATGATCTCTTCCGAGTATACCTGATATTCTTCATGCACGATTACGCGATCCTGTCCGCGCCGCGCGCTCTTGGGCCAGGAGCCGGCGCTTGCGCGCCACGCCCCAGGCGTAGCCGCCAAGCGACCCGTCGGAGCGAATCACGCGGTGGCAGGGCACTCGCTTGGGATCCGTGTTGCGTCCCAGCGCCCCGCCGACCGCCCGCGCCAGGCGGGCATCCCCAAGCCGCTCCGCCACCCATCGGTAGGAGCGCACCTCGCCGGATGGAATCCGTGTGACCACGGCATAGACCCGCTGTTGAAATGGCGTCGCTGTCCCTCTCATTGTCCCTCCTGAATCGTTCGGAGCAGCCGGCGCGCCGCCTCCAGGCCCAGCCGGCCCACGGCCGCGATCTCTTCCGGCCTGGCCCGACGCAGCCGCGCCACGGAGCCGAACCGCGTGAGCAGCGCGGCCTTGCGGTTCGGTCCGATGCCCGGCACCGCGTCCAACGCAGACGCTCGGACCGGTCTGGCGCGCAGCCGGCGGTGATAGGTGACCGCCACCCGATGCGCCTCATCCCGGAGATGCTGCAACAGATGGAGCACCGGCGAGGTCGACAGCAGGACGACCGGATCAGCCTGGCCCGGCACGATGATGTGCTCCAGCCGCTTCGCCAGCCCGATCACCGGGAGAGGGCGCGCCAGCGCTTCGAGGGCGGCGACGGCCGCCCCGACCTGCCCCACCCCGCCGTCCACGACGATGAGATCCGGCCAGGGCAATTGCGGCGCCAAGGTCCCGCCATAGCGCCGCCGGATCACCTCGCGCATCATCCCGACGTCGTTACTGCCCTCCACGGTGGCGATTTTGAACGTGCGGTAGTGGGCGCGCAACGGACGGGCATCCGCGAACGTCACCATGGAGCCGACCGCATGCGTCCCGAACAGGTTGGAGATGTCGAACGCCTCGATCCGCTTCGGCAGGGCGGGCAGCTTCAAGGCGAGCTGCAATTGCTCCAGCGGCCCCGCGACGGCGGACTTGTCTTTCGCCGCCACCACCGACGTCAACGCGTCGATCTGATCCCGCAGCCGCGCGGCCTCTTCAAACCGCTGATCGCGGGCCGCCTGCCGCATCCGGGCTGCGAGTTCCCGGAGCAGCCGCTCGCGCTTCCCTTCCAAAAACGCCACCAGGTCCGAGACGATCCGGTCATACGCGGCCTTGTTGATGTAGTCCACGCAGGGCGCCAGGCACTGGCCCAGATGGTATTCGAGGCACGGGGCCTTCGGAAATGCCCGGCAGGTGCGCAGCGGGAAGACCCGGCGCAAAAACCGCACCGCCTCGTGCATCAACCCGGCATCCGGATACGGGCCGAAGTAGCGGCTGCCGTCGGGCTTGCGGGCGCGCGTCACCAGCAGCCGGGGGAACGGCTCCGCGGTCAGCTTCAGCAGCGGGTAGGTCTTGTCGTCACGGAACGCCACGTTATAGCGCGGCTGGTGGACCTTGATGAGCTCGGACTCCAGCAGGAGCGCTTCCGATTCCGACGCCGTGGGGCGCAGCTCGATGTCCGCCACGCGCCCCAGCAGCTTGGCGATCCGGGGGGGCAGGTCCGGCCGCGGTGCGGGCACCGAGCGCGGCTGGCGGAAGTAGGAATGCACGCGGTCGCGGAGATTGGCGGCTTTGCCGATGTACAGGATCGTGCCGCGCGCGTCTTTGAAGAGATAGAGGCCGGGCTGCGCCGGCACCCGGCTTAGTTGGGCAAGGAGGCGCGAGGTCGCTGGATCAAGGCGGTCAGCCATCGCAGCACCGTGGGAAGCTCCTGGACGCCGAGTAGGCGGCACGCCACACCATAGCACACCATACCACCGACGATCACCAGCGGCAACGCCGCCATCGGCGCAACGGTCTGGCCCCAGCTCCTCCACACCGCCCAGCACCCCAGCCCCATGAGGCCGGCCGCGGCCGTGATGCGCGCCATGGGTCCCAGCAAGGGGCGCGCCACCGACATCTGCAGGCGGCGCTCCAATTGTCGCATGAGCCGCCAGAGGTTGACGCCGCTGGCGAGCGAGGCCGCGCAGGCCAGCCCCGCCACCTGCATGGGCCGCAGCAGGACCGCGGCCAGCACCGCGTTGACCACGAGCGTCTCCAACGCGATGCGCACCGGGGTGCGGGTATCCTGCACGGCGTAGAAGGCGCCGGTGAGCACTTCGGTGGCGGAATAGGCCAGCAGCCCGAAGGCCAGCCAGCCGACGGTCCGGGCCGTGATCAGGGTGGCGGCATGATCGAAGGCGCCCCGCTCGAAGCAGACGCGCACGATGGGCACCGCGAGCACCGTCAACCCCACCGCGGCCGGCAGCGTCACAAATCCCACCATCCTGAGGACGGACAGCAGCGTCGTGCGAAAGCGATCCAGATCGCGCACGGCCGCATACTGGGCGAGCGTGGGAAGGCTGGCTTGGGCGGAAGACACCCCGAACAGCGCCAGCGGCAGCTGCACCAGCCGGTTGGCGAAGTAGAGGGCGGCGACCGCCCCGGCGCCGGCCAGCGACGCCAAGGAGGCCAGGATCGTATTGATGAACACGTTGACCTGGTAGATGGCCGAGCCCATCACGCGGGGTCCCAGGAGGGCGATCATGCGGTCGGCGTCGGGATGGCGCCATCTCCAGCGCCATCGGAACCCTTCCCGCGCCGCCTGGGGCCACTGCATCCACACCTGCGCCACCCCGCCGATCAGCACCCCCAGGACCAACCCCATGATCGGCGGATGCAGGCGGGGGGCCAGCCAGAGACACCCGAGGATCATCGCCAGATTCAAGACGGCCGAGCCTAGCGCCGGCATGGCAAAGCGGTGCAGGCTGTTGAGGAGCCCGCAAAAAAACGCCCACCAGACCACGAGGGTGATAAACGGAAACAGCCAGCGTGTCAGCCGGACCGTCAGCGCGAACTTCTCCGGGTCCTGGATGAATCCCGGCGCGATCGCCCGGACCAGCCACGGCGCCGCCACGATCCCCGCCACGCCCACGCCCACGGCCGCCAGGCCCATCCGGCAGGCCAGCGTCTGCGCCAGCCGCCAAAACTCTTCCGGCGGCTTCGTGGCCCGGACCGCGCTGAGCACCGGCACGATGGCGCTGCCCACCGCCCCGTCCGCCACGAGGTCCCGCAACAGGTTGGGAAGGCGGAACGCCACCACGAAGGCCTCCGCCTGCATGCCGGTGCCGAAGAGCTGCGCGATGAGCAAATCGCGCGCGAACCCTAAGACGCGGCTCACCGCCGTCGCCAAGGAGATCACCCCGGTGGAATGGGCCAACCGGCGGGGAGGCGGCGGGGCGTGGCCGACGGGCTCCGCCTCCGCGGCGGGCCCGCCGCACATTCCGCTGTTCAGCACTACGTCGTCCATGCTACAATGCCCGTCCCTGAAGGAGGAACCCGATGCCCATCAAACATGCAGCTCTGAAGCAAATTCGGAAAGATCGCGTGCGCGCCGTGCGCAACCAAGCGCTCCAGTCCACGCTCAAAACGATCAAGAAGCGCTGGCTCGGCTTGGTCGAGGCCAAACAACTGGACGAGGCCCGGCAACTGCTTCCCAGCGTGATTCGGACGTTCGATCAAGCCGTCACGAAGAAGATCATCCACAAGAACACCGCCTCCCGCACGAAATCCCGCCTCATGCGGCGACTGGCGGCCGTGTCGTCGTCCTAACCGCGGGCCGGCCTGCCTGCGCCGCACCCGTCGCGGCAGGCAGGCACAACTCGACAACCACCTGCTCCACCGCGGCCGGCACCATCGGCAACCGGCCGGTCTTCGCGGCCAGATCCATCTCCCAGCACCGCCACAGCAGATCCCGCACCCACGCCGGCGGGCGGCTGCTCACTTCGGCCGACAGCCGGTCCAACTGCCACGCCTGCAGCCCGCCGAGCGCGAGCAGCTGCTCCCGAGACAGCCGCGCCTGCAGCCCTTCTCCCACGACCAGCCACCGCTGCAACTGCCACATCAATAATCCGAGCAGCTCCAGCGGCTCTTTCCCCTCCGCCAGTTGCTCGTGAACGATTCGCAGCGCCCCGCCGGCATCGCGGCGAACCACCGCCTCAATCAACGCAAACCCGCCGCGCCCGCCTGACGGCCGGCCGGCGGCTTCTCCGACCAGCGCTCCTCCAGGCACGCGCTCCGTGGTGGCGGCGGAGAGGATCGGAGCGAGGGGGTGTGAGGCGGGCAGCTCGTCCTCAACCAGCAGGACGAGACACGCCGTGTCAGTGAGGCGAGAGTGAAGCTCGTGGAGGACGCGGGCGCACGGCGCCGGAAGCCGGGCGGCATCCTCGAGGACGATCAGCCGCAGCGGGCTGGCGGCGGGGAGCACGCGCAGGAGCAGCGCCAGCTCGCGGGGCGACACGGTGGCGGCCTCTAGGTGGTGCCGGTCCAGCCAATCCACGCCGAGCGCGTGGGCCAGCGCGTCCACCCGCTCGAGCTTGCGCACGCGATCCGGGCCGATCAGCAGATAGACGCCGCCCTGAGCCATCGGGTCAACCTCGCGCGGCGGGAAGCCGGCTCGGGGCTACCAGTTCTCGACGGACCGCTCGACGACGCGCCGCGCAAAATCCTGGATGGCCCGGTCCAGGGCCGCGCTTTCTCCCTCCGTTTTCGTCCCAAGCGCGAAGTACGTCGTATCGCCGGTCATCCGCTCCTCTTCCCAGATCAGCGCGTTGTTCCGCTGGTCGTAGAAGCGCACATTGGCCACGACATTCAAGCGCCACTCCTCGACTTGTTGGGAGGCATTAAACCGCAGGGGATCCCGCCGGAATTCCATGAGCTCGCCTTCGATCCGGGTATCCGCCTGGCCGGGGCTGGAAGGCCGCAGGAGGCCGGTAAACTGAAACCGGCTCACGATGGCCGACGTGAGCGTGGTTTCCATGCCGGGGCGGTAGATGGGAAAGTGCTGGTAGTCGTTCCCGAGTTCCGTCAGATCAATTTTATTGAGCAACGGTTTGATGTAGACGGTGCGAAAATTGCTGGGCAACCCTGGGCGCGTGCTGTAGCCGCAGCCGGCCATCAGCACGCAGCACGCCACCGCCACGCCGCCAGACCAGCCCCGCCGCCGGCTCATTGCGGAAGCGCCTGGAGCTGCGCCGCGGCTTTCGGCGCCCACGACGTCTGCGGGTATTGCTCCACGATGCCCTGGTAGTAGAGACGGGCCGAGGCCGATTGATGCTGGCGCTCATAGAACTGGGCGACCCCGAACTCGTGCTCGGCGCGCTGCTCCTGCAGGACCTTCAACCGTTCCAGCGCCTCCGGCGAGAGCTCGCTGCTGGGATACTCCTGCACGAACGTCTCCAGCTCTCCCAGGGCCTGGTCGGTGGGATGCTGATCGTAGCCGGGCCTGAACGTGCCGCGCAGGCTGGCTTGCGCCAATTGAAACCGCGCATCATCCACGAGCGGCGACTTGGGGTACCGGTCAATCAGCTGCTCGAACGCGCTCACCGCCTGCTCATATTCGCCCAGGGACAAATAGGTGATCCCCAGCTTGTACTGGCCCAGCTCCCCGTACTGGGTGAACGGGCCGTCCTCGACGATGGCCTGAAAGATCTCCGCCGCTTTGTCGCGCGCCGGCACGAGAGCCGCTCCCAGCACCCGGCGCTTCTTCCCGCCGAGGAACTGGTTGCCTAGGTCGTACATCCGCCCCAGGACCTCCTCGAACTGCGCCGTGGACGGATAGACCTGGATCGTCTTACGGTAGGCCAGAAACGCGGCGTAGCCGTCGCCCTCGGCTTCTTCGCACCGCCCCAGGAAATACTGGGCCAGCGGCGCTTCGGTGGAATCTTTGTAATGCTTCAGGAGCTTCTGGAATTCCACCTTGGCGCGTTTGTCGTCGTGCTGATCGAACAGGGATTGGGCGTAGGCGAGCTGCTCGTGCGGCGTGTCCTTCACCGCGCCGGAGGGGCCCACCCAGCCGGTGTTGGGCGACCACATCCAGGCGGCTTCCGCGCGGGAAGCGGGCGCAATGCCGGCGAGAGCCAGAACCAGCAACGGGATAGCGCAGCGACGGAGCGACATGGCCTTCACGATACCAAAACTCCCCCCCAAAGTCAAAATCCCCGCTACGGCAGGCCGTGGCGGATCAGCGGCAAGTAGATCCACAACCACGCCAGCGCGGCGGTGTTGGTCACCACCCAGAGGGCGTTCGTCATCCGCCGGTTCAACCCGAACATCATCGGCAGCATCAGCGGCGAGACCGCCACCGGCATGGCCGACTGCAGCTCCACCGTGAACCGGGAGAGCCCCGTCAGCCCCAGGAGCCGGACCAGCCCCCATCCGACGAGCGGGGTGTACCAAAACTTGATCGCGCACATCACGGCCGCCGCCTGCTGTTCCTGCCGCGAGAGCGGCACCACCCGGATATGCGAGCCCAGGCTGATCAGCATCAGCGCCGTGACCACGGGGATCAAGGCCTGGTTGAGCCATTCGCAGACGGCCGGCCGGGGCACGTGCGCCAGGCTCAGCGCCACCCCGACGGCCAGGCCGGCCAGCGGGTACAGCCGGAGCTCGTCGGTGTACCAGGCGCCGGAAGAGCGCTCGTGCGACACCCGGCCAAACCGCCGGGCCAGCGCAAACCCCACCGCGTAAAAACAGGGGCTGAACAGCAGCAGGAACAATGTGGACATGCCGTAGCCGGCTTCGCCCGCGACGGCAAACGCCACCAACGCGCCCAAGAACCCCACGTTGGAAAACACGGCGCAGGTCAGGAAGCTGCCGGTTTGCGGGTCATTAAGGCGCGCCAAGCGGGCATACCACCACGCCGGCAGCAGCGTCGAGAGCGCGAGCGCCACCCCCGCGAGCGGCACCAGCCAGGGCGCCCATCCGGAAAATTCCAAGCGCCAGAAGGACAAGCCGACCACCACCGGCGAGAGGCGGACCGTCACCGTATGGATCAGCCGGTTGGCCCGGGTTTCCGTGAGCACGCCGCGCCGTCCCAGCCACCATCCCAGGCTCAGCGATCCGATGAACAACCCGAGCCCGAACTCCAACCGCCCCATGATGCCCTCTTATTCCCTCACGATGTCGCCGTGCCGATAGCCGGCCATCCGCAGATGCGCGCCATCCGTCCGGATCGTCACGGCCCCGGCGTCGCGCGTCAGCACCGTGGCCGCGCCGGCGTCGCGCAGGTCCTGCAAGACGATCTCCGACGGCAGATGGTGCAGCCGCCCGACGCTGATCACGGCGACCGTCGGCCGCACCTGCCCGAGAAACACCCGCTCCTCCGCGCCCAGCGCGCTGCCGTGGTGCGGCACCTTCAGCACCGACGCGGCGAGGCTGGCTTTCCATCGCAGCAGCCACGGCACGCCGCGCGTTTCCACATCGCCGCACAGCAGCAGCCGGTCCCGCCCCTGCGCCACGCGCATCACGACCGAGTTGTCATTCGAGGACAGCGGGCTGCCGGGGATGCCGCCGCGCGGCGGATGGAGGACGATCATCTCAGTTCGGCCCGCGCCCGTCAACTGCATGCCGGCGGCCATGATGTCCAGCGGGATGCCCTGCGCGCGCGCCGCCTGCAAGACCCGGCGGCTCAGCTCCGTGTCCGGCGCGAACCCGTTCGTCAGGACCCGCCTCACTCGCAGCGCATCGAAGATCGGCAGGGCGCCGCCGACGTGGTCGCCGTCCGGATGGGTCAGGATCAGCGCATCCACCGTCGTCCAGCCGCGCGCCAGGAAAAACGGCACGACGACGTTCCGGCCGGCCTCCACCGTCCCCGCATCCACGACGACGGTGTGGCGGTCGGGCGTGCGGATTACCAGGCTGTCACCGTGCCCGACGTCCAGCACGGTCAGCTCCAGCCAGCTCGACGGCCAGGCGTCCCGCGCGACCGCGGACCAGAGCCACACGTTGAGGCCGGCCAGCCAGCAGGCCAACACCATGCCGGAGGTGAGCCGCCACCGCCGGCGCCACCGCGACAGCAGCAGGAGGCCGCCATACCCCAGCACGGCGATCAGCGACGGGCGCCCGATGAGCCAACTGCCCCACGGCACGCGGTGCGCCCACTCGACGCACCAGACCGTGAGCTCCAGCAGGCCGGACACGACCTCGACGACAACGCGAGGCATGGCCCACGAGGCGAGCGCCCCCAGCGTGAGGGCCGGCGTGCCGATCCCCACCACCAAGCTGATCAGCGGCACCATCACCAAGTTGGCCAACAGCGAGACCGGTGTGACGCGATGGAAATACCACGCCAGCAGCGGCCACAACCCGATCCACACGGCGCAGGTCGCGCCCAGGCCCAGCGCGACGTACCGGCGGGCCGGGCCGGCCGGGATCGGCAGCGCGCGCTCCCACCAGTCCGTCACGCCCGGGCCGAACGCCAACAAGCTGGCGACGGCGCCGAAGGAGAGCTGGCAGCTGGCGTCGAACACCTGGGTCGGCGCGGCCAGCACGATCGCCACGGCCGCCATCGCCAAACAGTTCGCCCAGTTCACCACGCGGTCGCCCAGGCGCGCGATCAGCACCAGCGCGGCCATCACGGCCGCGCGGCTCACCGGCGGGGCCATGCCGGTGAGAACCCAGTACGCGCCCAGCCCTGCCGCGGAGGCCGCCACCCGCCACGGCAACGAGCACCCCAGGAGCCGCCCGCCCCACTCCAACAGCCAGACGATCAGGCCCACGTTGAACCCGCTGATGACCAGCAGGTGGACGGTCCCGGTTTCGACGAACGCGGCGTTGAGCGAGGCGTCCAGCGCCGCCCGTTCTCCCCAGAGCATCGAGGCCAAGAGCCCGCCGTGCCGCGTCCGGAACCGCTGGCGGCACACGCGCAGCAGCCGGTCGCGGAATGCAAACAGCGCCGCCAGCCACCACTGCCCCCGGCCGGCGCGCAGGCGCACGACGCCGTCGGCGGGCCGGACCGCCAACAGGGCAGGGATCCGCTGCCGGGCCAGCGCGGCCCGCCAATCGTACTGGCCGGGGTTGCCCGGGCTTGGGACCGCGGCGAGCCGGCCTTCCAAGACGACCTCATCGCCGTAGCGCAGCCGCAGGCGCGGCGCGTCGAGCTGCGCCCGAACCTGCCCGGCGGCCGGCTGCCAGCCGTCCACCCGCCGAACATGCCGCACGGCCACCACGCACACTTGGCGGTCCGGCGCGCCCGGCTCGGCAGCGTCTGCTCCCGCCTCCATCGGCGCCCTCGCGGTGAACCGCTCCGTCGGGTCCGCCACGACGATTCCGTGGACTAGCGCCCGCTCGCCGCCGTCGGTCACCCACCGGGAGAGGTGCTCCGTCGGCTGATGATTCCAGACGGCCATCCGGACGATGCCCACGCACAGCCACAACCCCACGAGGGCGACCGCGCCGCAGGCATCGCGAAACCGGGCCGCCCGGCGGCCGGCAGGCGCGATGGCCAGAACGGCGCACACCGCCCCGAGGAAAAGTGGCAGCCAGACCGGGCCGCTGAGATGGTCCCCGACTAGGACGCCGGCGAGGAGCGCGATCGCCGGCCACGCGAATGGAGGAAGTGACATCGGTCATACTCCGTCAGGGCGCTGCAAGGACGGGTCGCGCGGACGATCGCGGGGAACTACTGTGAAGGGGCTTGCAGGCCAAGAATCACATGCTGCAGGATCGTCTGCCGGTCCTGCGGATCAATCTGCATGAACTTCACGCCGGCCTCAATGGAGCGCTCGCGCTGCCCCCGGCCGATCACTTCATAGGAATCACACCAGGCCACCTCGCCGAGAAACGCAATCGGCTTGGGCCGGTCGAGCACCTGGATCTCAATCCGCAGGGAGGTGCCGGGCTGCAAGACCTCGTTCAGAAAGACGCAGATGCCGCCGCCGCCGATGTCTTTCGTCACGGACGACACGGCCGCCCCCGAGGCCACCTGATAGGTGATGTTCAGCCGCGTATCCAACCGGACGAATTGCCGTTGCTCTTGCATCAATCGGAAAAGAACTGCCGCGACTCCTCCACGGCCCCCTGCTCATACAGGGTAAACGGGATCTCCCGCAGAAAACGGGAGGGCTGCAGCAGCAGGCCGCCGGCGCTGCGGGTGCCGGTGTCAATCAGCGGGTGCAGGAGATACAGCTCATCTTTCGCGCGGGTGGTCGCCACGTAGAAGATGCGGCGCTCCTCCTCTTCCCCCTCCGTCTCCCGCAGCGCCATGCTCGACGGGAAATCCCCGTCGGACATCCGCATCACGAACACCACCCGCCACTCCAATCCCTTCGCCTGGTGGACGGAGCTGAGGACGAGCCGCTCCCGGTCCGCGCCGGGGCCGGCCGCCACGTCCTGCCCGTAGAGCTCCCCCAGCAAAATCAGCTCGGAGAGCAACCCTTCCAGGTTGCGGTAGGAGCGCGCGAACACCGCGAGCTGCTGGATATCTTCCAGCCGCGATTGGAAGGTGTCATATTTCGCGCGAAGGAACTCGGCATAGCCGGTCTCCAGCACCGCCTGCACCAGCACGCCCGGCGGGTCCTGCTCGGCGCAGCGCCGCAATGCCCGCAGGTCGTGCTGGAACCGCTTGAAGAACGGCCGGGCCGCGGCGGGCAACTGGGCGAGCACGTCCTCTTTGACGGCGCGTTCCAGCGGATCGCCGGCGCGGGCGATCGTCTCCCAGATCCGGGCCGCCGTCACCGTGCCGATGCGCGGCAGCATCAGCAGTAAGCGGCGCCAGGCGACTTCATCCAAGGGGTTGTGCAGCACCTTTAGGTGCGCCACCACGTCCTTGACGTGCGCCTGCTCGAAGAACCGGACGCCGGAGCGGATCTCGTAGGGGATGTTCCGGCGCACCAGCTCCGCCTGCAGGATCACCGAGTGCGCGTGCGCGCGGTACAACACCGCCATCTCCGACAGCTCCACCCCCTCGTCGCGCAACTGCAGCAGCCGCTGCGCCACGAAGGCCGCCTCCTGGTACACGTCATTCACCGGGATCACCACCGGCAGCAGGTGCGCCTCGCGGGTGGCGGTCAGCGTCTTTTCATGCTGGCGCACGTTGTGGTGGATGCTGGCATTCGTGAAGGCGAGGATCTCCGGCGTGGAGCGGTAGTTGATCTCCAACTTGAAGATTTCCGTCCCTGGATTCCGCTCTGGAAAGCGCAGGATATTATCGTAATTGGCGCCCCTGAATTGGTAGATGCTCTGACTGTCATCGCCGACGACCATCAGGTTGCGCCCGTTGTGCTCGGCCAGCCGCTCGACGATGTCCGCCTGGATGGTGTTGGTGTCCTGGTATTCGTCCACGAGGATCCAGCGGAACTGCGCGCCCAGCCGCTGCGCCACTTCCGGCTGCTCCTTCAGCAGCACCCACCAGAACCGCAGCAGGTCGTCGTAATCCATCGCGTTGGCCTGGCGCTTCTTGGCGGCATAGCGCTGCTCGATGGCGCGGATCGGCTCCAGCCATTCCAAGAAATGGGGGTAGCGCCGCTCCAGCACCGTCTCGAGCGGCTGCTGCGTGTTGAAGGCGAAGCTCACCATGTCCAAGAGGAGGGACGCCGCGGGAAACCGCTTCTCCTCCGTGGGCAGCTTGGCGTCTCCGACGCACACCTTCATCACGTCCCGCTGGTCTTCCTCGTCGAGGATGGAATAGTTCTGCGCCAGATTGAGCAGCTTGGCGTACTGGCGCAGGATCCGGTTGCCGATGGCGTGGAATGTCCCGCCCCAGACGTGCCCGACGGTCGTGCCGGTCAGCGCCTCCACCCGGCTGAGCATTTCGCGCGCCGCCTTGTTGGTGAACGTCGCGAGCATGATCGCCGAGGGCGGCGTGCCGGTCGCCATCAAGTAGGCCACCCGGTAGGTGATGGTGCGCGTCTTGCCGGAGCCGGCCCCGGCGATCACGAGCTTCGGCCCGGCGCCGCACACGACGGCGGCGCGCTGCGGCTCGTTGAGGTCGCGCTCCAGGTTCAGCGCCTTCGGGAGCTCCCCGCTGTAGTTCAGCACGAAGGTCCGCGTCATGCCTTCGCCTCACAAGTGTCAGACACTTTTGGAAAAAGTGTCTGACACTTGGTGAGGGCCAGCGCCACCTGCGCGACCAGCCACCCGCCCACCACGTCCGAGGCCCAATGCCGGTTCAAATAGACTCTCGTGATTCCCACGACGATGATGACCAGGAGGCAGAGGGCCCGCGCGAACACCCGGGCGCGCCCTGGCGGCCACTCCCGCGCCGCGTAGCCGAACACCAACGCTGACCGGTACGCATGCCCGCTGGGAAACCCGGCCAGCTTCAGCCGCGAGAGCCAGGGAGTCGCGGCCGTCGGAAGGATCAGCAGATCGGGACGCCACTGCGCCACGAGCCACCGCAGCACCATTTCCAGGCCGCCTCCCACGGTGAATGCCGCCACGAGCCAGACCGCGGCCCGCTGCCCAGCCCGCTTCCATGTCAGCAGTGCCAATCCAAGCAGCGCAGCCAGCGTCACGACCGAGCCGCCGAAACGCGTCGCGACGCGCGCCGCGCGGTCCCAGGCTGCGCTGCGCAGCGGTGCAACCCACCCCGCGCACGCGGTATCAAGGCCGCGCAGCGCGCCGAAGCGCGCGCCCAGGGCCAGCAGGAGAAGCAGCGCAGCCCGCACCGCCAGCGAGGCCGGCTTACGCGGCTGGGGGCGTCCCGATTCGGTCATGGTCCTTTCCATCCGGCTTCGTGTCCCGCTCCTCGCCGCCCATGGCCGCGCGGAACGCTCGCACCGCCTCGCCCAACGACCGGGCCAGATCCGGTAGGCGCTTCGGACCCAAGATCAGCAGCGCAATCACCAAAATGACCAGCAACTCCGAGAATCCAAGGTTTCCCATCACATCCTCTCCGGCTCTGCCACGCTCACTCGATGCTGAGATACCTGCGGAGCGCTTCGATGGTCTTCGGGCCGATGCCCGGCACCTGCTGCAGCTCCTCCACATTGCCAAACCGACCGTGCTGCCCTCGATACGCAATGATGCGTTCCGCCAGCGCCGGCCCCACCCCGGGCAATCGCTCCAACTCGTCCGCCGTCGCCCGATTGAGATGCACTTCCGCGGCCTCCCGCACGACCGCATCCCATTGGGCATACGGTGGGGTGGGACCGGGCACGGCCCGGATGGGCGTCCGCTGCTGCTGCCACGCCCGCGCGCCGAAGCCGGCGAGCGCCAATGCCCCTAAGACCGCCAGCGTCACCCGCTCCCGTTCACTGAGCCACACCATCTCACGCCACAATGTTCACCAGCTTATTCGGGACGATGATCACCTGTTTGACCGCGCCCGCCCCCACGTGCCGCGTGACCTGCTCGTCGGAGAGGACAACCTCTTTCAGCTTCGCGTCATCCATCCCGGCGGGCAGCGTGATCCGCGCGCGCACTTTGCCGTTCACCTGCACGACCCACACGATCTCGTGCTGCTCCAGCACGCGCGGGTCATGCGCCGGCCACGACTCGTAGGCCAGGCTCTTCGCGTGCCCCAGCCGCTGCCACAATTCCTCAGCCATGTGCGGCGCCAGCGGTGAAACCAGGAGGATCAGGCGCTCCACGGCCTCGCGCGGCACGACGGATTCACCCGTCAGGCGGTTCACGAACACCATCAAGTGCGAGATCGCCGTGTTGAACCGCAGCGCCTCGAAATCCTCGGTCACTTCCTTGATCGTCCGGTGCAGCGCGGTCTTCAATTCGCCTGTGGCCGATGCCGAGTGGACCGCCGGGCTCAGCGCGCCTTCGTCCGTCACGACGAGGCGCCACAGCCGCTGCAAGAACCGCTCCACCCCTTCGATGCCCTTCATGCTCCACGGCTTGACCGCTTCCAGCGGGCCCATGAACATTTCGTACAAGCGGAAGGCATCCGCTCCGTGCTCGCGGATCACGTCGTCCGGATTGACCACGTTGCCGCGTGACTTGGACATCTTTTCGCCGTCCTCGCCGAGGATGAGTCCTTGGTTGATCAGCCGCTGGAACGGCTCCGGTGTTGAGACGAGCTTCGCGTCATAGAGCACCTTGTGCCAGAAGCGCGAGTAGAGCAGGTGCAGCACCGCATGCTCCGCCCCGCCGACATATAAATCAATTGACATCCAGTAGCGCTCTTTGGCCGGGTCCCAGGCCTGCCGCTCGTTGCGCGGATCGAGATAGCGCAGGTAGTACCAGCAGGAACCCGCCCATTGCGGCATCGTGTTGGTCTCGCGTTCGGCAGGCCCATTGCATTTCGGGCACGTTGTCTTCACCCAAGCTAAGGCTTTCGCCAGCGGCGGCTCGCCGGTGCCGGTCGGTTTGAAGTCGGTCATCTCCGGCAGCAGCAGCGGCAGCGAGGACTCCGGCAGCGGCACCGGGCCGCAGGCGCGGCAATGCACAATCGGGATCGGCTCGCCCCAGTAGCGCTGGCGCGAGAAGAGCCAGTCGCGCAGCTTGTAGTTGATGGCCCGCTCCCCCGCCCCGCGCGCCACCAGCCATTCGATGATCTTGCCCTTCGCCTCGGCGCTCGGCAGGCCGGTGAACGGGCCGGAGTCGTGCATCCGCCCCGGCTCGGTATAGGCGTCGGTCATGGTGTCAGCGTCGAGCGCCTGCCCTTCCGGCACGATCACCACCCGCACCGGCACGCCGTATTGCCGCGCGAACTCCAAATCCCGCTGGTCGTGCGCCGGCACGGCCATGATCGCCCCGGTGCCGTAGCTGGCCAACACATAGTCCGCCACCCAGATGGGAATGCGCTCGCGGTTCACCGGGTTGACCGCCGAAGCCCCGGTGAACACGCCGGTCTTGGTCTTGGCCAGCTCGGTGCGCTCTAGCTCGCTCTTGCGGGCCGCGTCCCGGCGATACGCTTCCACCACCTCGCGCTGCGTCGGAGCGGTGATCGCCGGCACCAGCGGATGCTCGGGAGAGAGCACCAGGTAGGTCGCGCCGAAGAGCGTGTCGGGACGGGTAGTGAACACCTTGAGCTCCGTCGCTCCGTCCCGCCGGCGCACACGCTGGCCGTCCACCGCAGCCTCCGGCACCGCAGGCTGCCCGTTCAGGGCAAACCAGACGTTCGCCCCCTCGCTGCGGCCGATCCAGTTGCGCTGCTGCTCTTTAATGTGCTCCGGCCAGTTGAGCGCATCTAAGTCCTTCAGCAGCCGGTCGGCGTAGGCGGTGATCCTCAGCATCCATTGGCGCATCGGCCGCCGCTCGACAGGATGGCCCTTGCGCTCGCACGTGCCGTCCACCACTTCCTCATTCGCCAAGACCGTGCCGCACTGCGGGCACCACCACACCGGCGCCTCCGCGGTGTAGGCCAGGCCCCGCTCGTAGAGCTTGAGGAAAATCCACTGCGTCCATTTCACGTAGCCGGGGTCGGTGGTGTCCACCTCGCGGTCCCAGTCGTAGGAAAATCCGAAGCGCTTGATCTGCCGCGTGAAGGTTTCGATGTTCTTGCGGGTGGTCACGGAGGGATGCGTGCCGGTCTCGATGGCGTATTGCTCGGCGGGCAGGCCGAAGGCGTCCCAGCCCATCGGGTGCAGCACGTTGTAGCCCTGCATGCGCTTGAAGCGGCAGTAGATGTCCGTCGCCGTGTAGCCCTCCGGATGCCCCACGTGCAGCCCCGCCCCCGACGGGTACGGGAACATGTCCAGCACGTAAAGTTTTTTCCGCTTGGCGTCGCCGTCCACGGCCCGGAAGAGCTTTTGCTCCTCCCAGGCCCGCTGCCACTTGGGTTCCACCTCAGCAAACGGATACCGTGCGCTCATGGATTCACAAAAATCGAGGGAGTGAGTTACTCGAATGCCTTCCGGAGGGCGGATTCGATCTGGGGAAGAATGACGTTCCAGTCGGACTCCGGCGTCTTGTTGGCGGAGATGAAGTTGTTCACGCCGTAGACGCCGACGATGCCGGGGATGGAGAGCAGCGCCTTGGCCCAGGATGCTGGCACCGCCGCGGGATCGCCGCGATAGGTCTCGCCCTTCGTGGCGACGGCGCGGTTGAGCGTGAACTTCATCGCATGCGGGTTGGGTGTTGGGCTGACGGACACTTCAACGGGTTCGGGCATGCGTGGTATTCCTTTGTTCGGTCGTGCGAAATCCGCGGACCGTGGCCAAGTTGCGAGGGTCGTCCTCGTCGGTGTCCTTGGGCGTTTCGAGAATGAAAGGCAGATCCCGCAGCTTCGGGTGGTTCACGATCCGGCGCATCGCCTCAAGGCCGATCTTGCCCTCCCCGATATGCCAGTGGCGGTCCACCCGGCTGTCAAAGTCCACCTTGGAATCGTTCAGGTGGATCACCTTCAAGTGCTCCAACCCCACGATCCGATCAAATGCCTTCACCGTCTCCTCCAACCCATCTGCGGTGTGGATCGCATAACCGGCAGCGAAGGTGTGCGCCGTGTCGAGGCAGACGCCGACCCGTTTCGGCTGTGTGACGCCGGCCCGCATCGCCGCCAGGTGCTCGAACCGCTCGCCCAGCCCCTGCCCGGAGCCAGCGGTGTTTTCCAGCAGGATCATCACTCGGCCTGCCTCCGAACCCGCCAGAGTTTCGTTCAGCGCCTCCGCCACCCGCGCGATGCCGGCCTCTTCCCCGGAGCCCCGGTGGCTGCCGACGTGGGTGACCAGGTACTGCGCGCCGATGCGCTCACAGCGGGCATAGTCTTCGCGGTAGAGCCGGACGGACTGGCTGTGCATGCGCGCCTCCGGGGAGGCCAGATTGATGATGTAGGGCGCGTGCACGACGAGCGGCTGGATGTCCGCCGCCTGCCGCCCGGACCGGAACGCTTGCACATCGGCGTCGGAGAGCGCCGGGGCCGGGCCGCCGCGCGGGCTGCGGCTGAAAATCTGCATCGTACTGCAGGACAAGCGCTTGGCCCGTTCCAAGGCAACCGGCAAGCCACCGGCAATCGAGACATGCACTCCCACGCGCATTGAGCCCGCATTGTAACACGCGCATCTTCCGAGGGTCAACGCGACGACGGACGTCGCGTTGACTCTCCGACGACGCCATGCTATCGTAGTTGGCTTCCGGAACCCATGGGGCAGTAGCTCAGCTGGGAGAGCGCTTGCATGGCATGCAAGAGGTCAGGGGTTCGATCCCCCTCTGCTCCACGTTCTTTCGGCCCCTGAATGTTCAAGCAGCTCGGCACCCTCAGCGCGCTTCTCTTCCTCGTGGCGGCCCCTCAGGTCGTTCATGCGGCGGAGATCCACGTCATCGAGCTGGACAACCAGATCATCAGCCCGGTCACCCAGCAATACATCACCCAGTCGCTGGACCGGGCCGAGCGCGAGCACGCGGAATGCCTGGTGCTCGTGCTGGACACCCCGGGGGGCTTGCTGGAGTCCACCCGCGCCATCGTCAAGCGCCTCATGAACGCCACGGTGCCGGTCGTGGTCTACATCGCGCCGTCGGGAGCGCGGGCTGGATCGGCGGGCGTCTTCATCACGATGGCGGCGCACATCGCCGCCATGGCCCCTTCCACCAACATCGGGGCGGCGCATCCGGTGATGAGCGGCGGCAGCGACGAGAACAATCCCATGGCGGACAAAATCCTGAACGACACCGTGGCGTGGATCACGGCCATCGCCCGCGCCCGCCACCGCAATGAAGCCTGGGCCAAGGATGCCGTCACCAAGAGCTTCTCGATCACGCAGGATGACGCCATTCGACAGGGCATCGTGGACATGCAGGCCAACAACCTTGACGAGTTACTGGCGAAGCTGGACGGCTGGCCGGTGGAGCTCGGCGGCGGCACGCGGACGCTAGCCACGGCCGGCGCACAGGTGGTGCGCCTGCCCATGACGCCGAGGCAGCAGTTTCTCGCGGTCATCACCAACCCGAACATCGCCTACCTGCTGATGCTGCTGGGCACCTTGGGATTGATCTTTGAGTTCACGCATCCGGGCGTCGGCTTCCCGGGCATCGCCGGAGCCATCTGCCTGTTGCTGGCGCTGTACGCGTTCCAGGCCCTGCCGGTCAACTACGCCGGCCTTGGGCTGATGGGCCTCGGGCTGGCGTTGCTGATCGCCGAAGTAAAGGTGCCGGGCTTCGGCCTGCTGGCCGCCGGCGGAGCGGTGTCGCTGACCTTGGGGAGCCTCATCCTGTTCGACCCGGCTCAGGGGTTGGCGGTGTCGCTGAAGATCGTGTTGCCGGTCGTGCTGGGAATTTCTGCCATCATCCTGTTCCTGCTTAAACTCGTCGTGCGGGCTCAGCGCCAGCCGGCCGCCACCGGCGCCCAGACGCTGATCGGCGCGCAGGCGATCGCGGCAACCGACCTCTCCCCGTCGGGCCAGGTGTTCCTTCAGGGGGAGCTGTGGAGCGCCCAGGCCACGGGCCCGGTGCGCAAAGGCGATCCGGTCACCATCATCGGAATTGAGGGGCTCACGTTGCGCGTTGCACCAGCACCTGTGACACACAAGGAGATCTGACATGGCGGCACTGTTTTTCTCGCTTCCCGGCGTGGTGTTCCTCGGCGTGCTCTACCTGATCAGCTGCGTGCGCATCATCAACGAGTGGGAGCGCGCCGTCATCCTGACTTTCGGGCGGCTGCGCGGCGACGCCAAGGGGCCGGGGCTGTTCCTCGTCTTCTGGCCTCCGCAGAGCATGCTGCGCATCAGCCTGCGCACCATCACCCTCGACGTGCCCCCGCAGGACGTGATCACCAAGGACAACGTCTCGATGAAGGTCAACGCCGTGGTCTACTTCCGCGTCATCGAGCCGAATAAGGCCATCGTCCAGGTCGAGGACTACCTCTTCGCCACCTCTCAAATGGCGCAGACCAGCCTGCGCAGCGTCCTGGGCCAGGTGGAGCTGGACGAGCTCCTCATCCACCGCGACGAGCTCAACCAGCGGCTTCAGACGATCATTGATAAACAGACGGACCCGTGGGGCGTCAAGGTCTCGGCGGTGGAGATCAAGCAGGTGGACTTGCCGGAGGAGATTCGCCGCGCGATGGCCCGCCAGGCCGAGGCCGAACGGGTGCGCCGGGCCAAGGTCATCGGGGCGGAAGCGGAGTTCCAGGCCGCGCAGAAGTTGGTGGACGCCGCCAAGCTGATGGGCGAGCATCCCATGGCCCTGCAGATGCGCTACTTGCAGACGCTGGCCGAGATCGCGACGTCGGACAAGAATTCCACGACGATCTTTCCGATCCCGATTGACCTGATCAAACCCTTCCTTGAAAAGAAAACGTGATTCGTCGTTCGTGATTGGTGGATCGAACGACGATCCCCGATACACGAACGACCGTTTTGACGCCGGGGTGGCGGAATAGGCAGACGCGCGGGTCTCAAAAACCCGTGATCGAAAGGTCATGAGAGTTCGATTCTCTCCCCCGGCAGTTTTTCGTTTCTAATTCTCGCCTGCCACTCCAGCATGGTCAGATGAATGCGGGATGATCGAAAGGTCATGAGAGTTCGATTCTTGCAGCGGCCATCATCAGGGTGGACGCGGAATGGCCGACCGCCCGCACGTTCAGCATTCCGCAGTCACACTGACTGTGACTGCTGCACCGAATGCGAGGGCATTCAGCCTCCCCCGGCATTTCATTTGGGTAGGTATGCAGCAAATCTGGGGTGAGGTCGACCTGGCAGGATTTTAGAAGTTGGCCAAAAGCGTGAAAGCAATTTTCACTGAAGCAACATTTTGGTGTATATAATATAGTCTCTGGCTAGGGCGTTATTGCCGAGTGAGAAAGACGTGGTTTGAGCAATAGATCAAAATGGGAGGGTAAGGTATGGACTGCCCCAAATGTTCTGTGGGTAAGCTAAACGAGATCACGGTACGAACCAACACCTTGTATCGCTCACCAGTTCTTCAAGGAGAAGGTGTAAACGTAGACCTGACGTTGGATCAGTGCTTTGTATGTAACGGGGTGTGGTTCGATGCTGGCGAATTGAAAAAGTACCTCGCAGAGAACATCAGCATCGTCAATTCTCCTGAAATCGACCAGTCGCTCATGCGAGAGGCAGATCAGAAGGTTGCCAAGTGTCCTCACTGCCAAGTCGCGATGACAAGGAAGCAGGCCCCTGAGGATTCGAGTATCACGATTGACTTCTGCGAAAAGTGCCAGGGTGTCTGGCTGGACAGCACGGAACTTGACCAACTTGAACTCAAGCATCTTGGACATAAGAAACGCTTTGGTCTTGAACTGGAAAATTTGTTCAGGATGTTCTCCAGAAAAGGTAAAGACGACGACTAAGAACCTTTGTCTGCTGTTATAACCCCGCATATTTTGCATTCGATGTCTAAATTGGGTATTCACCTTCGGGTACTCATCCAAGAGAACGGATTTCTGCTGGGGGTGTTATGTTGTGGGTTCCTTGTCGGCTTTTTACTTGGGCCAATGTCCGTCGTGCTATCAGACGTGGTCGGAGGGTAGGTTCTTACGCGGCAGGAGCGGGCGGGACGGCGGGGGGCGGGGAGGACGGAGCAAGCTCGGAAGCATAGGCGCCGACCCGCCTGAAGCGTTCATAGCGGCGCTGCAACAGCTCGCTCATCGGCACGCTCTCGCTCCGCTTCACAAATTCCAAGATCGTCTGC
>JAHFGX010000022.1 GCA_023247215.1 Candidatus Omnitrophota bacterium
ATCCTCCAGCACGCCTCGTTGATCCTCGACACCCGCAACCAGTACCGGTTCCTCTCCAGCCGGTCCTCACGCGTCGTGAAGTTGTAAGCTCCGCATGGCGCGGTATCTTGTCACCGGCGGCGCAGGATTCATCGGCTCGCACATCGCGGAGCGGCTGGTGCGCGACGGCCATGCCGTGCGCGTGTTGGATGACCTCTCGTCGGGGCGGCTGGAAAACTTGGCGCCGGTGCGCGCCTCAATCGAGTTGGTGGAGGGCGATATCCGGGATCGGCCGGCGCTGCAGCAGGCGCTGCGCGGTATCGAGTATGTGATCCATGAAGCCGGGTGGCGCAGCGTGCCGAAATCCATGACCGATCCGGCCGGCTACACCGAGGTCAACGTGCTGGGCACGGTGCGGGTGCTGGAAGAAGCGAAAGCGGCGGGAGTCCGGCGGGTGGTGTTGGCCTCCTCCAGCTCCGTCTACGGCAACAGCCAGCGGTTGCCCCTGACGGAAGCACAGCCTCCCGCGCCCATTTCGCCCTACGCGCTCTCCAAGTGGTGCGGCGAACAGTTCTGCCAGCTCTTCTCCCGGAGCTTCGGGCTGGAGACGGTGAGCCTGCGCTACTTCAACGTCTTCGGGCCGCGGCAGAGCCTGGATAACGAGTACGCGGTCGTCGTGCCGAAGCTCATCACCTGCCTGCTGCAGGCCGAGCCCCCGCCGATCTACGGCGACGGGTTGCAATCGCGGGATTTTACGTTCATCGAGAACGTCGTGACGGGCACGATCCGCGCGTCGGTGGCGCCCGGCGTGAGCGGGGGCGTCTTCAACATCGCCTGCGGAGACACCCACTCGATCCTGGACCTGCTGCAGGCGCTCGATCAACTCCTCGGAACCGAGCTGGCTCCGCTGCACCGGCCCGCGCGCGCCGGCGACGTCCGGCGGACGATGGCCGACATCTCCCAGGCGCGCCGCGCCCTTCAATGGGAGCCGACCGTGGGGTTCGTGGAGGGATTGCGCCAGACCGTCGCGTGGTTTCAATCACAACATCATGCCCGTACCGTTTCTCGATCTGCCGGCTGAGTACCGCCGCGTAAAGGCGGACATTGACGCCGCGATCCAGCGCGTGTTGGATCGCGGACAATTTATTTTGGGGCCGGAAGGGGATGCGCTGGAGCAGGAGATCGCGGCGGCCTGCCAGACGGCGCACGGCATCGGCGTCGCCTCCGGGACCGACGCGCTGGAGCTGGCGCTGCGCGCGCTGGAGATCGGGCCGGGGGACGAGGTGATCACCGCCGCCTTCGGTTTCATCGCCACGGCGGAAGCGATCGTCGCCGTCGGCGCGGCGCCGATTTTCGCGGACATCGACCTCGCCACCTATACGCTCGATCCGGCCGCCGTGACATCAGCGATGACCTCCCGCACGAAAGCCATCCTCCCGGTGCACCTCTATGGCCACCCCTGCCGCATGGAGGAGCTGCTGGCCATCGCCGCACAGCACCGGCTGAAGGTGATTGAAGACTGCGCGCAGGCCTTCGGCGCCCAGATCGTTTCCAAGCGGGTGGGCAGCTTCGGCGACGCCGGGTGCTTCAGCTTCTATCCGACGAAGAATCTCGGCGGCTACGGCGACGGCGGCATGGTGGTCACCCGCGATGCCGCGCTGGCGAAGCGGTTGCGCCTGCTGCGCCACCATGGGGACCGCGGCCGGTACGACCACCAGGTGATCGGCCGGAACAGCCGGTTGGATGAGCTGCAGGCGGCGATCCTGCGGGTCAAACTGCGCCACGTCGAAGCGGGCAACCAAGCGCGCCGCCGCCATGCGGGGCACTACACGCAAGCGCTGACCCGCGCCGGGCTGGCGGATCGTCTCGAGCTGCCGGGCGAGCTGCCCGGCCATCACCACGTCTATCATCTCTACACGGTGCGGCTGAAGGAGCGGGCCCGCATCCAACAGGAGCTGGCGAAGCAGGGCATTGCGACCGCGGCACACTATCCGGCGATCCTGCCGTCGCAGCCGGCGCTGGCGCCCTGGAACCGCGGCGCCTGGCCTCGGGCCGGCGCGGCGGCCGACACCTGTTTGTCCTTGCCGATCTATCCAGAGCTGAGCGAATCGCAGATCGAAGAGGTCGTGCGAGCGTTGGCCAACGCGATGAGGTCCGCATGAGCGCTGTAGCACGGGCAATCCGGTTTGGGGCCGTTGGAATAGCCGCAACCGCCGTCGTGATTGCGGAAGTCTGGTGGGCCGGGGGCGGCCTGCTGCACGTGCCAATCCCGTTGGCCCGGCCTGAGGGATTGCCTCTGCCGGTCTGTTCATGGGCCGCGCTCCTCGGGTTCGCGGTGTGGCGCCGGCGGCAACGCACTATCCGCCATCCGTGGGGAACAGACGTGGTGGCGGCCTTCGCCGTCCACGCACTGGTGCTGGTGGCCCGGCTGGGGTGGGATTTGCGCGCGGGACCGCCGGTGGAATTGGCCGGCGCGTATCTGCGGTATTGGCAGGCGGTGTGGACGGCGACGCTCGCAGTGGGGATAGCCGTGCTCGGGTGGAGCGCGCTGCAGCGGCGCACTCCAGCATTCGCTGGCTGCCTGGGCGCGCCGATGGCCGCCGCCTATGGATGGTTCTGGGGGGTGTCCTGGCGCGTGGCCCCGGCGCATGCTGCGTTGGCGACCGTGACCGGCGGTGCGCTGCTGATGGCATGGCGCCTGCCGCGCGTACGGGCCTGGGCGGTCGCTGCGAGGACGTGGGCAAGCCGAGAACGCGTGTTTCTCTCTGGGGTGTTCCTGGCGGCCTTGGCGTTGCGGCTGTTTTATTCGAGGCGCATCCTGGCCACGCCGGATTTTCTGAATACGGGATCGGACGGTCCAGCCTATGACGCGCTGGCCTGGGCGCTGGTGCACGGTGGAACGACGTCGTGGAGTCACCTCCAGTTGTTTGCGCCTGGCTATGTCCGATTTTTGGCGCTGGTGTACTGGGTGGTGGGCCGGAACTACCTGGCCGTCTGCGCGGCGCAATCGGTCATCGGCGCGCTGACCTGCCTGCTCCTGTATGCTGTGGCCAAACGCCTGACCGGTCCGGTGGCGGCCCGGATCGCTGCGGTCTTCGCGGCCGTCAATTTTCCCATGATCTTTGCCGCCGCCGCCATCGGCCATCAGGCTCTGGATCTGTTTTGGACCCTGCTCGTCGTCTGGTGCCTCCTCTGGTATCTGGAGCACCCCGACCGGCGAGGACGCTGGGTGCCTGGGATCGGCGCCCTGCTGGGCTGGGCCGCGGCGACGCGGGAAGGCAACCTGGTGTTGTGGGCTGGCGTCGTGGCCTGGTGGGGGCTGGGGATGCGCCGCCGCCTGGGTTGGGCGCGAACGCTCGCGCAAGTCGCGCTCTTCTCCATCGGATTCTGGGCCGTCATGGTGCCCTTCGTCGCCGGGAATGGCGGCGGCATCCACGGGCGGCTGGGCGCTCAATGGTTCATCTCGCAAACCACCAACACGAATTTGAACCTCTGGTTCAACCCTTGGCACGACCCGGAGGCGGCTTGGAAGCTGTTCCAAGCCCAGCCGCTGCTGGTGCTGGCCAAAGTCGCGGAAGGGTTGTGGGGCAATTTCAACGCCGTGTTCCTGAACCAGGGCTATGGCTCCTTTGATCCGGTCTTTTTGCTGCGGGGCAGCATCTACGCCTATGGGATGTGGGTCTACGCGTACGGCCTGGCGTTTGCCGGGCTGGCCTGGGCCGCCTTCCAGGCGGGCCGGCAGGGAAGCCGCGCGCTGGGCTGGTGGCTCATCCTGGTGGTGCTGGTGACCCGGTCGCTGCCGCACCTGTTTTTTGAAGCCGCCTATCGCCACCGTGTGCCGTTTGAGCCGTATTTAATCCTGTTAGCGTCGGTGACGGCGTCGCAGTTGGCCGGCGTGTTTCGCCAGGATGCGCCGGCGCGGAGCGCGCCGAGGACGTCCGGACACGCGCAACGGGTTCCTGCAACACTCCCCGCCGTTTCACGGTGATTTTTCTGTTGACATGGCCTGCAGATCGCTTAAAGTAATCATGTTCACGGTGTGAACATCCCCCACACATGACGCCAACGCGCCGCCGATTTCCACGCTTGTTTCCCGCGTGAACCGGATGCCAAGCGCCTCCCGCATCCCGCCCCGCGGCACCGCCATGGATGCCGCCAACTACCGCCAGATGCACCTCTTGGATGAAGTGGCCAAGACGCCGGAAATCACGCAGCGGGACCTGGCCAATCGCATCGGCGTGGCGCTCGGCCTGACCAACCTGATGCTGCGGCGGCTGGCGAAGAAGGGCTGCATCAAGATCGCCGGCACGAAGCGCAGCCGCCTCCAATACTTGATCACGCCCAAAGGCCTGCTGGAAAAAACCCGCCTGACCTACGAATACATCCAATATTCCGTCCAGCTCTACGGCGACGTGCGTCACTTCCTCCGGGAGCGGTTGACGGCGCTCCTGCGCTCCGGGCGGCGGCGCATTCTGCTGTGCGGATCGGATGAGCTGACGGAGATCGCCTTTTTGACGATCCGCGAGGCGGGGCTGGAGCTGGCCGGCGTGGCGAATGTGGAGGCCGCGCCCGCGTCTTTTCTGGGCTTGGCGGTGCGGCGGATGGCCGATGTTCCAGCCGGCTCATACGATTGGGTGCTCGTCGCGTCCTTGCGCGTGAATACGGACATTGCCGGCGAGTTGGCGCGCCTGGGCGTGCCGGAAGAGCGGATCATCGCGCTGCCGCATCCCGGCGCCCTGAAGAAGATCAGCCCGGCGGAGGCGCGCCATCCCGGATTGGACATGGCGGCGCGCGAGGCGTTGCCCCGCGCGTTGTCGCCGGCCGAGACGGACGTGGTGGTGTTGTGCGGCGGCCGGGGCACGCGCCTGGGCGCCTTGACCGACGCGACGCCCAAGCCGCTCCTGCCGGTGGCCAACGCCCCCTTCCTGCAGCACCTGCTGTTGCAATTGCATGCCGAAGGGTTCCGCCGGTTCCTGCTGGCGGCGCAGTATCTCCCGGAGCAGTTCCAAGCATTTGCCGCGGCTATCGCGCCCGCGCTGCCGGACGTGGAGGTCATCGTCGAGCCGGAGCCATTGGGCACCGGGGGCGCACTGCGCCATGCGGCGCAGGCGGTGCGCTCTAGCGTGTTCGTGGCGGTCAACGGAGATTCCTGGGTGGCGCAGCCGATCGCGCCGGTGCTGGCCGAGCACCAGCGTCGCGGCCTGGATTGCACGGTCATCGCGGTGCCGGCGTCGCAATTGGAAGGCGGAGCGGTGAACAAGGGAATTTGGCGCGTGGGGCCGGAGGGGCGCGTGCTCGGATTCCGGACCGAGGCCGTGGTGACGGACGGCTGGGTGAATGCCGGCGTCTACGTCCTGCAACATGCGTGGGTCCGGTCGTGGCCGACCGGGTCCTACAGTTTGGAAGGGAACTTGGAATCGTTGCTCACCCGCGCGGAAGCCCGGGTCTTTTGCGCCCCGGGGCGCCTGGTGGACATCGGCACGCCGGAATGCTACGCGTGGGCGAATCGTGTCATGGCGACGTCGGAGAACCTGACGGTCGCGCTGACGTCATCCTGACGAGGAATCATGTCCAGCTCATCCACCATCACGACCCCGGCCTACCGTATCACCTTCGGGCACATTGAAGTCGGCGACCTGGCCCGCCGCAAGCTCCAGGAGGCCCTGGACCGGAGCTGGGTGTCCGAGGGGCGCAACGTGCAGGAATTGGAGGCCGTGTTCGCCGCGAAGTTCGGCTACCGGCATGCGGTGGCGACCAGCTCCGGCACGGACGCCGGGCTCGTGGCGATGACCAGCTTGCTCGATCGCGGCGCCGTGCGGGGCGATGAAGTCATTACGCCGGCGCTCTCCTTCGTCGCGTCGGCGAATTGCATCACCGCCGCCGGCCTGACGCCGGCGTTCGTGGACGTCGAGCTGGAAACGCTCAACATCAACCCGGACCTCATCGAGGCGGCCATCACGCCGCGCACGCGCGCGATCCAGGCGGTGCACACCATGGGCAAACCGTGCGCGATGGACCGGATCCTCGACATCGCCCGGCGGCACAAGCTGATGGTGGTGGAAGACGCGTGCGAGGCGCATGGGGCCACGCTGAACGGGCGGGTGGTGGGTACCTTCGGTTCGATGGGGCTGTTCAGCTTCTACGCCGCCCACATGGTCTGCAGCGGGGAAGGCGGGATGATCGTCACGGACGATGCGGAGCTGGCCGGGTTGTGCCGCTCGATCCGCAGCCACGGGCGCCGGGGCGGGCAGCTCTATTTCCACTTTGACCGCGTTGGCTACAACTCCAAGATGAACGAGTTGGAAGCGGCCATCGGCCTGGAAGGGCTGGCGGGATTTGAGCAGACCTTCGCCGTCCGGCGCCGCCACCTGCAGCGCTTGTGGGCACTGCTCCAGCCGCTGGAGGACCGACTGATCTTTTTTCGGGACGGGCCGGGCGAAGTGACTTGCCCGCACGCGTTTCCCATCGTGCTGCGCGATCCTACCGCATTCATCGAGCCGCTCTACCAGCACCTGGAAGCGCGGGGCATCCAGTGTAAGACGCTGTTCGGGTCGCTGCCGACGCAGCATCGGGTGTTTGCGTTCTTGGGCTACCGGGAAGGGCAATTTCCGGTCTCGGAACGGATCGGACACACCGGGCTGCACATGGGCGTCCACCAATACCTGACTGATGACGACATCCAGTACCTTGCCGACAGCATCGCCGCGTACTTCGCGTAAGCCCTCCGCCAGCGCGGCCGGGCCGGTCTCGGCGCGTGCGGAGCTTAAGGCGCTCTATCGCACCCTCCTGCTGGCCCGCCGGGCCGAGGAGCTGATCCGCCGCGAGTACGCGAGCGATCAGATGAAGACGCCCGTGCATCTGGGCATCGGCCAGGAGGCGATCCCGGTGGGGGTCTGCCACGCGCTGCCGGCCGGCAGCCAGACGTTTGGCACGTACCGCAACCATGCGCTCTACCTGGCGGTCACCGGGGACAGCGACGGGTTTTTCGGCGAGCTGTACGGCAGGGCGACCGGGCCGGGCAAAGGCAAAGCCGGCTCGATGCATCTGGCCTCGCCGGCCCGCGGGCTGATGGCCACCTCCGCGGTCGTAGGCACGACCATTCCCGTCGCCGTCGGCGCGGCGCTGGCCCACGCGTACCAGGGGCGGACGGACGACGTGGTGGCCGTCTTTTTCGGCGACGGGGCGGTCGAGGAAGGCGTGTTCTGGGAAAGCCTCAACTTCGCCTGCCTGCGCCGGCTGCGGGTGCTGTTCGTCTGCGAGGACAATGGGTTGGCCATCCATACGCCCACCGAGCAGCGGCAAGGGTTCCGTTCGATCCCGGAAGCGGTGCAGGGATTCCGCTGCCATGTAGCGAGCTGCCACGGCGAAGACGTGCTGGACGTGAGCGCGGCGACGCGCGGTCTGCTACAGCGCATGCGCGAAGAGCCGCAGCCGGCCGTGTTGCACGCGCGCTATTTCCGGCTGCTCGAGCACGTGGGGCCGCGGGAAGATTTCGAGGCCGGCTACCGGACGCGCCCGTCGTCGGATGAGCTGAAGGCGTGGGATCCGGTGCATCGGCTGGAGCAGGTGTTGGCGGAGCAGGGATGGACGCCGGCGGAGCTGACGGAGATCCGAGCGGACGTGGACGCTCGCCTGGAAGCGAGCCTGCGCAACGCCCAGGCCGCGCCGTTTCCCGCTCCGGAGGAATTGCACCAAGACGTGCTGGTGGAGCCGCCAGCGTCGCCCGCCGCCGGCCGGCCGGTCGCGCCGGCGCGCGCGGTGAGCACGATGACGTTCCGGCAGGCCGTCGCACTGGCGCTATCCCGCGAGATGGACGCGGATCCGTCCGTCCTGGTCTTCGGGCTGGACGTGCCGGACCACAAGCGGATTTACGGCAGCACAGCGGGGCTGGTGGAGCGCTTCGGCCCGCGGCGCTGCTTCGGCACGCCGCTGTCCGAAGAAGCCATGACGGGCGCGGCCCTGGGGGCCGCCCTTTCCGGGCTGCGGCCGGTCCACGTGCACATCCGCGCGGACTTCGCGCTGCTGGCGATGAACCAGATCGTCAACATGGTTTCCACGATGCGCTACATGAGCGGCGGCCGGGTGACGGTGCCGCTGGTGATCCGCGCGGTGATCGGCCGCGGCTGGGGGCAATCGGCGCAGCACAGCAAATCGCTGCACGGCGTCTTTGCGCATTTTCCCGGGTTGAAGGTGGTGATGCCGGCCTCGCCACAGGATGGCTACAGCCTGCTGCGGGCGGCCATCCGCGACGACAATCCCGTGATCGTGCTGGAGCACCGCTGGCTCTATGACGTGGAGGGCGAGGTGGACGAGGCCGCCGTGGCGCCGCTGGGACAGTCGCTCGTTAGGCGCGCTGGGAGCGATCTGACCGTCGCGGCCACGTCATGGATGGTGGTGGAAGCGTTGAAGGCCGCCGACGTGTTGAGCCGACGCGGCATCGAATTGGAAGTGGTGGACGTGCGCACGGTGGCCCCCCTGGGGGCGGAGCCGATCCTGGCCTCGGTGCGCAAGACCGGGCGCGCCATCGTGGCGGATTACGACTGGGTGTTCTGCGGGTTCAGCGCCGAGCTGGCTGCGCGCATCAGCGAAGGATGCTTTGAGGCGCTGAAGCGGCCGGTGGCGCGGCTGGGATTCGCGCACGTGCCGTGCCCAACGACGCGCCCGCTGGAAAACGCGTTTTATCCCTCGGCGGCGACGATTATCCGGACGACGGAGCGGCTGCTTGGCGTGCCGGAGATGGACTTAAGCGGCGAGGCGTTTTACACCTACGAGCAGCGGTTCAAAGGACCATTCTGAGACACCAATGGGCGAGCCGGACGTGACCATGCTGGATCCAGTGTTGGAGACCGAACCGCGGGCGCCGGTGCGAGGCCGCGCCGCGGCAGGCTGGGGCCGGATGCGGGCGCTGGCCTCCGCGTTGCGCCCGACGCAGTGGATCAAGAATCTCTTCGTGCTGGCTCCCGTGGTGTTTTCGCAGCACTTGCTGGAGTGGCCGCAGTTGAGCTTGGGGGTCAGCGCAGCGGCGCTGTTCTGCCTGGTGAGCAGCTCCATTTATTTGCTGAACGATGTGCGGGACCGGGAGTCGGACCGTCGGCATCCGCAGAAGCGGATGCGCCCGCTGGCCTCCGGCGCGCTGACCGGATGGGAAGCGCAGGCGGCCCTGGCAGCGCTGCTGGTCGTCTCGCTTGGCGCCGGCTGGAGATTGAATCCGTCCCTTGGCACCGTCTTGGGCATCTACTGGGTGCTGAACCTGGCCTATTCGATCCGGCTGAAGCACGTTGTCATTCTGGACGTGTTCGTGATCGCCGCCGGCTACGTGCTGCGCGTGATCGGCGGGGCCGTGGTGATCGGGGTCGCGCTGAGCAGCTGGCTGCTCATCTGCACGACGCTGCTCGCGCTCTTCATCGGCCTGTGCAAGCGCCGGCACGAGGTGGTCTTGCTGGACGAGGGGGCGCACGGCCACCGGCAGGTGCTGGCGGAATACCCAGTGCCATTCCTGGACATGATGATCGGCGTGTTGGCGTCCGCCGCGCTGGTGAGCTATACGCTCTACGCGGCCAGCGAGGAAGTGGTGCGGCGGGTGGGCCACCCCACCGGGTTGTTGCTGACGGTGCCGTGCGTGCTCTATGGCTTCTTCCGTTATCTGTATCTGGTCTACCGCAAGGAAGAGGGCGGGGACCCGACGCAGAGCATCCTGACGGACCGGCCGATGCTGGCGAACCTGTTCGTGTGGGCGCTGATGGTGGGCGCCATCCTGTATTACCATGACCGCGCCGGGGGATGGTGATGGCCGTTGAGCGGCGGTACGTCGCCGGCCATGCCGGCTTGGTGGGCCAGGCGCTGGTGCGGGCGTGGGGTGGCCGGACCGACCTGGAGCTGCTGACGGCCACGCGGGCGGACGTGGACCTGACCGACCCGCAGGCGGTGGCGCGGTTCCTGCAGCGCTCGCGCCCGGACACCGTCGTGATCGCCGCCGGCTTGGTGGGCGGGATCGCCGCCAACGCCGGCCGCCCGGCGGAGTTCATCTACCAGAACCTGATGATCGAGGCCAATCTGATCCATGAAGCGTGGCGGGCCGGCGCATCCCGCGTGCTGAATTTCGGGAGCAGCTGTATGTACCCCAAGCAGTGCGAGCAGCCGATGCGGCCTGAGCAGTTGATGACCGGCCCGGTGGAGCCGACCAGCGCGCCGTACGCCCTGGCCAAACTGGCCGGGTGGGTGATGGGCGACGCCTACCGCGCGCAGCATGGGCTGCGGTGCGTGACGGCGATCCCGTGCACGCTGTACGGGCCGGGCGATCATGTGGACCCGCAGGGCGCGCACGTGATCTCGGCGCTGATCCGAAAATTCCATGATGCGCGCCTCTCCCGGCGATCCGCCGTGACGCTGTGGGGCACGGGTGCGGCGCGCCGGGAATTCCTCTACGTGGACGACCTGCCCTCGGCATGCGACGTGCTGCTGGCGCAGGACGCGCCGCCCGGGCCCGTGAACATCGGTTCCGGCGAGTCGCGCACGATTCGCGAGCTGGCCGAGCTCATCGCGCGCGCGGCGGGATTCGAGGGGCGCATTGAATGGGATGCGTCCAAACCGGAGGGGGCGCCGGACAAGCGGCTTGATTCCACCACCATCCGGGCACTGGGGTGGTCGCCGAAAACGGATTTAGACACGGGCATCCGCAAGACGTTGGCGTGGTACCTGGCGCAGGAGGCCGGCGTGCCGGCGGGAGTGGCCGCATGATGAACGTTCTGGTGACGGGCGGGGCGGGGTATCTCGGCTCGGTCATCGTGCCGGCGTTGCTGGCGGCGGGACATGAGGTTACGGTGCTGGACACGTTTCTCTACCAGCAAAGCTCGCTGCTGGACTGCTGCCATGATCCGAAGCTGGCGATCGTGCGCGGCGACGCGCGAGATCGCGCGCTGATGGCGCGGTGCCTCAAGACGGCGGACGTGATCCTGCCGCTGGCCTGCTTGACCGGCGCCCCCTTGTGCGACCGGCATCCGCAGGAGGCGCGCGGCGTCAACCTCGAGGCGGTGCAATTGGTGCTGGAGCTGCGCAGCCGCGCGCAGCGGGTGCTGTTCCCGACGACGAACAGCGGCTACGGCGTCGGGCAGGACGGCATCCACTGCACCGAGGAGACGCCGCTGAAGCCCGTCTCCCTGTATGGCCGCCTCAAAGTGGAAGCCGAGCAGCGCGTGCTCGAGGCGGGCAACAGCCTGACGTTCCGCCTGGCGACCGCGTTCGGGGTGAGCCCGCGGATGCGGCTGGACTTGCTGGTCAACGATTTCGTCTACCGCGCGGTGACGGATGGCTTTGTCGTGCTGTTCCAGGCGCACTTCAAGCGTAACTATATCCACGTGCGCGACGTCGCGCGGGTGTTCCTGCACGGGCTGGAGCGCTTCGAGGCGATGCGCGGCCAGGCGTACAACGTGGGCTTAAGCGACGCGAACCTGTCCAAGCGGGAATTGTGCGACGAGATCAAGAAACAGTGGCCGACGTTCTCCATCGCTGAGGCGGAAATCGGCCAGGACCCGGACCAGCGCAATTACATCGTCAGCAATGCGAAGATCGAGCGGACCGGATTCCAGCCGCAGGTGTCGCTCCCGGACGGGATCGCCGAGCTGGTCAAGGGCTACCAAGTGATCCGACGCTCAGGGTATGCCAATGTCTGAGCCGAAGATGGCTGCCGCCCCGCTGGACGTCGTGCTGGTGAATCCCGGCGACCGGTTCAAGACGTACCAATCGCTGGGACGCTCCCTGACGGCGATCGAGCCGCCGGTCTGGGCCGGGTTGATGGCGACGTTCCTGCGCCGCAAGGGCTTCGGCGTGGCGATCCTCGATGCGGAAGCCGAGGGCTTGAGCCCCGACGCGGTCGCCGAACGCATTGACGCCATGCACCCGCGGCTCGTCGCGGTCGTGGTCTACGGCCACCAGCCGTCCGCTTCGACGCAGAACATGCCCGCGGCCGGCGCGATCTGCGCCGCCATCAAACGCCTGACGCCGGCGCAGCCGGTGATGCTCGTCGGCGGCCACGTGGCCGCGCTGCCGGAGCGGACGCTGCGGGACGAGGCGGCCGATTTCGTGGCCGGCGGCGAAGGGCTCTACACGCTGCTGGACCTGGCGGAGGCGCTGCGCGAGGCGCATCCCCGGCTGGACCAGGTGCGCGGCCTGTGGTACCGGCAGGACGGCGAGCTGCGCGCAAACGCGCCAGCCCCGCTGTTGAAGGACGTGGACGGGGAGATGCCCGCCGTGGCCTGGGACCTGCTGCCGATGGACACATATCGCGCCCACAACTGGCACTGCTTCGATGGATTGGTGCGCGAGCCGTACGCTGCGCTGTACACGACGCTGGGCTGCCCCTTCCACTGCAGCTTCTGCTGCATCCAAGCGCCGTTCAAGAGCGGCGAGCAGGAGACCGGCTACAAAACAGGCGTGAACAGCTACCGGTTTTGGCATCCCGACCGGGTCGTGGACCAGCTTGACGTGCTGGTGCGGCAGTACGGGGTGCGCAACATCAAGATCGCGGATGAGATGTTCGTGCTCCATCCGGCGCACGTGCTGGGGATCTGCGACCGCATCATCGAGCGCGGCTACGATCTCAACATCTGGGCGTACAGCCGGGTGGACACCGTGCGCGACGGGATGTTGGACAGGCTCAAGCGCGCCGGCGTGAACTGGCTGGCCTTCGGGATCGAAGCCGCCAGCGAGCGGGTGCGCCAGGACGTCCAGAAAGGGTTCAACCAACAGGACGTGTACCGCGTCATCTCGACGGTGCGGCAGGCGGGCATCCGGGTGATCGGCAACTACATCTTCGGCCTGCCGGAGGACGACCAGCAGACCATGCAGGCGACGCTGGAGATGGCCCTCGAGCTCAACTGCGAGTTCGCCAATTTCTACTCGGCGATGGCCTATCCCGGCTCGCCGCTGTACGAGCAGGCGCTTCGGGAGGGGTGGCCGCTGCCGGCGTCGTGGTCCGGCTATTCGCAGCACGCGCAGGACACGCTGCCGCTGCCGACGAAATATGTGTCCGCGGGGGACGTGCTGCGGTTCCGTGACGACGCCTTCCAAACCTATTTTCGCTCGCCCAGGTATCTGGAGATGGTGGCGAAGACCTTCGGGCCGGATACCGCGGCGCACGTGCGCGAGATGGCGGCGCACCGCCTCGCCAGAACGCACGCCACCCCCGCCGAATCGCCGGTGGCGCGCGCATGATCATCAGCCGCACCCCGTTTCGCGTGTCGTTCTTCGGCGGGGGGACCGACTACCCGGTCTGGTACCGGGAGCATGGGGGCGCGGTCCTGGCGACGACCATCAACAAATATTGCTACCTGTCCTGCCGGTGGCTGCCGCCGTTCTTCGAGCATACCAGCCGGATCGTCTGGTCGAAGATCGAGCAGGTGACCGACCATGCCGACATCCAGCACCCGGCGGTGCGGGCCGCGCTGGAGTTCCTGAGCCTGTCGCAGGGGGTGGAGATCCACCACGTGGGCGATCTGCCGGCCCGGACCGGGCTGGGCTCCAGCTCCTCGTTCACCGTCGGGCTGCTCCATGCGCTCCACGGGCTGAAAGGGCAGATGCCCAGCAAGCAGCAGCTCGCCCGCGAGGCCATCGTCATTGAACAAGACAAGCTTCGCGAAGCGGTGGGCTCACAGGACCAGGTGATCGCGTCGTACGGCGGGCTGAACCGGATCGATTTCCCCGCGTCCGGATCGTTCCACGTCTCTCCGGTGATCGTAGCGCCCGAACGGCTGCAGGCGCTGGAGGACCATTTGATGCTGTGGTTTACCGGCCTCTCCCGCACCGCTTCCGAAGTGGCGCAGGAGCAGATCCAGGCCACGCCCAATAAGCGCGCCGAGCTGCGGGCGATGCAGGAGATGGTGGAGGAAGGCATCCGCCTCCTGCAGGGCGGCGGCGACGTGGCGGCATTCGGGGAGCTGCTGCACGAAAGCTGGCAGCTGAAGCGCACCCTGACCACCCGGATTTCGACGCCGGACATTGACCACCTCTATGACGCCGCCCGGCAGGCCGGGGCGGTCGGCGGCAAGCTGTTGGGCGCGGGCGGCGGAGGATTCCTGCTGCTGTTCGTGCGGCCCGAGGAGCAGCCGCGCGTGAAAGAGGCGCTGCGGGGATTGCTGCACGTGCCCTTCCGCATCGAGCCGTTCGGCAGCCGCATCGTGTTCTATGAGCCGGAAGAGCGCCCGGAGGTGCTCGGCCCGGTCAAGCGCGAGCTGGTCGGGGCCGCGGAGCAGGAATGATACTGTCGACTCCTGCCCGAACCACGGGTGCTATTTCCAGCGCGACGCGCCGGCGCGTCGTGGTGACCGGCGGCGCCGGGTTTATCGGCAGCCACCTGGTCGAACGGCTGCTGCAGGACGGGCACGAGGTGACGGTGGTGGACAACTACGCCACCGGCCGCGCGCGCAATCTCGCCCACCTGGCCGGGCAGCCCCAGCTCCGGATCGTGACCGCGGACGTGACCGACGCGGCGGCGATCGCCCCGGCATTCGAGGGCAAGGACTGGGTGTTCCATTTGGCGGCGCTGGCCGACATCGTCCCCTCGGTGCAGCGCCCCCTGGACTACTTCCGGGCGAATGTGGACGGGACGGCGGTCGTGCTGGAAGCGGCGCGCGCGGCGGGAGTCCGCCGGTTCGTGTACACGGCCTCCTCGTCCTGTTACGGCATTCCGGAGCAGTGCCCGACACCGGAGACGGCGGCGATCGGCCCCCGATATCCGTACGCACTGACCAAGTGGCTGGGCGAACAAATGGTCTTACATTGGGCGCAGGTCTACCAATTGCCCTGCGTGTCGCTGCGGCTGTTCAATGTCTACGGCCCGCGGGCGAGGACGTCGGGCACCTACGGCGCGGTCCTCGGCGTCTTCTTGGCGCAGAAGCTGGCCGGACGGCCCTTCACCGTGGTGGGCGACGGGTCCCAGACGCGCGACTTCACCTTCGTGACGGACGTGGCCGACGCCATCGTGCGCGCCGCCGAGTCCTCGGTGTCGGGAGAGGTCCTCAACGTCGGCTCCGGCGGGACCTACTCAGTGCGGCGCCTCACCGAGTTGCTCGGCGGACCGGTGACCTCCATCCCCAAGCGGCCCGGCGAGCCGGACTGCACCTTCGCCGATATTGCGAAGATCCGCCGGCTGCTGGGGTGGGAGCCGCGCATGACGCTGGAGGAGGGCGTGGCCCACCTGCTTGCGCGCCTGGAGGAGTGGCGGGACGCGCCGGTGTGGACGCCGGAGGCCATCGCGGACGCGACGCGGCCGTGGTTCCAGCATCTCTCGGTTGAGGCGCGATGAGCGGATCCCCGAAGATCAAAACGCTGCAGGAACTGCAGGCGGTGATCGAGGCCGCCCGGCAGGCCGGCCGGCGCGTCGTCCAGTGCCATGGAGTGTTTGACCTGCTGCACCCCGGCCACATCCTGCATTTCCAGGCGGCCCGCCGGCACGGCGACGTGCTGGTCGTCACCGTCACCCCGGACAGCTTTGTCCACAAAGGGCCGGGGCGGCCGGTCTTCAACCAGCGGCTGCGGTTGGAAACGCTCGCGGCGTTGGAAGACGTGGACTACGTCGCGCTCAATGAATGGCCGACGGCGGCGGAAACGATCCGCCGCCTGCACCCCCATGTCTACGTGAAAGGGCAGGACTACGCCAACCCGGCGGATGACGTCAGCGGAAACATCGTCGAGGAGGAAGCGGCGGTGCGGGAGGGCGGGGGGACCATCGTGTTCACGCAAGAAGAGGCGTTCAGCTCCAGCCACCTGCTCAACCAGTTTTTCAGCGCCTATCCGGAGCCGACGCAAGCGTACCTCCAAGCCCTGCGGCAGCGCTATTCCTCGGACCAAGTGCTGGAGCGCCTGCGCGAGCTGGCCCCGCTGCGCGTGTTGGTCGTGGGCGAGGCGATCCTGGACCAATACTGCTACTGCATTCCGTTGGGTAAGTCGCCGAAAGAGACCATCGTGGCCACGCGCTTCGCCTCGGAAGAGCAGTTCGCCGGCGGCTCGCTGGCGATCGCCAACCACCTGGCCGGATTTTGCGGCACGGTAACGCTCGTGACGGTGCTGGGCGGCGACCCGGCGCAGGAGGCGTTCGTTCGTTCCAAGCTCCATCCAAACGTGCGCCTGGAGACGGTGGGCGCTCCGGCGCGGCCGACGATCACCAAGCGCCGATATCTGGAGCCGAATTTCCTGACGAAGATGTTCGAGGTGCAGTACTTGAACGATACGCCGATTCCCGAGGAGATGGAGGCCGCGGTGGCGGAGCGCCTGACCCGGGAGCTTAGCGGGCATGACCTGCTCCTGGTGGCGGATTTCGGCCACGGGATGATGACGGACCGCCTGCGGGAGTTCATCGCCTCGCGCGACATCTTCATCGCCCTGAATACCCAGAGCAACAGCGCCAACCTCGGGTTCAACCCGGTGACAAAATATCCCCGCGCCAGCTTCGCGTGCGTGGACGAACCGGAGATGCACCTGGCGGTCGGCCGCCGGTACGGCGACCTGGCTGGGATGGCGGAAGAGGTGCGTCAGCGGCTGCGCAGCTCGCGCGTGCTCGTCAGCCGGGGGCGGCTCGGTTCCGTCATCGTCTCCGAAGACGCGCCTCCGCAGGAAACGCCGGCGCTGGCGACCAAGGTGGTGGACCGGACCGGCGCCGGGGATGCCCTCTTTTCAATCGCCGCCCCGTGCGTGTACCGGGGCTTCCCCTCGGAGCTGGTGGGTTTCATCGGCAACTGCATGGGGGCGCTGGCGGTGGAGATCGTCGGCAACCGAGAACCGGTCAGCCCGACGCACTTGTACAAATTCATGACGAGCGTGCTGAGATGAGCGCCTCGATCCGGCGCGTGGCCGTCACCGGCGGCGCGGGGTATGTCGGCAGCGCCCTGGTGCCGGACCTGCTGTCGGCCGGCTACGCGGTGACGGTGTTGGATTGGTTCTTGTACGGCCGGGACGTGTTCGGGGAGGCCGCCTCCGATCCGCGGCTGCGGCTGGCGGCGGTGGACATTCGCGACGAGGCCGCGGTGACGCAGGCGTTCGCCGGAGCTGATGCGGTGATCCATCTGGCATGCGTCTCCAACGACCCCAGCTTCGAGCTGGATCCGGCCCTGGGCCGATCCATCAATTATGACGCGTTCCCCGGGCTGCTGCGCGCGGCACGCGCCAATCGTGTGCGGCGCTTCATCTATGCCTCCAGCTCCAGCGTCTATGGGGTCAAGGCCGAGCCGGACGTCCGGGAGGACGCCTCCTGCGAGCCGTTGACGGATTACTCCCGCTACAAGCTGCTGTGCGAGCGGCTGCTGGTCGAGGCGGACCTGGGGGAGTGCGAGTGGGTGATTGCGCGTCCCGCCACGCTGTGCGGGTATGCGCCGCGGCTGCGGCTGGACCTGACGGTCAACATCCTCACGATCCACGCGCTGGCCACGGGGGTGATCACCGTGTACGGCGGCAGCCAGCTCCGGCCCAATCTCCACATCGCGGACATGGTGCGGGCGTACCGGCTGCTGTTGGAGGCGCCGGGGGCGCAGATCCACCGCCAGATCTTCAACGTGGGCTACCAGAACCGGAGCCTGGCGGAATTGGCCGAGCTGGTCCGGCGGGAAGCCGGTCGGCCGGGCGTGCAGGTGACGGTGCGCCCGACGCATGACCTGCGGTCGTATCACATCAACGCGGACCGGATCCGCGAGCGGTTGGGGTTCGTGCCGCAGGGCAGCTTGGAGCAGGCGGTGCGGGACCTCTCCGCGGCGTACCGCGCGGGGCGGTTGCAGGATCCCCTGACCAACCCCCGCTATTACAACATCAGAACGATGCAAGCGCACGTGGCGGCGGCCGCGCTGGCGGGTGCCAACCGTTGAGGTGATGGTGATGCCGGATGCGGTGGCTCGTCCTCCGATGCGGGTGCGCTACTCCTATCTCCCCCAGCAGTTCGAGCGCTCGGAGGAGATCCTGGCGGGCATTCGGGCCCACCTGAAGACATGCCAGTTCACGCTCGGCCCGGAAGTGGCGCAGTTCGAGCGCGGATTTGCCGAGCTGATCGGCGCCCGGCACGCCGTCGGCGTGGCCAACGGCACCGACGCGCTGATGCTCAGCTTGCGGGTGCTCGGCATCGGCCACGGGGATGAGGTGATCACCTCCGCCAGCACGTTTGTCGCGACCATCGGCGCCATCCACGCCGTCGGCGCGCGCCCGGTGCTGGTAGATGTGCGGCCTGATTTTACGATTGACCCGGCCCGCATCGAGGCAGCGGTCACCCCCCGCACGCGCGCGATCATCCCGGTCCATTTGACCGGCGACGTTTCGGAGATGGATGCCATCCTGGGCATCGCCCAGCGGCGCGGGCTGGCCGTGGTGGAAGACGCCTGCCAGGCGATCACAGCGACCTATCGAGGCCGCTCCGCCGGCACGATGGGCGCGCTGGGCGCCTTCAGCCTGCATCCGCTCAAGAACTTGAACGTGTGGGGCGACGGCGGCGTCATCGTCACCAACGATGCGACGCTCGATGAGCGGCTCCGGCTGTTGCGCAACCACGGGCTCAAGAACCGGGACGAGATCGAGGTGCTCGGGTACAACAGCCGGCTGGATTCGATCCAGGCCGTCGTCGGTAATTGGCTGCTCCCCCAGGTCCCCTCCATCACGGACCGGCGGATCGCCAACGCCGCGCGGTACGACAACGCATTCGCGCGGCTGGAGGGCGACATCACGCTGCCCCCGCGGCGGCCGGAGACTCGGCGGGTCTTTCATCTCTATCAGGTGTATGCCCGCGACCGAGATCGGCTGCATCAGCATCTGCTGGAGCAGGGGGTGGATGCCAAGATCCATTACCCGATTCCATTGCACCTGCAGCGCGGCCTAGCGCACCTGGGCTACAAGGCCGGCGATTTTCCGGAAGCGGAACGGCAATCAACGTTCGTGATCACGCTACCGGTGGACCAACACCTGCGCGAGGAAGAGATCAGCTACACCATTGACGTGGTTAAGGAGTTCTATCGCAGCCGCTAAGATGCCCGCACGTCCGTCGGCTCCAGTCCAGCGCGCGCTCTACCGGACCATGCTTCGCATCCGGCGCGCCGAAGAAGCGATCGGCGAGCGGTACGCCGAGCAGGAGATGCGCTGCCCCTGCCACTTAGCCATCGGCCAGGAGGCGGTGGCAGCCGGCGCGTGCGCCGCCTTGCGGCCGCGCGACGTGCTGTTCGGGACCTACCGGGGCCATGGGCTGTACCTGGCCCGGGGCGGATCGCTGCCCGCGCTGATCGCCGAACTGTACGGGAAGGCCGGCGGCTGCACCCGAGGCCGCGGCGGTTCCATGCAGTTGGTCGCGCCGGAAGTGGGCTTGGTCTGCACCTCTGCCATTGTCGGCGGCACGCTGCCCATGGCGGTCGGTGCCGCGCTCTCGGCGTCGGTGCGGCGGACCGGGCAGGTAGCATTGGCCGTCTTCGGCGACGGAGCGACGGAGGAAGGCGTGTTCCATGAGAGCTTGAATTTCGCGGCGCTGAAGCGGCTGCCGGTGGTCTTCATCTGCGAGAATAACTTGTATGCCTGCTACACCCATCAGCGCGAGCGCCAACCGGCGGACAACATCTTCCAGCGCGCGGCCGCGTACGCCATGCCGGGCCGGCGGATTGACGGCAACGACGTGCAGGCGGTCTACCGTGCGGCGGCGGATGCGATCGGCCGGGCGCGCCGGGGCGGGGGGCCTTCGCTGATCGAGTGCCGGACCTACCGGTGGCGGGAGCACGTCGGGCCGGCGGATGACACGCCGCTGGGATACCGTCCCGCGTCGGAAGTGCGCGCTTGGCAGGCCCGCTGCCCGGTGGCGCGGGAGGAGCGGCGGCTGCTGCGTTCCGGAGGGCTCACGCCGCGCCGGCGCGACGGCATGGCGCGCAAGATTGCTGAGGAGCTGGACGCGGCGTTCGCGGCCGCGCGGCGCAGCCCGTTTCCGGCGCCATCGGACACGCTCAATCATGTCTATGCGCCGGCCGACGCCGCGCGGTTCGGCGCGCCGGTTCCGGAGTCCGGACCGGAGCGCTCCTATTGCGAGGCGATCAACGAGGCGCTCCATCAGGCGATGGCGCGCGATCCGGCGATCGTGGTGATGGGCGAGGGCGTGACGGACCCCCGGGCGATTTTCGGATCTACGAGGGGATTGCGGGACGCCTTCGGCGCCGCGCGGGTATTCGAGACGCCGCTGTCGGAAAACGGGATGACCGGGGTGGCCGTCGGTGCGGCCCTCACCGGCCTGCGGCCGCTGATGACGCACCAGCGGGTGGACTTCATGCTCTACGCCATGGACCAATTGGTCAACCACGCGGCCAAGCGCTGCTACGCCTCCGGCGGGACGCAGTCCGTGCCGATGGTCATCCGCGCCGTCGTGGGCCGCGGGTGGGGGCAGGGCGCCCAGCATTCGCAGAGCCTGCAAGCGCTCTTCGCCCATGTGCCGGGATTGAAAGTGATCATGCCCACGACACCGTATGACGCCAAGGGATTGCTGCTGGGCGCGCTGGCCGACGGCAACCCGGTCATCTGCCTGGAATACCGTTCGCTCTACGACCAGCGGGGCCCGGTGCCGTCGGAGCCGTACACACTGCCGCTGGGAACCGGGGCGGTGCGCCGCCGCGGGACGGAGGTGACGGTGGTGGCGGTCTCCGCCATGGTGCTGGACGCCCTGCAGGCTGCGGAAGAAGCTGGCCGGGCCGGCATCTCGGTCGAGGTCCTTGACCTGCGCACCGTGAAGCCGTGGGACCAGGCCCTCGTCCTCTCGTCGGTGGAGCGCACCGGACGCGTGGTGGTGGCGGATACGGGGTGGGCCTGCTGCGGCCTCAGCGCGGAGATTGCCGCCGTGATCGCCGAGCGCGCGTTTCCTGCGCTCAAGGCGCCGGTGCGCCGTGTGGCGCTGCCGGATGCGCCCACCCCGACCAGCGCTGCGCTGGAAGCGGCGTTTTACCCCGGCGTGCCCGCCCTCGTCAACGCCATCTGGTCGGCGATGGAGCGGACCAGGCCGGGGCCGGCGGATGTGGCCGCTGACGCGCAGGCCGGAAGTCTGGCCGGACAGCCGGTTTTCGTGGGGCCGTTTTAAGATGGCATCGAACGTCTGCGTGGTGATCGGCAGCAACGGCTTCACCGGCAGCCAGTTTGTGGAGGCGCTGTTGGATGATCCGGCGCTGACGGTGGTCGGCATCAGCCGTTCGCCCCAGCCCTCGGCGTTGTATCTGCCGTATGCCGGGCGGGAGCGCGGGCGGTTCGAATTTTATCACGTGGACATCGTGCGGCAGCCAGCACAGCTTCAGACGCTGCTGGACGAGTTGGAGCCCTCGACGGTGGTCCATGTGGCGGCGCTGAGCGAAGTAGCGCTGAGCCTGACGAGCCCGGTGGAATATTTTCAGACGAACACGACGGCGGTGGTGCAGTTGTGCAACTTTCTGCGGACGCGGCCATACCTGACGCGCTACCTGCACATCTCCTCGGCGGAGGTGTACGGATCGTGCAGCGGGCCGGTGGCTGAGTCGGCGCCGTTCCGCCCAAGCACGCCCTACGCGGTGTCGAAAGCGGCGGCGGACCTGTACCTGGCGACGCTGGCGAGCCACTGCAAGTTTCCCGTGATCACCGTGCGCTCCACGAACGTCTACGGCAAGCACCAGCAGCTCTTCAAGATCATCCCGCGGACGGTCATCGCCGTCCGGCAGGGACGCAAGGTGCCGCTGCACGGCGGCGGCCGCGCGATCAAATCGTTCGTGCATGTCCGCGACGCCGTGCGCGGCGGGTTGCTGGCCCTGCGGCAGGGCGCGCCCGGCTCGGTCTATCACTTTTCGACGCCGGATGACCGGACCATCGCCGACGTCGTGCGACGCACCGGCGAGCTGATGGGCCGCGGGTTTGATGAGGTGGCGGAGCCGGTGGGCGAGCGGCCCGCGCAGGACGCGCGCTATTGGCTCGACTGCTCCAAGGCGCAGCGCGAGCTGGGCTGGACGCCGCAGGTGGTGTTTGACGACGGCGTGCGCGAGGTGGTGGACTGGATTGACGGCCACTGGGAGCAGGTCGCCCAGGAGCCGATGCAGTATGTGCACAAGGTACCCGCCTGATGCCGGAAACGAATCTGTTGGACACGTATCCCCGGATCAAGCGCAACGTCGCCGAGCGGGCGCAGTGGAAGTCGCGCACGCCGGAGAACCGCGCCCTCGCCAAGCAGTTCGGCCTGGAGTATTTCGACGGGACGCGCGAGCAGGGCTACGGCGGCTACCGCTACGACGGGCGGTGGCGGCCGGTGGCGGAGCGCATGATCGCGCACTACAGCCTGACCCCGGCCTCGCGGATTCTCGACATCGGCTGCGCCAAGGGATTTTTGCTGCATGAGTTCCGCGCCCTGCTGCCGGGCGCGCAGGTGGTCGGCATTGACGTCTCGGCCTACGCGCTGGAGCACGTGATGGAGGACATCAAGCCGTTCGTGCGGCACGCCAACGCGACGGATCTGCCCTTTGCGGATCGCGCGTTTGACCTGGCGATTTCGATCAACGTGGTGCACAACCTGCCGGACGCGCCCTGCCGCCGGGCGATCCGCGAAATGCAACGCGTCGCGCGCCACGGCTACCTGCAGGTGGACGCGTTCCGCACCGATGAGGAGCGGGAGAAGCTGGAGCAGTGGCAGTTGACCGCCGAGCTGATCTACAGCACCGAGCAGTGGCAGCGGCTCTTCGCCGAGGAAGGGTACACCGGCGAGTACTACTGGACGATCACGGAATGACGTGGCGCATGCGGGCTGCCGTGCTCCGTGCGACCGGCGCGCCCCTCACCATCGAGGAAGTGAGCGTGCCCGTCCTCGGGCGGGGCCAGGTGCTGGTGCGGATGCAATTGGCCGCGGTCTGTCATTCGCAGAAGCTGGAAGTTTCAGGTGCGCGCGGGCCGGACCGGTTCCTGCCGCACCTGATCGGGCATGAGGGCGTGGGGATCGTTGAGGAGGTCGGGCCGGGCGTGGCCAAGGTGCAGCCGGGCGAGCAGGTGATCCTCTCTTGGATCCGCGGCTCAGGCACAGCAGCCGATCCGATCCAGTATCAATCATCGCAGGGGCCGGTGCACGCCGGCCCGGTGGCGGTCTTCTGCGAAATGCCGGTGGTGTCCGAGCAGTGCGTCACGCGGCTGCATCCAGCGATCAAGCCGGAGGCCGCGGTGCTGGCCGGCTGCGCGCTGCCGACCGGGGCGGGGACGATCCTGAGCATGTCGCCGACGGATCCGCAGGGTGCGGTCTGCATCATCGGCGCCGGCGGTGTCGGCCTGGCCGCCGTGTGTGGCGCGGTGCTGGCCGGCTGGCCGATGATCGTCGCGGTGGACCTGCGCGTAGCGCGGCTGGAGCGGGCCAAAGCGCTGGGGGCGACGCACGTCATTCCGGCCGGGGCGGAGCCGTTCGAGCGCGCCGCCCGCGAACTGACGCGCGGCGCAGGATTTGACGTGGTAGTGGAATGCGCCGGCGCGCGCTCCTCCATGGAGGCGGCGGTCCGGCTGGCCAAACCGCGCGGCGGGCGGACGGTCATCGTCGGCAATCTGCCGATGGGCGAGACGATCCAGGTCAACCCATTTGATTTGATCGCCGGCCGCTCGCTCTGGGGCAGTTGGGGCGGCAACGTGGCGCCTGATACGGATCTGCCGCGGATGGCGCGGTGGGCGCAGGAAGGCCGGGTGCCGTCCTCGCTGCTGCTGGGTGACCGCTTTCCGTTGACGGCGGTGAATGAGGCGCTGGCGTCGTTGGACTCGGAGGAGCCGGGCCGGCCGGTCTTGGACTGCGCCGCGCCGATTCCGCAGCGGTCCGCCGCGTCCAGCGCACGCGAGATGGCTCCAGCATGAGCGACGGACAGGCGATCCTCCTGGCCGGCGGGGCGGCGCTGGCCGCGTGGCTGCTCGTCGCGGTCGCGCACATCGGCAGCCTGTGCCTGGCGCAGGGCGCGCGGCGGCACGATGTGCTGAGCGCAGCCGTGTTCGTCGGCGGAGGCGTGGTGGGGGCGATCGGCGTGTGGGTGGTCGCCTCGTCAGTGCCGGCTCCGTTGCGCCTGGGCGCGGTCTGCTTGTATGTGGCCGGCCTGGTCGGGTATGTCGAGCTGCGCTCGCTGCTGTCTCGGGGCTATTCGCTTCGCATGTTGAGAGAGTTGCGGGGGCAGGAGGCCGGCTGGAGCGTGGCGCAGCTGCAGGAGCGCTATGCCGGCGGGCGCGGACTGCCCGGCTTGTTGCGTCGCCGTCTGGAATCGCTCGAGCGGCTGGGGTTGCTGACGCAGCAGGCCGATCGGGTGGGCCCGCTCACTCCGCTGGGACGGGTCGGCACGCGGTTGGCAGCCGGATGGCGCGGTCTGCTGCGGATGGACGGGGTAGGATGACCGGGAGCCTGTTGGGCATCTCCCTCGCTGCGGGTGTGATCGTGGGGTTGGGGCTGCACCTGGCCGTCTGGCGCGCGCGGCCGTCTACGCGGCCCCGTATCCGGCTCCTCGCGGGCCTGGCCGCGCTGAGCCTGGCCGCCTCCGTGGCGACCTATGCGCTGCTGGGCGGGCGCAGCGGGGTGGAGCTGTGCGCGCTCCTGTGGATCGAAACGTTCCTGATGATCGCCTACTTTTTCGTGTACGCCGGGGTGGCCCGGTCCGTATCGGTGACGATCTTGTCCAGCGTGCTGCGCGCGCCAGACGGCCAGGTGAGGTTCGCCGAGCTGCTCGACAGCTACGAACGCTCCTCGCGGTTTGCGGACCGCCTGGCGCTCATGGCCGAGCATGGTCTGGTGGAGATGCGTGGGCAGCGGGTGAGCCTCGCTCCCCGGGGCGCCGCGTTGTCGCGCGTGGTGAGCCTCTTGAATCGCCTGACCGCGACGGAGTTGCAGGGATGACGACGGGCAGCTTGGGCGAGCGCTCCGTGACGTTCTTCGTGCCGTGCCTGAATGAAGCGGGCAACGTGGGCCGGGCGCTGGACGCCATCGTCGAGGTGATGGCCGCCCAGGGGCGGCCGTATGAAATTCTCGTGGTGGATGACGCCTCAACCGATGGGTCGGCAGCGGAGGTGCTCGAGCGCGCGCAGCGGGATCCGACTGCGCGCATCCGGCTCATCCGCAACGCGCAGCGGCGTGGGCTCGGCGCCAACTATCTGGCCACGGCGCGCCAGGCGCAGGGCACGTACTACATGATGGTGTGCGGCGACGCGGTCGAGCCTCCGGAATCCATTGCCGCGCTGGTGTCCCGCGCGGGCCAAGCCGATGCGATCGTGCCGTATTTCGGCGTCCGGGAGGCGCGGGGCTTGGGTCGCAAAGCGCTCAGCCGCCTGTTCACGCTCGTCGTCAATGCGGTCAGCGGGCACCGCCTCCGGTATTACAACGGCCCGGTCCTGCACCGCGCGTCGTTCGTCCGGCACCGCGCGTCCGGGACGACCGGCTTCGGCTACCAGGCGGAGCTGTTGTGCGGGTTATTGGATGAAGGCGGCACCGTAATGGAAGTGGAAATTGCGAATGTCCGGCGCAGCCAGGGCGCATCCAAGGCGTTCACGTGGCGCAATCTGCTGTCGGTGTTCGGCACGCTGGCGCGGCTGTCAAGCCGCCGTGCGGCGCGGCTGGGCCGCAGGCACCGCGCCGCCGAGCCTGCGGCTGGGCAGCTGGGCAGCCTCACGTCGTATCTCCGGATGGTCGCGCGGTCGTACCCCCGCCAAGCGGCCCTCATGGCGGGGCTGATGCTGGGCAGCGCGCTGTTCGACATGCTGGCCGTGGCGGTGACGGTGCCGCTGCTCGACGCGGTGACCGATCCGGCGCGCCTGCAGCAGAGCTGGCTGGGCGCCCGGCTGGCAGCCGGTTTGTCCCGGCTGGGCGCGGCCGTGTCCCTCAATACGCTCAGTTTGGCGCTGCTGGCCCTCGCGACGATGATGTTCGCCGCGCGCAGCGTGTTCCTGCTGCTGGAGCAATGGGCGACCGCGGTGGTGGCGGTGCGGCTGCGGCGGCAGGTCAAGACGGCGCTGTTTGAGAAGTTTTTGCGGGCGCGGTACGAGGCGGTGGGCAGCCGCGCGCGCGGCACGGTGCTCAACGACATCAGCCAGCCCGGCGAATCGGTGGCCGGCATCGTGACGCAGGCGGGGCAGTGGCTGACCGCGCTGCTGACCAGCGTGCTGATGGTGGGGCTGCTGCTCTATCTCTCCTGGTGGGCGACCGTGCTGGTCGGCATCGTTTCGGTCGGCGCCGTGCAAACGTGGCGGCACATCGCCGACCGGCGCTCCGCCATCGCCGGCCGCGAGCTCTACGAGCTGCGCAGCGCGCAGCAACAGCTCCAGGTGGACGCGGTGGACGGGCTGAAAGTCGTCAAAGCGTGCGGGCTGGAATTGCGCCAGACCCAGCAGCATGACCGGCTGCTGGCCGGGGAGCTGCGGCCGGAGTTGCGGCTGGTGTGGTTCCGTCATGGGCCGATGCTGCTCAATGAGCTGATTGCGGTGGCGATCGTGCTGGGGTTGGGGACGGCCACCTTCCTCGTTCCGTCGCTGGGGTTGCGGGTGGCCACGCTGGCGGCGTTCTTGCTGGCGATCCGGCGCATTGCGCCGTCGCTGGCCACCATCAACCGGGCCAGCGTCGAGCTGCACCGCTACGCGCGCACCCTCGAAGTCATGGAAGACGTCTTGGAGCGCCTGCCGCAGGAGCGACGGGATGGCAAGGCCCCGGGGCGGGTGGAGATGGTGGAGTTGCAGGGGGTGGCATTTGCGTACGCCGCCCGGCCGAGCGTGCCGGTGCTGCACGGCATCAGCGCGCGGATGCCCCGCGGTTCGGTGACGGCGCTGGTCGGCTCCACCGGGGCCGGCAAGAGCACCGTGGCGGCGCTGCTCCTGGGGTTGTCCGATCCGACCGCCGGCCGGGTGTTGGTCAACGGGCGCTCGGTTTCCGAACTTGACCTGGCGCAGTGGCGCGCCAGCATCGGGTATGTCTCGCAGGACGTGTTTGTGTTCAACGCGACGATCGCCGACAACATCGCGTTGGGAGATGAGACGGTTCCGCGCGAACAGATTGAGTGGGCAGCCCGCATGGCCCAGCTGCACGACGTGGTGCAGGCGCTTCCGGACGGATACCAAACGCCTGTGGGCGACCGGGGCATGCGCCTCTCCGGCGGCCAGTGCCAGCGCTTGGCGATCGCGCGGGCGATCCTGCGGCGGCCGGCCGTGCTAATTTTGGATGAAGCCACCAGCGCATTGGACCAGGTGACCGAGCGCGCGGTGTACAACGCGATCACTGCGCTGCGGCATGAAGCGGTGGTGCTGGTGATTGCGCACCGGCTCAGCACGGTGCGGGACGCCGACCAGATCGTGGTGCTGGACGCCGGGCGCGTGGCGGAAGCGGGCACGCACGAGGAGTTGCTGCGGCGCCGGGGGGCATACGCCCGCCTCTACTCGGAGCATGAGGAGCCGGAACCGGCTGGCTCGTTGAGATGACGGAACGGATCGATGCAGCGATGACGGTGGCTCCCGCCGAGGACGTGGCGTTCCTGCACGCGCACGCCGACACGTTCCGGCGGTTGTGCCAGGAGACCTCCGTGTGGATCGCGGAGCTGGCGGCCGTCAAAGAGATGCTGTTAGCCGCGTCGCGCGCCGGCAAAAAAGCCATCCTCGTCGGCAACGGCGGGAGTGCGGCGATGGCCAGCCACGTGGCCGTGGACTTGACCAAAAACGCCGGGGTGCGCGCCGTCACGTTCAACGACGCGGATCTGATCACCTGTTTCGCCAACGACTACGGCTATGAGCGGTGGCTGGAACAGGCGGTGGAGTTCTACGGGGAGCCTGGGGATGTGTTGATCGCGGTCTCCTCCAGCGGCCGATCCGCCAACATCCTCAAGGCATGCGAGGCGGCCCGGCGGAAACCGTTCGCGTCCGTCATCACGTTCTCGGGTTTTGCGCCGGACAATCCGCTGCGGCAGCTCGGCGACCGCAACTTCTGGGTGGAGAGCCGGGGGTACAACCTGGTGGAGATGGTGCACCATTATTGGCTGCTGGCGCTGGTGGACCTCATCATCGGGCGCGCGGAGTATTCGGCGTGATCCCGCGCCCGACGCAAGCGGTGATCCTGGCCGGCGGGCGCGGGACGCGGCTGCGGCCGTTCACGGACACGCGGCCGAAACCGATGATCGAATTCCACGGCGCGCCGTTCCTCGGCTATCTGCTTGAGCTGCTGCGCGGGCAGGGGTTCGAGCGGGTGGTGCTGCTGCTCGGCTATCTGCCGGAGGCGATCCAGTCGTACGTCGGCAATGGCCGGCGGTGGGGCCTGGAGGTGGGCAGCCTCGTCTCCTCGCCCGAGGATGAGACCGGGCGGCGGCTGACGCTGGCGCTGCCGCGCTTGGAAGAGCGCTTCCTGCTGTGTTATTGCGACAACTACTGGCCGATGTCTTTCGAGCGGATGTGGCGGCAGTTCAACGAGGCGGGCGCCGAGGCGATGATCACGGTGTATCGCAACAGCGACGGGTACAGCCGCGACAATGTGCGGCTGGATGAGCAGGGCCGCGTGACCGTCTACGATAAGAGCCGCGCCGCGCCGGGCTTGCGCGGGGTGGACATTGGCTTCGGCATCTTTCCGCGCGCGGTGGTTGCGGCGCTGCCGGATGGGGCGGATGTGTCGTTCGAGCGCGCGGCGTACCCGGCGTTGGTGGCCCGCAGGCAACTGGCCGCCTTCGTGACCGACCATCGCTATTACAGCGTCAGCACGCCGGAGCGTTTGGAGGCGACGGGGGAGTTTCTGG
>JAHFGX010000046.1 GCA_023247215.1 Candidatus Omnitrophota bacterium
GAAGATGGCCGCCCCCGACCAGGACATGCGCTTCGACGTGCCCATCCTCGGGCTCAAGACCCTGGACGTCGCGCGCGAGGCCGGCATTGCGTGCATCGCCGTGCACGCCGGCAAGACCCTCCTGCTGGATCGCGACGCTTGGCTCTCCCAAGCCGATGCCGCGGGCCTCAGCCTGGTGGGCGTGGAACCGGCCGGCTGACGTGTCCGCCCGGCCCGACCCCGCTACTCGCGCTTCTCAACGATGATTCCGCTTCGCGATACCATCCCGTCCCGCCGCGCCGCCTGGGTCATGCTCGCGCTGGTCCATCTCAACGTCCTCGTCTTTTTCTGGGAGCTGTGGCAGGGCCACGCAGCGGAAGCCTGGCTCTACCGGTTCGGGGTGGTGCCCAGCGCATGGGTGTGGGAGCAGCCCAGCGATGTCCTGGAGCTGCCCCAGCGCCTGTGGACGCTGGTCACGTCGCAATTTTTCCACGGCGGGCTGCTGCATTTGGGGTCCAATATGCTCTACCTGTGGATTTTCGGCGACAACGTGGAAGACCGGTTGGGGCACGGCCGCTTCCTGCTGCTGTATCTGGGCAGCGGGATCGTGGCGGCGACGACCCAATTGCTCATGAATCCCGGCTCGTCGGTGCCGATGATCGGCGCCAGCGGCGCCATCGCCGGCGTCCTCGGAGCCTATTTCCTCCTGTTTCCCTTCGCCAAGATCGTGACGCTGGTGCCGATGTTTCTTGTTTGGCAGACAATCGAGATCCCCGCGTTTGTGTTCCTGGGATTCTGGTTTGTGATCCAGTGGATCCAGGGCCTGCCGAGCCTGGGCGCGTCGGCGACCGCCGGCGGGGTGGCCTGGTGGGCGCATGTGGGCGGGTTCGTCAGCGGCCTGGCCTTGGCCGGATGGCTCAGGCGCCGGCACCTCGTTTGATGGCCCAGGCCAACGCGCTTCTCGAAGAGGACAAAGCGCCGTTTCAGCGCATCGCCGCTCCCTGTCCCTACGTGGGCACGTGCGGCGGGTGCACCCTCCAGGACCTGAGCTACGACGACCAGCTTGCCTTGAAGCGCCGCCGGCTGGCGCGCCTGTTCAGCCAGATCGGCGTCTCCCGCCCCATCCACGTGCACGGGTTGGAGCCGCCGTGGCGGTACCGCAATAAGGCCGAGCTGAGCTTCGGCGCCGATCAGGCCCGGCTGACCCTGGGGTTCCACGCGGCGCGCTCCTTTTGGAAGGTGGTGGATCTTGACGATTGTCTGCTGCTGCCGGAGCCGATCAGCCGCGTGCTTCAGGATGTCCGAGCAGCCCTCCGCGCCACCGGGTTGCCGCCCTATTTTCCTCGTCGGCACGACGGTCTCTTTCGCTTTCTGCTGGTGCGGTCCAGCCATGCCGATGAGACGATCATGTTGTGCCTGATGACCACGCCCTGGGACCACGCCGCCGTCGTCGCGTTGGCCGACCAGCTCATGGCCAAGCATCCGAACCTCGTCAGCATCTATTGGGGCGTGACGTCGCGGCTGGCCGATGTCTCGGAACCGGAGGAGCTCACGCTCGTGCGCGGCCGCGCCTACCTGGAGGACCGGCTCGGCCCGTTTGATCTGCAGCTGCACCCGCTGACGTTCCTGCAACCGACCCCGGCGCAGGCCCAGCGCCTGTACGCGCGCGTGGCGGAGTGGGCCGCAGGTGCTGCCTCAGGCAATGCGTGGGACGTCTATTGCGGCATCGGTATCGTGGGATTCCATCTGGCGGGGAAGTACGCGCGCGTCTATGGTGTGGACAGCGAGGCGCGCAACATCGAGCTGGGTCGGCTCAATGCCGAGCGCAACGGGCTGCGCAATGTCACGTTTCACCAGGGCCGGGCGGAGGACGTGCTGGCGGATAAGCGCTTTTGGCTGTTGGAGGCGAAGCCGGATTTGGTGGTGGTGGACCCGCCGCGCACCGGCCTGCACCCCAGCGTCATCGCCACGCTGCTGGGCGCGCGTCCGAAGCAGATTATGTACATCTCCTGCAACGCGGAGGCGATGGTGCGGGATTTGCGGCTGCTGGCCGACGGGTTTCCGAGCTACCACCTGCGCCAGGTCGAGGCGTTTGACCTGTTCCCCCACACCGCCCACGTGGAAGTCCTCGCCCTCCTCGACCGTGCCTAGGCAAGGAAATGGGGTTGGGTTATACTGTGGTGAGATGCGACAGCATCTCGTGGTGGATCAAGCCGTTAGAGGCAACCAGCTCGCCGCGGTGAAGCTGGGCGGGACGCCCGCGGAAGTCGCTGAGACGCCCGCCGGCCTCTTGGACCAGGAGCATGCCTGCGGCGATATCCCACGGCCACAGGTGCTGCTCGTAAAACCCCTCCAGTCGCCCGCAGGCCACATACGCCAGGCTCAGCGTCGTGCACCCCATCCGCCTGACGCCGTGGCAGCAGGATTGAAACGCCTCAAAGGGTTTGAGATACCGACGTGGGGTTCGGCGGAACGCGGAAGGGAATCCCGTCGAAAGTAAGCTGGTGGACAGGTGCGGGGCACGGGACACGCGGATGCGTACTCCATTCAGCCATGCGCCGTGCCCGGCCAAGCCGGAAAACAACTCGCGGCGCATCGGGTCGTAGATGACCCCGGCGAGGGGCCGGCCTTCGTGGTGCAGACCGATGGAGACGGCGAAGGTCGGCATGCCGTGCACGAAGTTCATCGTGCCGTCCACCGGGTCCACGATCCACTGGTACGGGGCGCCGGGATTGGTGCGGGTGCGCTCCTCGCCCTGAAACCCGTGGGCGGGAAACGCGGCCTGCACGGCCCGGTGGATCATTCGTTCGGAGGCGCGGTCCACCTCGGTGACGAGGTCAATCGCATTGCGTTTTGTTTCGACACGGCGCGGCCGGCCGGCACGGGCCGCCAGCAACGCGCCGGCGGCGCGCGCGGCGCGACTCGCCACGGTCAGAAAGCGTGTGGGATGAGATGCGGCGGGGGGCATGGCGAGTATTATAGCAAAATCGAATTCCGTGATCCTGGCCATTGACCAGGGCACCACCGGCACGCGCGCGTTCCTGTTCGACCGGGCCGGGCGGGTGGTCTCGCAACGCTACCGGGAGCTGACGCAGCATTTTCCGAAACCGGGATGGGTGGAGCACGACCCGGACGAAATTCTCCGCAGCACCTGGCATGTGATCGCGGACGCGTTGCGGCAGGCGCGCCGCCCGGCCGCGTCGGTGGCGGCCATCGGCATCACGAACCAGCGGGAAACCACCATTCTCTGGGACCGGCGGACCGGGCGCGCCGTCGGGCGCGCGATTGTGTGGCAATGCCGCCGGTCAGCCCCCCTCTGCGACGCGCTGCGGCGCCGGGGCTTGGAGCCGATGATCCGGAGGAAAACCGGGCTCGTGCTGGACGCCTATTTTTCCGGCACGAAGATCCGCTGGATGCTGGAGCATCACCGCGGCCTGGCGGCGCGCGCCCGGGCCGGCGACATCGCCTTTGGCACGGTGGATAGCTGGCTGCTCTGGCACTTGACCGGCGGCGCGTCGCATGCCACCGACGAGACCAACGCGTCCCGCACGCTGCTCTACAACATCCGGACCCGGCGGTGGGATGACGAGCTCCTCCGGCGGCTGCGGATCCCCCGCGCCATCTTACCGGCTGTGAAGCCCTCCAGCGCCGAGTTCGGCGTGACGGCCCAGGCCGGCCCGCTGCCGGCGGGCATTCCGATCACCGGTGTCGCCGGCGATCAGCAAGCCGCGCTGGTGGGGCATGGGTGTCTGAAGCCGGGCGAGGCCAAGAACACGTACGGCACCGGCTGTTTTTTGCTGCTGAACACCGGAAGGAAGCCGGTGACCAGCCGCCACGGATTGCTGACCACGCTGGCCTACGGCGGATCGGCAAAACCGTGCTATGCTTTGGAGGGGAGCGTCTTCATCGCCGGGGCGGCCATCCAGTGGCTCCGGGACAGGCTGCAACTCATTCGCACTGCCGCGGAGACCGAACAGATCGCCCGGAGGGTGCCCAGCACCGGCGGCATCTACGTCGTGCCCGCCTTCGTCGGATTGGGGGCGCCGTATTGGGACATGGAGGCCCGCGGCGCCATTGTCGGGTTGACGCGCGGGAGCACCCGTGACATGATCGTGCGTTCCACGCTGGAATCACTGGCCTATCAGACCGCCGACGTGGTGGATGCCATGCAGCGGGATGCTGGCGTGCGCCTTTCCCGCCTCCAGGTGGACGGGGGTGCTGCGCAGAACAATTGGCTGATGCAGTTTCAGGCCGATCTCTTGGGCATCGACGTCGTCCGCCCGCGCATGACCGCCAACACCGCCAAGGGGGCGGCACTCCTCGCCGGCATCGGCCTCGGCTGGTGGCGGCCGCAGCGGTTGGACGGGTTGATGGGCGCCATCGATCGGGTCTTTCATCCGCGGATGCCTGCCGCCGAGCGCCGCCGCCTCTACGCCGGGTGGCAGGACGCGGTGCAGCGCGTGCGAACTCACCACTGACACCCATGCTTCGTCGAAGCGGCATCATCTCACAATTGCGCCATCAGACGTTCGACCTGCTGGTGATCGGCGGCGGGATCGTCGGCGCGGGGATCGCCCGCGACGCCGCCATGCGCGGGCTGCGGGTCGCGCTGGTGGAGCAGGGCGATTTCGCGGGCGGGACGAGCTCGAAAACCTCCAAGCTGATCCACGGCGGGCTGCGGTACTTGGAGCACGGCCGGCTGCGCTTGGTGATGGAGGGCCTGCAGGAGCGGCGCACGCTGCTGACGATCGCGCCGGGATTGGTGCGGCCTCTCTCGCTGCTGCTGCCGGTGTACCAGCGGGATGCGCGCCGGCCTGGCGTGATTCGCGCCGGCTTGTGGCTCTATGATCTGTTGAGCGCCTCCCACGCCATCCGGCGGCATCGCTGGCACGCGGCGCGCCGCTCGGCGCAGCTGGAGCCCGGCCTTGGCCGGGACGGGCTGCGCGCGGTGGGCGAGTATACCGACGGCCAGATGGATGACGCCCGGCTCTGCCTGGCCAATATCCTGCAGGCCGCCAGTTTCGGCGCAGTCTGCGGCAACTATCTCCGGGTGCTCGCGCTGGAGAAAGCGCTGGGCCGGCTCTACGGCGCGGCGGTGGAGGACCGGCGGACCGGGGAGGTGTTCGACGTGCGCGCCACCGTCGTGGTGAACGCCGGCGGCCCATGGGGAGACCGCGTGCGGCAGCTCAGCGATCGGCGCGCCGGCAGCCGCCTGGCTCCGACGAAAGGCATCCACCTGGTCGTGCCGAGGCTGGCGGGGCACGGGGTGTGCTTCCAGGCCCGCGCGGATCGGCGCGTCCTCTTTCTATTGCCCTGGGGCGACGCCACGATCCTGGGCACGACGGAGTCGTCCGATGTGCCCTCGCTCGACGGGCTGCGGCCGACGCGCGAGGAAGCGGCGTATCTCCTGGCCGAGGCCGGCCGGCTGTTTCCTGACGCTGCGCTTCGTCCACAGGACGTGCTGGGGGCGTATGCGGGGGCCCGCCCCTTGCTGGCGTTCTCCGGAGCCTCGACGAGCGCGTCGCGGGAGCATCGGATCGAGATTGACCGGTTCGGCCTGGTCAGCGTCCTGGGCGGCAAATACACCACGTATCGGCTCATGGCCAAGCAGGCGGTGGACGCGATCATGCAGCGGTGGCGGTTCCGGGGCGAGGGCTGCCTCACCGACGAAGTCGGGCTGCTGGAGCCGGTGCATCCGGTGGTGCTGGACCGCTGGCAGCGCGTCACGCAGCGGATTCACCCGGAGCTGCTGGGGCGCCTGCTCACCCTTTATGGGACCGGGGCGTTCCGCGTGCTGGAGCTGGTGGAGTTCGAGCCGAAGCTGGCCGAGCCGGTGTGCCCGCACCATGACTACCTGCTGGCGGAATTGGTCTACGCGGTCCAGCAGGAGCTGGCCTGCACGGTCAGCGACGTGCTGGTTCGCCGGACGCGCATCGCCTACAGCGCGTGCCAGGGGCTGGATTTTCTCTCCACGTTCACCGAGCTGCTGGGCCGCTACGGCCACGCGGCCCGCCCCGAGTTGGACGAGCAGGTGGCGGAGTATCGCCGGTTTCTCGCGGACAGCTTGGCGTTTCGCGATGCGCCGGAGGCCGCGCACCCGGCCGGCGTGGCGGCCGCGTTCCACGCCTGATGACGACGAACGGCTCAACCGAAGCCCGGCGCTACGCGCGGCTGCGCTATCGCGTCGCCCTGGCGGAGTTGCTCGGCTCGCTGGCGATCCTGTGGGGATACCAGGCCAGCGGATGCTCGGCCGCGGTGGCGTCCCGCGCGGACGCGTGGGCGGCGCCCTTCGGCATTCGGCTGGCGGCCTACCTCGCCGTGTTCGGGGTCGTCCATACGCTGCTGCTGTTTCCGCTGCGCTGGTACAGCGGCTTCCTCTTGGAGCATCGCTTCGGCCTGTCCCGCTTGCGCGTGGGCGGATGGTTCGTGCGCGAAGGCAAGCAGTTCCTGTTGAGCGGCGCGTTCGGGCTGCTCGTCATGGAGGGCTGGTATGCCATCGTGCGGCAGTGGCCCGCGTCATGGCCCGTCGTGGCGGCGATCGGATGGGTGGGCATCAGCGTGGTGCTGACGCGCATTTTCCCCACATGGCTGCTGCGGATGTTTTACCGGACTGAGCCGCTGCGCGACACGGAAATCGCCCCACGCCTGCTGGCCCTGTGCGACCGCATCGGGCTGCCGGCGCTGGGCGTCTTCCGCGTGGAGCTGGGACGGGAGACCCGCAAAGCCAACGCAGCGCTCACCGGCCTAGGGCGCACCCGACGAGTCCTGGTGTCCGACACGCTGCTGGAGGCGTTTCCGCCGGAGGAGATTGAGACCGTGCTGGCGCATGAGCTGGGCCACCATGTCCATCGCCACCTGCTGCGGATGCTGGCCCTCAGTGGTGCTGGCGCGTGGATCGCGCTCACCCTCGTCAATTACTGGGTGCGCGGCTGGGCGATCCCGGCCGGCCTCATGAGCCGGCTGGATGATCTGCGCGGATTCCCGGTGCTGATGCTGGCCCTCTCGGTCGTGGGGCTGGTGGGGCTGCCGGTCCAGCAGGCGGTCTCGCGCGCGTTCGAGTGGCAGGCGGACCGGTTTGCGGTGCAACTGACGAAGCAGCCCGGCGCGTTTGCGTCGGCGTTGAAGCGGTTGGGGCAGCTCAACCTCGCCGATCCGAACCCGCCCGCGTGGATCGTGTGGCTGCTCTATGACCACCCGCCGATCAGCCAGCGGATTCGCGTGGCGGAACAGAGCTGATGGCCTCCTTGAGAAAATTGCGGTTTATCTGGGTGTATCCGCTGGCCGCGTGGTTGGTCCTCACCGCCCGCACCACGGACGCTTCGTTGCGGGCCGGGATCGCGCTGGCGCTGCTGGGCGAGGCGGCGCGCTTCTGGGCGAACGGCTATGTCGGCCACCGCAAAGTGAATACGGCCCGAACCGGGCCCGAGCCTGCGAAAATCGGCTCGCTCATCACCGCCGGGCCGTATGCCTACGTGCGCAACCCCTTGTACGTGGGCACGGTCTTGATCGGCGCGGGATTCTGCGTGGCCGTGCAGGCGTTCTGGGGTGCGCTCGGCGCGCTGCTGGTGTTTGTGCTGACCTATGCCCCGAAAGTCCGCCAGGAGGAAGCGCTGATTCT
>JAHFGX010000023.1 GCA_023247215.1 Candidatus Omnitrophota bacterium
CGTTCTTTGATGAGGTGCATGCCCTCGGGCTGCCTCCGGAGGCGCTGCAGGCCTTGATCGTGCATCCGGATAAGGTCGCCACGATTTTCGAGTGGGACGACCGGCACAAGCTTCCGCACCTGCCGATCTATGCCATGGTTCAGCCCGGCCCGGATCAGATGCTGCCGAAGGCGTTGGAGCCATGGCCCGTCGTCTCCCAGCCCGTGCCGGTGACTGGACAGCAGAGTCCCAATCCGCTGGCACCCGACAGGCCGGTCTCCGGCGGGGCGCCGACGCCGGAGGAGCTGGCCGCGCATCAGGCAGCGTCCCAGCGGTCGGCGGCGCAGGGGCGGGAAGCGGGGGTACCCGAGGCCGCAGCCTTCCTGCAAACGGTGAGGACGGCTCTAGAGGGTGCCGCCCCCCTCCAAGCCCAGGCGCTCCACATGGAGACGGGCGGCTATACCTTCACGGCGACGATCACGCCCATCACCGTTGATACCCCCTCGGCCGTCAGTGTGGTGATCCGCGACGCCCGCACCCAGCAGGTGCGCGCCAGCTTCCACGTCGTGCTCGTCAAGCCGGTTCCGCCCGCCCGGGCCAGGCGCGGCGTGCCGGCGGCCGCGGCTCCGACAGGGCAGCGCACCTGGCTGGCCTATGAGCTACGGGGGGGAGTGCCGAACGACCTGGCACGTGTACCGCTCTATGCGGCGCTGCAGCAGCGCTGGCAGCGCCTGAGCCCGGAGCCGATCCGGACCATGGAATTGAGGACGGGTGCCCGCGATAACCTCACCCCCCAACCCGGCCTGAGCGCCTTCGTCCTGGCCTACGCCCAGGCCGCCCCCACCCAGCCCCCGCTGACCGCGGCGCTGCACGCGTGGACGGTGGCCGCGCCACTCCTGGAAGACGCCACGACCGTCTCCCCGGCCTTCTACACGAAGACGATGGCGCGCTACCTCGGCTGGACGGAGTTGGGGTATCTGGGGTCGGCCCTGACCCTGCTGGAGGCGTATCAGCGGCAGTACGCCCTCCCCACGCTTCCTACTGCTCTCGAAGCGCTCCGGTCGCAGCTAACAGGGGACCCGCTCGCGGTCGCGGAGCGCCTCCGCGAGACGCTGCGCAATCCCACGACCGGCCAGGTGGCCGCCGCCTACACGCCCACGAATGTTGAGAATCTCCTTCGCGTTGCCACCGGCCAGGAGGTGCGCTATTTGGCGAATGCCCTCCAACTCCGGGAGGCGCTGCGCGAGCGGCATCCGACCCTGACAACGCTGCAGGCCGCCCTGACCGACGGGACGCCGCTCGCGGTCGCGGAGCGCCTCCGCGAGACGCTGCGCAATCCCACGACCGGCCAGGTGGCCCCCGCCTACACGCCCACGAATGTCGAAGAGCTGCTCCATTACGCCACCGGACAGGAGGTGCGCTTCCTCAACAGCGCTCTCCAACTGCGCGAGGCGCTGCGCGAGCGGTATCCGACCCTGGCAACGCTGCAGGCCGCCCTGACCGACGGGACGCCGCTCGCGGTCGCGGAGCGCCTCCGCGAGACGCTGCGCGATCCCACGACCGGCCAGGTGGCCCCCGCCTACACGCCCACGAATGTCGAAGAGCTGCTCCATTACGCCACCGGCCAGGAGGTGCGCTATTTGGCGAATGCCCTCCAACTCCGGGAGGCGCTGCGCGAGCGGTATCCGACCCTGGCAACGCTGCAGGCCGCCCTGACCGACGGGACGCCGCTCGCGGTCGCGGAGCGCCTCCGCGAGACGCTGCGCGATCCCGCCACCGGCCAGGTGGCGGCCACCTACACGCCCACGAATGTCGAGCACCTCCTGCGGTTCGCCACCGGCCAGGGGGTGCGCTATTTGGCGAATGCCCTCCAACTCCGGGAGGCGCTGCGTGCGGCGTATCCGACCCTGGCAACGCTGCAGGCCGCCCTGACCGACGGGACCCCGCTCGCGGTCGCGGAGCGCCTCCGCGAGACGCTGCGCGATCCCACGACCGGCCAGGTGGCCCCCGCCTACACGCCCACGAATGTTCAGAACCTCCTGACCTTCGCCACCGGCCAGGGGGTGCGCTATTTGGCGAATGCCCTCCAACTCCGGGAGGCGCTGCGCGAGCGGTATCCGACCCTGGCGACGCTGCAGGCCGCCCTGACCGACGGGACGCCGCTCGCGGTCGCGGAGCGCCTCCGCGAGACGCTGCGCGATCCCGCCACCGGCCAGGTGGCCCCCGCCTACACGCCCACCAATGTTCAGCACCTCCTGACCTTCGCCACCGGCCAGGAGGTGCGCTTCCTCAACAGCGCCTTCCACCTGCGCGAGGCGCTGCGCGAGCGGTATCCGACCCTGGCGACGCTGCAGGCCGCCCTGACCGACGGGACCCCGCTCGCGGTCGCGGAGCGCCTCCGCGAGACGCTGCGCGATCCCACGACCGGCCAGGTGGCCGCCGCCTACACGCCCACGAATGTTCAGAACCTCCTGACCTTCGCCACCGGCCAGGAGGTGCGCTTCCTCAGCAGCGCCCTCCACCTCCGGGAGGCGCTGCGCAGCGCCTATCCGACGCCGGCCACCCTCACCGCGAGCCTGGAGGATCCGACGACCCACCAGCCGCGCTCGAAGGCGGTTGTGTTCCAGGAGTGGACGACGGCTGCCACCTCTCCGGTGACCGAGACGCAGCGGGAGAGCTTGTGGGATTTTCTCCACGGCACAGCAGCGCTAGCACGCCTTCGCCGCGTGCTGGAGGCCCACGCCGGCCGGCGGCTCTCGATGGAGGAGGCCGCCCAGGCGACCGGCCTAACACCCGAGGCCATCCGCGCCGTGCTCCCGGCGCTGGGACGGCAGGAGCGGGACGGGATGATCCTGCCCCCGGTCTCCGGCGGGGCGCCGACGCCCGACGAACTGGCCGCGCATCAGGCAGCGTCGCAGGCCTCCGCGGCGCGGGTGACCGGCGCTGGAGCATCCACCGACGGCCCGACGCTGCATCTGGATGAGGCGGTGGCGGCGGCGATGGATCCCGGAGATCGGGCGATGTTGAACCGGCTCCTCTCGGGAGATTGGTCGGCTCAACAGCGCTTGATGCAACGGTATCCGAATCGCGTCTACATCGCCGCGGCGGAAAAAGGCACGGGACTTCGCGGGACGGCCGCGCTCAACACCGAAGGACGAACGATCTATCTGGAGCTGCAGCGGCCGATTCAAGCGGACGGCCGCGTGGTGCGGGTGCTGCGGCTGAAGGGCGTGCGGCCCCGGGTGGATGAGCATGGCGAGGCGGAGGGTTATGGCGGGTGGGGCGCCGTGGCGCGGGCCCGGATCGTTGACGCGCACGGAGACTTCGTCATGCAGCCCGGCGTGGAGGATCCGCTGGGCGGGATGCTCGCCTCGGAGGGCGATTCGGCTGAACGTGAGTATCGCGTCATGCGCGCCGCGCGCCGCGCCGGCGTGCCGGTGGACGTGCCCTTTGGGTGGGGGCAGTATGCGGACAAGACCTACCGGGGCCGGCCCCTCGGGTTCATGATCGCCGGCATGGAGGGGGTGGACATCCGGATTGCCTTGTCTGCCGGGATCAACCGTGAAGATGGGGCGCTTCGCCAACAGTTAGGGGCATGGACGCTCAAGACCAACTCCACCGAATCGGTTGGATCGGATCAGGAGCCGGTGGTGGCGCGGCAGATCGGACGGAGTCTGCGCGCCTATCACGATGCCGGAGAGTTTCATCGGTATGTGCACTCCGGCAACCTTGGCCTCGAACGGATCGGTGGGTTCTGGCAAGTCCGGCTGCGGGATCTCAACACGACGGTCGAGCGGGCGTCATTGAGCGGAACTCCGCCGGCGCGGCAACGGCAGGAAGCGACCTACCGGTTCGCGGATCTCCTGCGGTTCATTCAGGATCTCCGGTTCAACGTCCTCGCAGGCATCCTGGACCAGCATGTCTCCGCGACTCACCTGATCGAGTCGGTGCTGCAAGGCTACTTTTTCGACGCCGACCAGAGCTCGCAGGCATTTCGCGAGATGTTGGCCCGGAGCCAGCAGCCGGAGTTCTGGGCCCTCTTCGATGAGCTGGTCGGGTCTCCCCAGACGCGGGACCGTGTGGCGATGGGGCCGGAGCCGGAGGCCGGCGGCCCGCTCTGGCAGGCGTTGTATGAGCTCAGCGCGCCGCGTCCCGTCCTGCCTCCCAGCTCCGGCGGGGCGCCGACGCCCGACGAACTGGCCGAGCATCAGGCGGCGTCCCAGCGGTCGGCGGCGCAGACGGCGATCCGGCGGATGCCGGCGGGGAAGCTGCTCGATGCGCTGGGGCTGTGGGAGCCGAGTCAGGTGCCGGGGGCGTCAATGGTCGACGAGCGCCGGGAGGATGGTTTGACGATCCTGACGATGACCATCCCGCCGCGCGATCCGGCTCGATTGCCGGAGGGAACCGCAATCCTTCAAGAACAGTTCGGCGATGACGTGACGAGGGTAGAGCTGCTCTATAACGAAGCCGGATATATGATGGCCATCGTGCCGGTGCTGGCAGAATGGCCTGCCGCCATGCGGCCGGACGGCCTGCGCTATTTTGATTTCAACGATTACTATTTCGAGATACCGACGATCGGGGATCCGGAGGCGGCGGCGAAGTGGGCGGCGTTCGCCCAGCGGCGCCGGGCCGATGCCGGGGCCATTCAACACTATCTGCAGGCGCGGTTCGGCGATCAGGCGGCTCGCGTGAAGCGCGTCGGAGCGGAGGAGCTGGCCCGGGGCTCCTACGTCTATGCGAGAGTGGAGCGCGCGACCGGTGCGATCCAGGTCTTCCGGATTGACCCGGAGACATTCGGCGCAGTGATTCCCATCCAACCCGACCCAGAATGCGAGCAATTGGTCTTTCCGGTATTTCCCACCGTCTATTCCCCCATCGCACAGAACAGCGACGAACAGCCAGGCGAGCCGGCGACGATGAAAGATGAAACGGAAGACGCCGGTCACTATACCTATCTCTATGCCAAGTTCGGGTTGCAGGAAGGCGCGCGCGCAGTAGTTGGAGGGCCCGGCAGCGGATTGGATACGTGGTTGACGTGGTTAAAGACGCGCCGGGTGGTACACGCGTTCGGCATCAATCCATTTGAGATCGCAAATCTCCACACCGTCGCTGAGTTGGCCGAGTTCGACGTCAACGCCGTCGTGGCGGACAACATCGTGGATGCGCAGGGCCGTCCCACCTTCCCTGGTGAGGAGTTCGATGCCGTCATCTGGAATATGCCGTCGTATATCCCGCTCGATGCCTCCTGGCGCGACGGCTTGGAGCGCCATTGGGATGTTGATGCGAGAGGCAAGACGTTGCAGCGATTTGCCGGAAGCTTGCCAACGCTCCTGGCGCGGAACGGGCGCAGCTTGGTGTGGAACCTGCACTACTGGATGCCAGCCGCGGATGGCACGCAACGGAACGTGGTGGAAGAGATCTTGCGGTCCGCCGGCACCTATGACCCGTACGCGGGTGTGGTGCCGCCCCCGCGTCTTGATGTGACCATGGTGGCGAAGCTCTCGGAGATGCATGTCGATACTATGTTCAAGCAGCCTGGAGAAGCGCTGTACCTCATTACCCGGTTGCCGGCAACTCACCCGCCGATCCCCTCCGGCGGAGCGCCGACGCCGGAGGAGCTAGCGGCGCACGAGGCGGCGTCGCAGCGGTCGGCAGCGCATTCGTCCGAGTTGCCTCGAGCTTCTCGATTGGCATTCGAGGCCTGGCTGCCGGATTTGCAGGACTGGCTTGAAGCGCACGGCCGCATCAGCTGGGATGCCGGTGCCCGCTACGGAACAGCGCAAGCGCGTCTGCACTTCGCCGACCACAAGACCCTCGGCGCGATTCAGGTGGAGGCGGTTCCCGAGTGGCGGGACCAAGCGGCCGGCCTCGAAGTCTTGCAGCAAAATCGCGGCGGTGGCTACCCCGACCCAGGCGCGTTGGGGCAGGTCGTGGTCCGGGGATACCAGTTGCCAACGGGTGAGCCGGCACTGCTCATCGTGGAAATCCAGCCCGCTGATGGCTACCGGAGGCTCAAGCAGGCGCAGCGCAGGCCGCTGGAGCGATGGCGGCAGGAAGCGGTGGCCAAGCTCACCGAGTGGGCGCAGGCCCGCGGCTATGCCGTGTTTGCCATGGGGCCGGAGGGGATCCAGCAGGACTATCCGGAGTTGAGCGCACACGAAATTCAAGACAACTACGTCGAGCCATTTGATCCGGACCGATGGGAGGAGCAGCAGCTCATCTTCGATGATCCGTGGTTTGCTGCGCCCCGGGTCCGAGTGTGGCATGCGTACCGGGGGAATCACGCGATCCTCGCTGGAACGCCCCCCGCCCTTCCCATTCGGCGGCAGGAGGTGACGGACGTCGGGTATCGCCAAGAGATCGCGGAGGAACTCGCGGCGTGGTTCGCGGAGCATGGGCGATTGGAATGGAACACCGGAGGGCGTGGGTCCGTCCACGCGCGGATGAGCCTGGATGCGCGGGAGGCGAGGCCCGGCGGCGGGATCGTATTGGTCGCGAACGGCTACCGGATTGACGTCCGGCCCGATGAGAGCGCGCGGGCGAAATTTTCCGAGCTCCAGAAACTGGATACCGCCCGCAGCGGTCCGGGAGCGTCCGGCGTCCTGGCCGGGTTTTATGACGCCGCGCCCGGCGCGTTCGGGTTTGTGCTCATGGACCTGTTCCGCCTGCCGACGGGGCAGATGCTGCTCTTGATCAACGAAGTGCAGGCCGGGACCGGCTATCACCAGCTCAGTAACGCGCAACGCCGGCGGTTTGATGCATGGCGGCGGACTGCGGTGGAGCGGTTGGCCGCCTGGGCCGAGTCCCGCGGGTGGGTGGTGTTCGCCGCGCACCCGTCCTGGGCTCAGGCCAACGCCACGGTGATGTTGAGCGACGTTGAATTGCGGGCAAATTACGTCGAGCCGTTCAACGACCCCGCGCGCTGGCAGATCATTCCGGCCCTGTGGGATCCTGAAATGGCGCGATCGGAATCCAGCCCGGTCTCCTGGTATGCCGATCGGAACAACGCGCAGCTGCTGGAGCGCTGGAGCTCCGGCGCGCCGATGGTGCCGGATACCGTGGAAGCCGCGCTCAGGGGCTTGGGGTATACCGATCTAGAGCAGATGGTTCGCGCTGCGCTCGTTGAGGCCAACCGGCTGGGGCAGGGACGAGCGGCCAGCGTCTATGCCATCCCCGGTGTTGAGGCATACGCCTTGCGGGTTCCTGTGCGCAGGACGCAAGGGCAGGAGCCTTGGGACATGGCGGAGCCTGGCCCCCTTACGCCGCTCGACGATCCGTTTCCCGACATGAACGTGGGGCAGGCGGTCGCCCGGATCGGCAACGTCCAGGTGTTGAAGCGGCAACACGGTATTCCGGCCGGTGTGATCCGCGAGGCCGGGAGCGTGCTCCATCCATCGGGCGGTCCGGAGCACGATGCGGAATATGAGGCGCATCTCAAGCGCGCGGCGGACCTGCCCCAGGACGCCTACGATGAGCTAGCCCGGACCTATCAACGGCTTGTCGCCGGCGGGTATCTGCCCGACGCCGCCAATCCGAATAACCTGCTGGTGGACGTGGAGGCGCGGGCATTCCATGTCGTGGATGTGCGGGCGCGAACTCCAAACGATCCCGTCGTGGCTGCCGTGACGGTGCTGGATCTGGCCGCGCCGCTCCTGGATGCCGTCTACGCAGCCTCCTATCAAGGACGTCGGCGCGCTCAAGTGATGGCGTGGCGTCGAGTGATCCTGGAGCGGTCGCTGCTGGCCGCCCAACGCGCCGGCCTGCCGCAGCCACCGGCGGCCAACGAGGTCCATATGGAAGGCCTGTTTGCGCTGGCCGGCCTGGCGGGGCGATGGGCCGCCGTGCAAGAGGCGTTGCGGCGCGATCCGGCCACACCGCTGGACCAGTGGCCCGGCGCGGCCGAACCAACTGCCGGCAGTGCCGCCGGCCCGCCGGTGCGCCTGCAGGAGACGCCCGGCGAGACCCGGTCGGATGACACCCACTTCGAGTTGTTGCGCCTGGCTGTGGAGACGGATCGGGCTTCGGCGAGAGCGCATCTCCAGGCCATCGGCATCGGTCCGGACAGCCAGGTCGTGTCCATCGGGCCCGGCAGGGTGGCGCCGGAGCCGGACGTTCGCGCGGCGGCGTGGGAGGCGCAGGCATTGGAGTTAGGCGCGCACGTCACGGTGTTTGAGCCCGACGTGGCGGCGAATCAACAATGGGAATTCATGCCGGCAGAGCGGCGGCGCCTGGGAGCCGCGGGACAGTTGGACGTGCGGCCAAGGGAGTCCGCCCGGTTCGAGCAGAACACGTTGGCAGACGGCTCCGTGGACGCCGCCATCATGCTGAGCGTGCTGACGGATGTGAGCGCCTCCCAGAGCCAAGAGGCCATCCTCGCATCACTGGCCCGGACGATCCGCGAGGGAGGCCATCTGGTGGTGGGATGGTATGCCGACGATCGGGTGGAAGCGGCAGAGCGCGCGCAAACTGAGCGGGCGCTGGAGCGGTTGCGCCAGCGCGGCGTGGCGCTCGAAGAAATCGCCCGCGGCGAAGAAACCGCTCCCAGCCCTACACGGCACGGGTGGGCGATCTATCGCCTGACAAGACCGGCTCAAATGTCCGGAGCCGATTCGGACGAGGAGGAGTCGCTCCGCGTTCTCGACGACGTCAGTCGCCATCCCTGAGCGCCTCCCACGTCGGTGCATCACCCCCCTCCCGCCACTCCACATCCTGTGCTATAATATTTGCTTCTCATGCCAAAATTAAAAGGCGCGCAAATTCTGGTGGAGTGCCTCAAGCGCGAGGGGGTGGACGTCGTCTTCGGCATCCCCGGCGGGGCGAATCTGCCCACGTTTGACGCGCTCTACAACTCCACGATCAAGGTGATCCTGACGGTGCACGAGCAGGGGGCCTCGCACATGGCCGACGGCTACGCGCGCGCCACCGGCAAGGTGGGGGTGTGCCTGGCCACGTCGGGGCCGGGGGCCACGAACCTCGTCACCGGCATTGCGACCGCCTGCATGGATTCCATTCCGATGGTGGCGTTGACCGGCCAGGTGCGCACCTCGGTGATCGGCAACGACGCCTTCCAGGAAGCGGATACCATCGGCGTCACCCGCCCGGTCACCAAGCACAGCTACCTGGTGAAGGACGTCAAGGACATGGCCCGCATGGTGCGCGAAGCGTTCTACATCGCGCGCACCGGCCGGCCGGGACCGGTGCTCATTGACCTCCCGGTGGACTCCACCGTCAATGAAACCGAGTTCGTCTATCCGGACAAAGTGGACATCCGCGGCTATCGCATCCAGGCCAACCCGCCGGTGGATCCCGCCGCCATCCGTAAAGCCGCCGAGGCCATTTCCGCGAGCACGCGGCCGATTCTCTACGCCGGAGCCGGGGTAATGCACTCCGGCGCCTGGGCCGAGCTGGCCGAGCTGGCCCGCGCGGCTCGCATCCCGGTGACCACCAGTTTGCTGGGGTTAGGGGGGTTTCCTGAAACCGATCCGCTCAGCCTCGGCATGCTGGGCATGCACGGGTTTGAGTACACGAACTACGCGGTGGCCGAGGCGGATCTCCTGATCGGCGTCGGCGCGCGCTTCGACGACCGCGTGACCGGCAAGCCGGACGAGTTTGCCCGGAAGGCGAAGAAAATCCACATTGACGTGGACCCCTCGTCCATTAACAAGACCGTGATGGTGGATTTTCCCGTCGTAGGCGACGTCAAGCAGGTGCTGCGGGAGTTGATCAAGCAGGTCAAGCCGCCGCAGACCGCCGAGTGGCTCAAGACGATTGAGGAGCTGCGCCGCAAGCATCCCCTCGTCTATACGGAGAAGCACAAGATTTTGCCGCAATACATCATTCAGCAGATCTCCGAAGCCACCAAAGGCAACGCGGTGGTGGCCACCGGCGTGGGGCAGCACCAGATGTGGGCCGCGCAGTTCTACCAGTTCAACCACCCGCGCTCGCTGATCACCAGCGGCGGCCTGGGCACCATGGGCTTCGGCCTGCCGGCGGCCATCGGCGCGCAGTTCGGCCGCCCCAAGGATATCGTGTGGGACATTGACGGCGACGGCAGCTTCCAGATGACCTCGCAGGAGCTGGCGACGGCCGCGCACAACCGGCTGCCCATCAAAATCGCGATCATGAACAACCAGCACCACGGCATGGTGCGCCAGTGGCAGGACCTGTTCTATGAAGGACGCCACGCCCAATCGCGCCTGAACCCGGTGGACTTCGTGAAGCTGGCCGAGGCCAACGGCTGCGTGGGGATTCGGGTGGAGAAGAAAGCCGACGTGCGAGCCGCCATCGAGCGGGCCCTGCAGGTGACGGACCGCCCGACGGTGCTGGAATTCATGGTGGAGGAGCGCGAGGACTGCTGGCCGATGATCGCGCCCGGCAAGGCGCACGACCAGATGCTGGGGACGTACGAGAGCTTGAAGGACAAAGGGGGCGCCCCCCAGCACCGGCATCTGAATCCCGACGAAGAGGCCAAGCTCAGCCTTGGCTAGGTGTCAGACACTTTTCTCAAAAAAGTGTCTGACACCTAGCGCTTAACAAGATGGCAGAAAAACACACACTCTCGTGCCTCGTCGAAAACCAGTTCGGCGTGCTGGCCCGCGTGGCGGGGCTGATCAGCGCGCGGGGGTTCAACATTGACTCCCTGACGGTGAGCGCCACCGAAGACCCCACCGTGTCCCGCATGACCATCGTGGTGGACGCCGACGCCCAGAAGCTCGAGCAGGTCAAACGGCAGCTCAGCCGGCTGATTGACGTGATTGACGTCAGCGAGCTGAAATCCGGCGAGTTCCTCGACCGCGAGCTGCTGCTCGTGCGCCTGAACGGCGCCAACCGCGAGGCGGTGCTGAAGACCGTGGAATCGGTGGGCGCCAAAGTGGCGGACACCGCCGCCAATTCGCTCGTGATCGAAGCGATGGGTGACACCAAGCGCATGGACGAGCTCGTGGAAAAGCTCCGGCCGCACGGCATTCAGCAGTTGGTCCGCACGGGCCGGATCGCCCTCCCTCGTCCTGCCGCCGGCTGACGCCAGGCGCGTGACTGGTGCATGATCCCCTGGCCGATTGCTCTGCTGGTATTGCTGTACGCCACCCTGGCCACGGCGTCGGCCGCTTCGGCCTGGCGCGCCGCGCAGGGGTGGGCGGCGCACTCGGTGTGGTGGCCGGTGTTTTGGATGGCCGTGTGCGGCGCGGTGGCGTTGGGGTTGGCGTGGCTGAAGCCCTGGGCCCGGGCCGCGGCGGTGTGGCTGTCGGTGTTGCTGGTGGCCGGGTCGCTCGGGTCGGCGTGGTTGGCGGTGGCCGCCGCGCATCCCGCTCCGGCGCAAGGCATCGCGGCGACGCTGATCGCCGGCGCGCATCTGGTGGTCATCCGATATCTTACCCGTCCTCGGGTGAAACAGTGGTTCTCGCAGCAGCACGTTGAACCGAGGTGAGGCATGGCGAAGATTTCCTACGATACCGATGCGGATCTGAGCGTGTTGAAGGGGAAGACCGTCGCCGTCATCGGCTACGGCATCCAGGGCCGGGGCCAGGCGATGAACTTGCGCGAGAGCGGGGTGAAGGTCATTGTCGGCCAGCGCCCCGGCGGGCCGAATTACGATCTGGCCAAGCGGGACGGCTTCCAGCCGGTGTCGGCGGCGGAGGCGGCGGCCCAGGGCGATCTCATCATCATCTTGACCCAAGACACCCTCCAGGCGCAGCTCTACCGGGACGCGATCGCTCCGCAGCTCAAAGCGGGGAAAGCGCTGGGGTTCTCCCACGGCTTCTCGATCCTCTACGGCCTGGTCACGCCGCCCAGCGACGTGGACGTGGTGATGGTCGCCCCCAAAGGGCCGGGCAGCCTGCTGCGATCCCAATTCCTGGAAGGCAAGGGCGTGCCGGCGCTGGTGGCCGTCCATCAGGACGCGACCGGCCGAGCCAAGGCGCTTGCGCTCGCGTGGGCGAAGGGCATCGGCTCCACGAGGGCCGGGGTGCTGGAGACGACCTTTAAGGAAGAGACCGAAACCGACAACTTCGGCGAGCAGGCGGTGTTGTGCGGGGGGGCGGCGGCCCTGATCAAGGCGGGGTTTGAAACGCTGGTGGAAGCCGGCTACCAGCCGGAGCTGGCGTACTTTGAATGCCTGCACGAGCTGAAGCTGATCACCGACATGATCTGGGCCACCGGCATTCAAGGGATGCGCAAGCGCGTGTCCGACACGGCCAAGTGGGGGGACATCCACTGCGGGCCCCGCGTCATTGATGTCCACGTCAAGTCGCGCATGAAGGAGCTGTTGCGGGACATTCAGTCTGGTGCCTTCGCCAAGGAGTGGATCGCCGAGGACGCCGCCGGCCGCCCGAATTTCAACAAGCTGATGCGGCAGGACGACGAGCACCAGATCGAGAAGACCGGTGCAAAGCTGCGCGCCATGATGCCCTGGCTGGCCAACAGCGGAGCGCCGTCCTCCGCCCCGGCGGCGCGGCCGGCCGCGCGCCGCGCCACGCGCGCCGCCGCGCGGACTCCCCGGACTCGCAGGCGCCAGGCGGCGAAGAGCGGGGCGTGACGTGAGCCTGGAGGCGCAAGATGTTTGAGGGCCAAACGCATCAGCCGGAAGTGTTCATCGCGGCGCTGCGTCAGTTCCATCAGACCGGCGAAGCGCAGCGCGGCGAGCTGGCCAACGTGCTCTCGGATGCGATCATCACCAAGCGGGTGGATTTGGCCGAGGTGCGGCACGCCCTGCTGGAATCCGGCCAGCACGAATTGATGGAGGCCCTGGACCAATTGATTGATTTGATCGAACCGTATATCGAAGAAGGCGGCGTGGACGAATGAGACGCATCACGATGTTTGACACCACCCTGCGCGACGGGGAACAATGCCCCGGCGCCAGCCTGGAACCGCACGAGAAGCTGGAGATCGCCAAACAGCTCGCGCGGCTCGGCGTGGACGTCATCGAGGCGGGATTTCCCATCTCCTCGTCCGGCGACGCCGACGCGGTGCGCCGCATCGCCGAGACGGTGAAGGGGCCGGTGATCTGCGCGCTGGCGCGTTCGCTGGCCGCCGACATTGACGCCGCCGCGCGCGCGCTGGCCCCGGCGGCCAAGAAGCGCATCCATGTGTTCCTGGCCACCTCGCCCATCCACCGGAAGTACAAGCTGCGCAAGGCCAAGGATGAGATCGTGCGCCAGGCGGTGTGGGCCGTCACGTACGCCAAACGCTACGGCAAGGATGTGGAGTTCTCGCCGGAGGACGCCTCGCGCACCGAGCCGGAGTTCCTGTTCCAGGTCTTGGAAGCGGTCATCACGGCGGGGGCCACGACGGTGAACATCCCCGACACGGTGGGGTTCGCCATCCCGGACCAGTTCGGCCCGCTCATCGGCGCGATCAAGGAACGGGTGCCGAACATCGGCCGGGCCCGGGTCAGCGTCCATTGCCACAACGACCTGGGGCTCTCGGTGCCCAACTCGCTGGCCGCCATCGCGAACGGCGCGGACCAGGTGGAGTGCACCATCAACGGCATCGGCGAGCGCGCGGGCAACACCTCGCTGGAAGAGGTGGTGATGTCCCTGAACATCCGCCGTGATTACTACCAGGCCCAGACCGGCGTGGACACCACGCAGATTTACAAGACCTCGCGCCTGGTCAGCTCGCTGACCGGCATCGTGGTGCAGCCGAACAAGGCGATCGTCGGCGACAACGCCTTCAGCCATGAATCCGGCATCCACCAGGACGGCGTGCTGAAGCACCGCCGCACCTATGAGATCCTGCGCCCGCAGGACGTGGGCGTGCAGGAGAGCCGCTTGGTGCTGGGCAAGCTCTCCGGCCGGCACGCCGTGGTGGCGCGCCTCAAGCAGCTCGGCTACACGCTTCAATCCACGGAGATCGACCGCGTGTTCGAGCAATTCAAGCAGCTCGCGGACAAAAAGCGCGAGGTCTTCGACGAGGACCTCTCGGCCCTGGTCGAAGAGGAGCTGCCCGGCGTGGCGGAAACGTACAAGTTGGCCTACGTCCACACGACTTCCGGCAGCGAGACGGTGCCCACGGCGACCATTCGGCTCACCAAGGCGGGGAAGACGATCCAGGATGCCGCCTGCGGCGACGGCCCGGTGGACGCCTGCTACCAGACCATTGACCGCATGACCGGCCTTTCGCCGGAGCTGGTGGATTACAGCCTGCGCTCCGTCACCGGCGGCACCGATGCGCTGGGCGACGTGGTCGTAAAGCTGCGCGCGAACGGGGTCGAAGTCACCGGGCGCGGCACCTCCACCGACATCATCGAAGCCTCGGCCAAGGCCTACGTCAACGCCATCAACCGTCTCCTGGCGCGCTCGGCCCGCCTGCCCCGCCAGAGGCGGGGCCGTCGTTCCGGCGGCCGGGGCCGGTCCATCACGCCCTAACGTGACGCGCGTCTTCGGGATCCTGGGCCATCCCATCGGCCACAGCCTGTCCCCGATCATGCACGCGGCCGCGCTGAAGGCCGCGCAGCTTGAGGGTTTCTACGCGCCCTTCGATGTGCCGCCCCGCCTCTTGCCGCCGGTGGTGGCGGGATTGGCCGCCGCCGGGATTGACGGCCTCAACGTGACGGTGCCGCACAAGACGCGCATCGCGCGCTGCCTGGCATCTCCTCACGATGTGGATGACACGGCGGCCCGCCTGGGCGCGGTCAACACGCTCGTCCGGCGCGGCCATCGCTTGGTGGGCTGCAATACCGACGTGGAGGGCTTCCGCCAGGCGCTTCGGCACGAGCTGAAGATGACCGGCGAGGGCGCCCGCGTCCTGCTGATCGGCGCCGGTGGTGCGGCGCGGGCGGTCGGGTGGGCCCTGCAGGAAGCCGGAGCCGAAGCCATCTGGGTGCTCAACCGCACGCCCTCGCGCGCGGAGCAGTTGCGGCGCTGGCTTCGGCCTCACGCGGGAACGACGGCGGTGCGCGTCGTCTCCGGCCGCGCCGACGCGGCCAAGGTGGCCGCGGCCGCGGACCTCGTGGTGAATGCCACCAGCCTGGGGTTGCATGCCGGCGATCCGCTGCCGTTGGATCCGGCGTGGCTCCGTCAGGGCGTGTCGGTTTTCGATCTGGTCTATCGCGCGCCCACCACGGCGCTGGTCCGCGCCGCGCGGCGGCGGGGGGCGCTTGCTGCCGACGGTGTCGCGATGCTAGTATACCAAGGCGCGGAGTCGTTCCGGTTGTGGTGGGACCGTCCGGCGCCGGTGGCGGTGATGCGGCAGGCGGTGGAGGAGGCGCTTCGGCGCCCTCGTCGGGGAGGATCGTGACCATCGAGCTGTTGTGCTGGGGTCTGATGGGGACGTTCGTGGGCAGCTTCCTCAATGTCTGCGCGTACCGGCTGCCGCGCGAGCAGTCCGTGGTCCGCCCCCGGTCGCGCTGTCCGCGCTGCGGGTCTCCGATCGCGTGGTATGACAATATCCCGCTCCTCAGCTTCGCCCTCTTGCGGGGCCGGTGCCGGCGGTGCCGAGGCGCAATCCACTGGCGCTATCCCGTCGTGGAGGCGCTCAGCGGGATCGCCGCGGTCGCGGTAGTCCACCGCTTCGGCCACGGACCGGTGGCCTTGATTTACCTGGTGTTCATCTGGGCCTTGCTGACCGCCAGCGTGGTGGATTTTGAGTTTCAAATCATCCCGGATGAGATCAGCCTGGGCGGATTGGCCCTCGGGCTGCTCGCCGGCGCGACCGTCCCGGCGCTGCATGCCACGAGCTCCATCTGGCTGGGACTGGCGCGGTCCCTCGTCGGGGTGTTCGTCGGCGGCGGCACGATCTACGCCGTCGGGATGTTCGGGAGCGTGCTCTTGAAAGGGTTGCGCCTGCTCGGCGTGGCCATGCGCCATCACCCGGCGTGGCGGCGGCGATTGGCCCGGTACCGCCACATGAGGGAAGCGATGGGCGGCGGGGACGTGAAGCTGATGGCGATGGCCGGCTCGGTGCTGGGGTGGAAGCTGGTCTTATTGAGTTTTTTCCTCGCCCCGGTCCTGGCGGTGGTGCCGGGCATGATCTGGCTGTGGTGGAAACGCTCCAGCCTGATCCCCTACGGGCCGTTCCTGTCCGCTGCGCTTGTGGTATCGTTATTCGCAGGCCAGGAGCTGCTGCAGATGAGCGGGATTGAAGACACAGTGACGCTGCTCTGGTTTTATGCACAAGGACGGTGATCGCGCATGAGCTTGCGATTTCTGACGGCGGGTGAGTCCCACGGGGCCGCCTTGGTGGCGATCCTGGACGGCATGCCGGCCGGCGTGTCCATTGATTCGGAGCGCATTGCCGTGGAGATGAAGCGGCGGCAGTTCGGCTACGGCCGAGGCCCGCGCATGGCCATCGAGCCGGACCGCGTGGACATCCTCTCCGGCGTCCGGCGCGGCAAGACGCTGGGCAGCCCGATCGCCCTCGCCATCCCGAACAAGGACGCCTCCATTGACCGGCTGCCCGTCGTCACGCAGCCGCGCCCCGGCCATGCCGACCTGACGGGCGCGATCAAGTACGGCCATGACGACATCCGCAATGTCCTCGAACGGGCCAGCGCCCGGGAAACGGCGGCGCGCGTGGCCGTCGGCGCCGTGTGCCGTCAGCTCCTCAGCCCGCTGGGCATCGAGCTGGCCAGCCACGTCATCGCCATCGGCGCGACGCGCCTCACGACCGTGCCTGCGCTTCCGATCGCGCAGCTGCGCGCCCGGGTGGAGCGCTCGCCGGTCCGCTGCCTGGAGGCGGCCGCCACCAAGCGCATGGTGAAGGAGATTGACGCCTGCGTGAAGCGGGGCGATACGCTGGGCGGCGTCTTCGAGGTGGTGGCGCACGGCGTGCCGCCTGGATTAGGCACCTACGTCCAGTATGACCGCCGGCTGGACGCGATCCTGGCGCGGGCGATCATGAGCATCCACGCCGTCAAAGCGGTCGAGGTGGGCGAAGGCACCCGCGCGGCCTCCGTTCCAGGCTCGCAGGTGCAGGATGAGATTTTCTACAGCCGGGCGAAAGGATTTCACCGCTCCTCCAACCGCGCCGGCGGGTTCGAAGGGGGCATGACGACGGGGCAGCCGGTGTTCGTGCGCGGGTTTCTAAAGCCCCTCTCGACGCTGCGCAAGCCGCTGCGGTCGGTGGAGATCCACACCAAACAGCCGGTGGTGGCGACGGTGGAGCGTTCGGACGTATGCACGGTGCCGGCCGCCGGCGTCATCGGCGAAGCGATGGTCGCCTTCGAGCTGGCCAGCGCCATGCTGGACAAGTTCGGCGGCGACAGCCTCGCCGAGCTGCAGCGGAACCTCCGCGGGTACGCGCGTTACGTGAAGCAGTTCTAACTCCCGAGGGTGTTCGTCATGGACGCTCGGATCAAGGGTTGGATCGCATTCGCCGTCCTCCTTGGCGTCATCGGCTACGCCCTCGCCGAAGACCTCACCCTCACGACCTACTATCCCTCGCCCCGGGGGGTCTACCAGGAGCTGCGCGCCAGCGGGAATGTCGCCATTGGCACGACCACCCCGCTCACCGGCGCGGGACTGCCGCCCCGCCTGTACGTGCTCGGCAGCGGCTCCAACACCACCCTCCGGATCGATAACACCACCGGCCCGTCGGCCAGCCCGGTCGTGGTCAACAGCAGCGGCGAGGTCGCCATCGGCACCACCGATCCGGGCGGCTACAAGCTGCGGGTGCAAGGCGGATCGGTCCGATTCGGCACGACCACGACGGACGCATTTACCTTTACCAGCGGCCAGGTGGGCATCGGCACGACGGCGCTCACCGCGTCCTCCGTGCTGGAGCTGGTATCCACGACGAAAGGCGTCCTCTTGCCGCGGATGACGGAGGAGCAGCGCGACGCCGTCTCCCCCCGCGTCGAAGGCTTGATGATCTACAACACCGGCACGCACCAACTAAACGTGTACAACGGGTCGGCGTGGGTGTCGGCTGGAGGCAACTCAAGTTCAGGCCAGCGCATTTTCAATACGCCCGGACAATTTGCCTTCGTCGTCCCTAACGGCGTGACGACCCTCAATATCGAGCTATGGGGAGCCGGCGGGGGCGGCGGCGGCAGCGTGCAATGCCCGGGGCGAGCCGGCGGAGGCGGCGGAGGCGGCGGCGGGTATGCCGGAGGACAGCTCTCCGTGACTCCGAACATCACCTATTGGGTCACCGTGGGAGCCGGCGGGGGCGGTGGACAGAGCAGCGGAACCTGTGTGGGCGTCCACTCGGGTGGGGCCGGTGGGGGGGCCAGTTTTATTGAGCGTGTCAGCGGTACCTACCTGATGAGTGCCAATGGGGGCAATGGAGGCCAGCGCGGGTGGGACGGAGGAGCCGGCGGTGCTGGTGGGACCGCCAGCGGACCGACGGCGATCACCGGCGCGAACGGCGGCAACGGAGCCTACTCCTCTTTTGGTTGCGATATCGTCGGCGGAACCGGAGGAGGCTCACCCAACGGTGGAGCGACCACGGCAATCGCGTGTGATTTGGATCCCTTCATCGGCAATTATTCTGGCGGCGGCGGCAGCGGCGATGGCAACGTATTCGGGTATGGCGGCGCCGGCGCGAACGGCATGGTGGTCATTTCATGGTAAAGATGAGTCCGCGCCGCCTACATCACTGGTTGTGGCTCTTCGTGCTCATGGGGGTGGTCGCCTACGCCCTCGCCGAAGACCTCACCCTCACGACCTACTATCCCTCGCCCCGGGGGGTCTACAAGGAAGTGCGCACCAGCGGGGATGTGGCCATCGGCACGACCGCGGCCCCCCAGGCGCGGCTCCAGGTCGTGCGAGCCACCGATGCGACGAGTCTGGCCCTCCTGGTGGAGGATGCCCCGAATGATCCCACCCCCCTCGTCCTGGATGAAACCGGCAAGCTGGGCCTGGGCACGCGCGATCCCAAAGGCCCCCTGACCATTACCGGGGCGATGACGGATCCGGTGGGCGGCAACTGCCCCGCCGGCTATGAGTGGTACAACGAGGATGGGGACGGCACGATTGATCCCCAGGAATGCCGGCAAACCACCCTGATCATCCAGGCGACGGGCCGGGTGGGGATCGGGACCGGCGCCCCTGTGGCGTCCGCGCTCTTGGACTTGACGTCTAGCACGAAGGCGTTTCTGCTGCCGCGGATGACGGAGGAGCAGCGCGATGCCATCACGCCACGGGTGGATGGGCTGGTCATCTACAACACGGACAGCGACCAAATTGAGTCGTGTTGTGATGCGAGCGGGAATTGGAAAAGCGCGAGCGGGGCGCCTCATGGGGTGCAATCGTTTGCAGCCTCTGGCCCCTTCACCGTTCCTTCAGGTGTCCAACAGGTGACGGTGGAGTCATGGGGCGGTGGGGGAGGAGGAACCGGAAGTGTAAGCGGGTGTAGCACGGTTACTATCGGTGGCGATGGCGGTGGAGGTGGCGGGTATGGAAAGCAAGTTTTCACCGTCACCTCGGGTGCCACCTACACTGTTGTCGTAGGTGCTGGTGGAGCAGGCGCTAATGGCAGTAGTTGCCCGAGCTGTGGTTGTGGTTTTGCTGACGGCGCCCAGGGTGGGACAAGCAGCTTCAAAGTGGGAGCCACCACCCTTGTGAGCGCTTCCGGAGGCGGTGGAGGCGAGGGAGGCGGCGCTCCTCCTGCTGCGCCTGGCGGATCAAGCAGTGCAGCGATCTCGATGAACGGAGGAGTCGGTGGGTTTGGATCTGCTGACGATAGCAGTTGCCAACCCGCTCCCATCGGCGGCGATGGGGGCTACGGGGGCGCCGGGGGTAACGGCGGCAGCGCAACGGGCGCTGCTCATTGTCTGACCAACGGCATCCCCGGGAACGCGCCTGGCGGAGGGGGCAGTGGGGCTTCGGGACGGACCGGGGGACGGGGCGGCGACGGCGCTCCTGGTCGCGTCGTCATTTCATGGTAAAGATGAGTCCGCGCCGCCTACATCACTGGTTGTGGCTCTTCGTGCTCATGGGGGTGGTCGCCTACGCCCTCGCCGAAGACCTCACCCTCACCACCTACTATCCCTCCCCGCGCGGGGTCTACAAGGAGTTGCGCACCAGCGGGGATGTGGCCATCGGCACGACCAGCGCGCCCACCGCGCGGCTCCAGGTGGTGGGCAGCATCGCGGCGCCGACGCTTCACGTCGTCGGCAGCGGCGGGACGACCACCCTCCGGGTGGATGATGCGCCCAGCGATGCCACGCCGTTTCTGATCGATAGCAGCGGCGACGTCGCCATCGGCACCACCGATCCGGGCGGCTACAAGCTGCGGGTGCAAGGCGGATCGGTCCGATTCGGCACGACCGCGGCCGATGCGGTGACCTTTGCGAATGGCCAGGTGGGAGTTGGGACGACGGCGCCGTCGTCGTCCGCCTTGCTGGATCTGACCTCCACTACTAAAGCCCTCCTGCTGTCGCGGATGACGACGGCGCAGCGAGACGCGATCACGCCGCGTGTGGACGGCCTGGCGATCTACAACACGGAGAGCGATCAGTTGGAAACCTGCTGCGATGCCAGTGGAAACTGGAAGAGTGCGACCGGGCCTTCTCACGGGTTGCAGGTCTACAGCGTGGCGGGGACGCACACGTTTCATGTCCCTGATGGACTGAATTCGCTGATCGTTGAATTGTGGGGTGGGGGTGGTGGCGGGTCCGGAGGCGATCGGCCGACAGGATGCGCCCAGTCCGCGGGGGGCGGCGGGGGTGGAGGTGGCTACGGCAAAGAGGTGATCCCCGTCATTGCTGGACGCGATTATAGCGTGATGGTAGGGGGCAGCGGTGTGGGTGGGGTGTCGCGGACAGCTTCCGTGGACGGAACGGCCGGAGGCAATAGCTCGTTTTCCGGCCAGGGCATCTCGGAAATTGCCACAGGAGGAAGCGGCGGCCGGTTGCCCACTTGCTCAGGGGTTGGCGGCCCAGGAGGCACCACGACGCTCACGCTCTCCATTCCCGGTGGGAACGGCCAGAATGGGGTTTTTCCGGAGTCCATCTGCTGCACCGGCGGTCGCGGAGGCGATGGAGGTAATGGGGGAGCCGGCGGCGCCGGAGGCGATGGTGATCAGAATGGCTCGCCTGGAGCGGTGGTCGGTGGCGGTGGTGGTGGTGCCGGGGACCAATCCGGCGGCGGAGATGGCGGTGCTGGGGCCGATGGCAAGGTCGTCATTTCGTGGTAGATGAACATTACCTTAATCGGGTTCATGGGCACGGGGAAGACCACCGTCGGCAAACGGCTGGCCAGGCGCCTGGGGTGGGAGTTCATGGATCTGGACGCCCTGATCGAGGCGCGGACCGGCCATTCGATCGCGGACATCTTCACCCAGCACGGCGAGCCGGTGTTCCGGCGGCTGGAGCAGCGCTGGGTCCGCCGCGTGGCGCGGGGCGACCGGCAGGTGATCGCCACCGGCGGCGGGGCGTTCCTCGATCCGGAAAACCGCCGGCTGCTCAAATCCGGCGGGCCGGTCATCTGCCTGACCGCGTCAGCCCCGGTGATCCTGCAGCGCGTCACCCCGGTCTTGAGCAAGCGGCCCCTCCTCGCCGGGATGCCGCCGCTGGCGCGCATCCAGCAGCTCTTGGCCCAGCGCGCGGCGTCGTATGAGAACGCGGATTGGACGATGGACACCAGCCGCCTTACGCCGGAGCAGGTGGTGGAGCAAATCTGGGAGCCGATCAGCCCCTGGTTGTGCAAAAGCTGGCACTACCTGCTGCAGCGCCACGACCAATTGATCAAGCGGTACGGCGGCCGCTATATCGCGGTTCTCGACGACCGGATCGTGGCGGTGGGTGCGACCCAGTTGGAGGCCTACCAGCGGATCCATCAGCCGGTGCGGGCGGGCCGCGAGGTCGGGATTTACTACGTCTCGTCGTCGGCCGATCCGGCGGTGGTCTTGTGATGCCGTGGCGCAAGCCGCAGAAGGCGCCGGTGCCGCGCCGGGTGGAGTTCCCCTATCTTCAAGACGCCTCCGGCCGCCACGCCCCCATCGTGTACCTGCAGGTGTGGACCGGCAACCGGTGGCTTTACCTGCAGGCCTATGTGGATTCGGGCGCGTCCTGGACGATTTTCCATGCCGATGTCGCGGAGCTGCTCAGCCTGAAGCTCTCGCCCAAGAACCGGCGCTATATGTCGCTGGGCAATGGCAACGTGATCCCCGTGCTGCTGCACCGCATCCGCGTGCGCTTTGCGGGGGCCGAGTTCACGGTGCCCGTCGGGTTCTCCGACACCCTGCGGGTCGGATTCAACTTGATGGGCCGCGCCGGGTTTTTTGACCGGTTCGTGATGAGCTTCAATGACCGCGCCCGGCTCCTGACCGCCACCCGATCCGGCCGCGCCGCGCGGTAACCCGTTCCGGCTGTCTGGATTTTTCTCCCTGTGGTATGCTTAAGCCCTTGGACCATGACGGATCGTGAGCGATTGATCCTCTTGAACCTGGTGCCGGAGATCGGCAGCGTGCGCCTCCAGCGCCTCCTTGACGCGTTCGCCAGCTTGGAGCGGGTCTGGGAGGCGGGATCGAACGCGCTGATGGGCGTCGAAGGCATCGGGCCGGTGCTGGCCAAGCGGATCATCGAGTACCGCGCCCAGCCGGCTCGGCTGCAGGACGAGCTCGCTCAGGCGGAGCGGCATGGCTGCGCCGTGCTCACGCGCGTGGATGCCGGCTATCCGGCGCCGCTGCGGGAGATTCACGACCCGCCGCTGGCCCTGTATATGAAGGGGGCCTGGGACGCGCAGGACGCGGCGGCGGTGGCCATCGTGGGATCACGCCATGCGTCCGCGTATGGGCTGAGCATGGCGGAGCGGCTGGCGGTGGGGTTGGCGGAGCGCGGCATCACGGTGATTTCCGGATTGGCGCGCGGCATTGACGCCGCAGCGCACCGCGGCGCGCTGAAGGCCGGCGGCCGCACGCTGGCGGTCCTGGGCCACGGGTTGGCGCAAATCTATCCGCCTGAGCATGAGCCCCTGGCCGCGCACGTGGCGGCGCGCGGGGCGCTGATCGCCGAATACGCGATGGGCATGCCGCCGGTGGCGGAGAACTTCCCCCGGCGCAACCGCCTCATCAGCGGTCTGGCGCTGGGCGTGGTGGTCGTGGAAGCCGCCGGCCGCAGCGGGGCGCTGATCACCGCTGATTGCGCGCTGGAGCAGGGGCGGGAGGTCTTTGCCGTGCCAGGCCGCGCGGACGCCGCGACGTCTGAAGGGACGCACCGGCTGCTCAAGCAGGGGGCTGCGCTGGTGACGACGGTCGAAGACATCCTTGAAGAGCTGCCGGTGTTGGTCGAACAGGGGCCGGCCACGGATGCCGCCGCCGGGCGCGCGGCATTAGGACTCGTGGATTCAGCAGACCGTTTGTTGAGCCAATTCAGCGATGATCAACCATGCCATCTTGAAACCTTGGCCGAAAAAACGGGATGGACGATCCCGGCGTGCGCCGCCGCGCTGCTGCAGTTGGAGTTGAAGCATGCGGTCAAGCAGTTGCCGGGACAGCGGTTCGTGAGGGCGTAACGAGGGCGCGATGGAATTGGTCGTCAATGGGGAATACAAGCAGGTGGGAGACGGCCTGACCGTCGAGCAGCTGCTCCAGCAGTTGGGCGTGGAGCCGGAGCGGGTCGTGGTGGAAGTCAATCTCACCATCCTGAAGCGGGCCCAGCATCCGCAGACCATCCTCAAGGACGGGGACCAGGTGGAGCTCGTGCAGTTCGTCGGGGGAGGGTGAGCGCCGCGTCTCATGGCCAAGAATCTCATTATCGTCGAGTCGCCGGCCAAGGCGAAGACCATCCACAAAATCCTCGGGGCGGATTTTGACGTCACGTTCTCGCTGGGCCACCTGGTGGATTTACCCGCAAGCCGGCTCGGGGTGGACGTCGAGCATGACTTCGCCCCGCACTACATCGTCATCCAGCGCCGCCGCAAAGTCGCCAAGGAGCTGCTCCAGGAAGCGCGCGGCAAATCGGCGATTTATTTGGCCCCCGACCCTGACCGCGAAGGCGAGGCGATCAGCTGGCATCTGGCCAACCTCCTCAAGGACGATGAGGTGAAGCAGGCCGCCAAGCAGGCCGCGAAGCCGCCGAAGAAAACGCCCGCGGCGACACCGGCCCGGAAATCCGCACAGAAGGCCGCCGAGCCGAACGGCCGGAAGATTTACCGCATCACCTTCCATGAAATCACCTCCAGCGCGGTGAAGGCCGCGCTGCAGCATCCCACAGAAATCGACCAGAAAAAAGTGGACGCCCAGCAGGCCCGGCGGGTGCTGGACCGGCTGGTGGGCTACTCCCTCTCGCCCCTGTTGTGGAAGAAGGTGGGGCGGGGTCTCTCCGCCGGCCGCGTGCAGTCGGTGGCGCTGCGGCTCATCGTGGACCGTGAGCGGGAGGTCGAGGCGTTCGTCCCCAAAGAATATTGGACCATCGCCGCTACCCTGAAGACCGCCGCCGGCCAGACGTTCACCGCGCAGGTGGACAAGGTGGGCGGGAAAAAGCTGGAGGTCGCCACCGGCGAGGAGGCGGCCAAGCTCACCGAGGAGCTCAAAGCGCAGCAGCCGGTGGTGGCATCGGTGGACGAGAAAGAGCAGAAGCGCTATCCCAAGCCACCCTTCACGACCAGCACCCTGCAGCAGGAAGCGTTCCACCAGCTGGGCTTCTCGTCCGCGCGCACCATGCGGGTGGCGCAGCAGCTCTACGAAGGGTTGGAGATCGGCGAGGCCGGCCCGGTCGGCTTGATTACCTACATGCGGACCGACTCGGTGCGGGTGGCGCCGGAGGCCGTGGGCGCCGTGCGGGGGTTCATCGGCAAGACGTTCGGCCACGATTATCTGCCCGACGCGCCGCGCGCCTACAAGTCCCGCAAGAGCGCCCAGGAAGCGCACGAAGCGGTGCGGCCGACCAGCCTCGCGCGCGCGCCGGAGTCGCTGCAGGGGACGCTGACCGCCGAGCAGCTCGGGCTCTACCGGTTGATCTGGCAGCGCTTCATCGCCAGCCAGATGGCGGACGCGGTGGACCGCGTGATCGCCGTGCAGATCGCGGCGGGGCGCTTCGGCCTGAAAGCCAATGGGCGCACCAGCGTGTTTGCCGGCTGGACCAAGGTCTATCACGAAACGGAAGAGCGGGACAAGGATGCCGGCGAAGACACCGAGCCGGATAGCGCGCTGCCGCCGCTCACCGTGGGCGAACGGCTCGCCCTCCTCGCCTGCGCGCCGTCGCAGCATTTCACCAAGCCCCCGCGCCGGTACACCGACGCCTCCCTGGTGAAGATGCTGGAAGAGCTGGGAATCGGTCGGCCCAGCACCTATGCGCCCACCATTCAAACGATCGTGGCGCGGGACTACGTCCGGCGGACCGGCGGCAGCCTGGTGCCCACGGCCCTGGGGCGTTTGGTGACCGACCTCTTGATCGAGCATTTCCCCGAAGTGATGGACGTGAAGTTCACCGCGCACATGGAAGAGGAGCTGGACCGCGTCGAAGAGGGGGATGTGGGCTGGGTGTCCGCCGTGCGGGATTTTTATACGCCGTTCTCGTCCCGCGTGGCGACGGCCCAAGAGCAGATGAAAGAGGTCAAGCGGGACGTGGTGCCCACCGCCTATGTCTGCGAGAAGTGTCATAAATTTATGGTGATCCGCTGGGGGCGGTTCGGCCAGTTCCTGAGTTGCTCGGATTATCCCACCTGCAAGACCGCCAGGTCGGTGCCGACCGGCGTGATGTGCCCGCAGCCGGGATGCGGCGGCGATCTCGTGGAGCGCCGCGCGAAAGGGCGCATCTTCTACGGCTGCTCGCGCTATCCCGCGTGCACGTACACGGCGCGGCGGCTCCCATCCCCCTCGGATGCCGGCTCGACCCCGGCAGCCGAGGAGGCTGCCGAGGATGATGACCGCCCCACAGGCGATTGACCGGTTTCTCCGCTACCTCAGCGTCGAGCGGAACGCCTCCGACTACACCGGCCTCAATTACCGCGACGATCTGGCGCGTTTCTTCCGGTTCCTGGGCCACCGCCGTCTCCAGGCGATCACCCCCTTGGACGTGCGGCGCTTCCTGGCGGATCAGAGCGGGCGCTATGCCAAGCGCACGATGGCCCGCCGCCTCTCCTGCCTGCGCAGCTTCTTCCGGTTCTGCTGCCGGGAGCGGGTGCTGGAGCAGAACCCGGCGTCGGTCGTGCCGACCCCGCGGCTGGAGCGACGGCTGCCGAGCTTTCTGGACGAGGCCCAAGTCACGAAGTTTCTGCAGCTTCCGCCGTCGGACCGGTGGCAGGGGCTACGCGACCGCGCCCTCCTGGAAACGCTCTACTCAACCGGCATCCGGGTCAGCGAGCTGGTGGGGGCGAACCTCGAGGACTTGGATGAGGTGTCCGGCACGCTGATGGTGCGCGGCAAAGGCAAACGCGAGCGGCTCTGCCCCATCGGCCGCACCGCGCTGGCGGCGATCCAGCCGTATCTCGCTAAACGGCCGAAGAAGCTGAGCGCGCCCCGCGCCATCTTCGTGAGCCAGAAGGGCACGCGGCTGACCGTGCGCCAGGTGGACCGACTCTTCGCGCGCTACGTCAAGCAAGCCGGGCTGCCGGCGTCGCTCAGCCCGCACAGCTTGCGGCACACCTTCGCGACCCATCTGCTGGACCGGGGCGCGGACTTGCGCAGCGTGCAGGAGCTGCTGGGCCACCAGAGCCTCTCGACGACGCAGATCTACACCCACATCACCCCGCAGCGCCTCAAGCGGGTCTACGAGCAGGCGCATCC
>JAHFGX010000024.1 GCA_023247215.1 Candidatus Omnitrophota bacterium
CGCCTGCATCACCGCGACCTACCTCGTTATGGTTCTGGTTATGGAGAGGTGGTTTCAGGGGTTCTTGGGATACCGCTCGCTTTTTGGCACGCTGGTCGCAGCATTTCTTATCGCGGTGTTCTTCAACCCACTGCGCAATCGCATTCAAGCCTGGGTGGATCATGCTCTCTTCAACGCTACACCGGCAGAATTGGCGGTCCAGCGGGAGCAGCTGCTCGTAGAAGTTCGCAAGGGCGATCAAATGAAAGCCGTGGCCACCCTGGCAGCCGGCATGGCTCATGAAATCAAAAACCCGCTTACCAGCCTGAAAACATTCACTGACTACCTTCCCTCAAAAGGCAGTGATCCGGCCTTTCGACGGAAGTTTCAACGAGTGGTGACTCAAGAGGTAGGGAAGATTGATCGCATCGTGCATCAACTGCTTGATTTCTCCAAACCCACCCCGCCGCAGCTTCAATTAATCCGGGTGTCAGAGGTGTTGGATGAAACCTTGGATTTCCTCAACAGCGAATGCCTCAAGCGCCGGGTGATCATCAAGCGCACGTATGACGCTGAGGATCTGGTGAGTGGCGACCCGCAACAACTGCGCCAAGTGTTCCTGAATCTTTTCCTGAACAGCTTAGAAGCTATGGACGGCCATGGCGGCACGCTCTCAGTTGCGGCCACTCAACAGAATGGCCAGCTCACTGTCACGATCCAAGATACCGGCCCAGGAATCCCCGCAGCTCACCTTGGACAGGTTTTTGAGCCGTTTTTCACCACTAAACCAAGCGGCACCGGCCTTGGCCTGTCAGTCGTGCGCAATATCGTCGAGGAGCATGGCGGTCGCATCTCGCTGGAAAATGTTAACGGCCACGGCGCTCGCTGCGTCCTCACCCTCCCGCTAGTTACGATCCCCAGGAACCTCGTCCTCCCATGACCCTCCTGCAACATTACCAACTCAGCCTGATTTTGACAGTCGTCATAACGGTGACGCTTGGACTGTTAGTATTCTTGAAAAGGCACGGTAATAAAGCCGCACAATTTTTTTGCCTCTACGCGGTACTGGTAGGTTTTTGGGGTTGGAGCTTTGTTCAAGCTGGCTCTTCAAGTATTCCTACCGTTTCGTTAGCATGGAGTAGAGCAGCATTTTATGTCGTGGTCATGTTTCCCATCCTGTTAACTCATTTCTTCTCTGAATTTTTAGGAATAGATCAACGAAAAGTTTGCCGCATTGGTTGGTTTCTCGTAATCGGATTTCTGCCATTCGTGAGCTCTGATCAGTTTCTTAAAGCTAGTGGTGCGTTGGGATTCTTACCGTCCATACCTCGCGTCGGGCCGATTTTTCTCCCCTATAATCTCGTTTGGTTTGGATGGATCATTTACGACTTTTTGTTATTGGCTCGCGGCCTCCAGCATGAGGTGCCATGGAGAAGACGGCAAACACGACTCTTACTTGTGGCCTTTATCTTCGGGTATGCGATGGCCTGTACAAATTACTTATACTTCTACGGTATCTGTTTGGAACCGTTCCAACCACTTGCGTGCTACGGTGTTCCTATTGCTTTTCTTGTGATTGCCTACGGTGTCTTTGCCTACGGTCTCTTCGATATCCAAATTGTTATACGTCGGAGCATTCTGTACTCGATTTTTATCGCCATATTGGCCATGGCTTACTTTGGGTTTATGGATGCTGTCGAACGTATTTTGAAAGTTAGTTCTACAGGTTTAAATCATTTGTATGCAGCAAGTAGTGGAATGAATGCGATTACAAGTCTATTGCTGGGGTTATTTATTTTCTTCAAGAATCCTCGGTCAAAACTCTCTCAATTGTGGTGTTGGATGAGTCTTGCTATAGCTGTTTGGGCGGTTTGCTTGTCAGTTGGGTTTTCGACAGGGCCCAAAGATCCCTCGGTGTCACTACTGTTTATGCGCCTCGCTGATACTGCGGCAATCTTCATACCGTTGTTCTATCTCCATTTTATTGTCCAATTCCTTGGACGTTCGGATCAACGACGAATCTTGCGCGTGTGTTACGTCTCGAGCATTCTCCTGGCCTGTTTTGGTTTCACCCCGCTTTACCTATCGGGTCTTAAGACAAGACTGGGACTTGTAAACTACGTCGATGCTGGACCACTGTTTTGGGTGTTCTTTGGGTTGTATTGCTGCGAACCGATACATGCAATTCGTCTTCTCTGGCACGCACGGCAAGGAGCTGCTGGCCTTCGTAAGGCACACATCACCTACGTCATGGTTTCTGGAATAGTAGGGTTTATTGTTGGTGCAACATTTTTCCCATTGTGTTTTGGCATTCCAATTCAACCAATTGGTGGACATGTAGTATGGCTGTATTGCATCTTTGTAGCCTGGGCTGTGTTCAGATATCAGCTCTTCGACATCCATGTTGTAATCCGTCGCAGTCTTGTGTATTCAATCCTGGTTACTTTGCTTACCGTCAGCTATTTTGGGCTGGTATACGCAGTTGAGAGGTTCTTTCAAAGAACGTTGGGCTATCAATCGCCACAAGTTTCCTTGCTTGCTTTCGCTTTCATGGCGCTTGTTTTTCAACCATTTAAATTCGGAATTCAGCGATTAGTGGACTGGTTCTTATTCCGAGCACCGCATGAGGAGTTGGTGAAGCGGTTAGAGAAGTTGGAAGGAGAAACTCGTCAAACCGAAAAACTTAAAGCGGTCGCTACACTAGCAGCTGGTATGGCCCACGAGATCAAAAATCCATTGGCTAGTTTGAAGACGTTTGTTGATTATCTCCCATCTAAAGGAAACGATCCAGTTTTTCAGCGGAAATTTCAACGATTGGCTACTCAAGAAGTCGGCAAGATTGATCGCATCGTACATCGTCTTCTCGACTTTGCTAAGCCTCACCCGCCGCGACTTTACCCCGTCCACGTATCTCAGGTTATAGACGAAACACTGGAATTGCTCAGCAACGAATGTCTTCGGCGCCACATTATCGTTGAACGATCCTATGACGTCCATGACACGATTCAAGCTGACTCTCAACAACTGCGCCAAGTTTTCTTGAATCTGCTCCTCAATAGCGTGGAAGCTATGGATGGTTGTGGTGGGACGCTACTCATCGAGACGAAAATAGAGGGGGAGCGGGTTAAGGTCATAATTGAGGACAGCGGTCCTGGTATTCCTCAAGCCAATCTTGAGCGGTTGTTCGAGCCTTTTTTTACAACGAAACCCTCTGGTACCGGTCTAGGTCTTTCAATCACCCACAGCATCATTCGAGAACACAATGGCAGTATCACGATTGAAAGTGTGTATGGCCGTGGCGCCCGCTGCGTATTATTTTTCCCCCTAATAAACAAATGGTTAGGAGGTCTCATTCATCCGTGATTTATGAGGGAGAGCTTATTGGAATATAAGCAAAGGAGGTAAATGATGAGCACCGAAAAGACCGAAATTCCACAGTTTGAGGGCCAAAAGGTGTTTACTTACCATAAAACGGTTTTTTTGAAAGATACCAATGCCGAAGGAAACGTATATTTCGCTCGTTATTTTGAATGGCAGGGCGAAGCAAGAGAAGATTTTTTTAGACATGCTGTTCCAGATCATATGGAACTTCTTAGTAGTGGTACAAAATTGATTACCGTGCATTCATGGATCAAACATGAACATGAATCGTATGTATTCGATGAGGTTATCATCGGAGTCCGCACGACTTCATTGAAAAAGATGAGCATGGAACTTAGCTTTGAATTCGTAAATATAAATACGAGAAAGATTATAGCGATTGGAGGCCAAAAATTAGCTTTCGCCGACAAGAACGGCAACTTGATATCTATCCCACCCTCTATTCGAGCCGGAGCAGAAACTTGTTTAGCTGAGGCTTATAGTGAAGTCTGGCATATGGAATTAGTAAGAAAGAAAATTTCAGCGCAGGATCTATTAGATCTAGCCTCGAAAAATGACAATAAAAAATAAGGGAGAATGAATCACTTTGTTTTTTCAGCATTATTAGGTTCTATTTTTTCTTTATCGACTGCTATGGTGCTTTGGTTATCTGGTCGTTCGCGATGGATAAATCAGCTTGGTGCATTGTATTGGTTTAGTATCGGTTTTTGGGCTCTTACGGTGGGCCTCCAAGTCCACCTTATTTCTTGGTTAACTCCATTCTGGTGGGGATGGTTTTTGCATCTTGGCTGTACATTTATTCCAGTATTAATGTTTCATTTCGCAGTGGTCTTTGCAGGGAAAAGAAATCATGCAACTCAACTTACCCTTAAGGCGGCATATGGGATCGTAATCGTATTTAACCTTCTTAATTTATTGCCAGGGTTTTTTACGAATGGCATAGTGTACCGAGACGCTTATGCATATCCGAAGCCAGCTTTGCTTTATCCGCTATATTTTCTTCTATTTGTAATTTTGATAATGTGGGGTACTGTTTTGCTTGCTCGTCGAGTCCCCTCTCTATCGGGGAGACAAAAAATAATTCTGAAATTTCTAATAATTGCTCATGCATTCGCTTACCTGGGAGGAATGGACAATTTTTTAATCATGGTTGATATTCGAATCCCCCCACTTTATCCGCTTGGTCTCTATTTAATTCCTATCTACGCATTAGCCATGATTTATGCCACCGTGCGGCATCAGGTGTTAGAGATAACCGAACTGCCTTAGCATGCTAGTCCATTACGTTTTTGCTCTGTTAGTGACAGCCGCGACGCACTTCGTATTAGCGGTTTTTGTCTATTTCAAGGGTCAAAAGAAACTTACCAATGTTACATATGCATTATATTCACTAGCAATTGCATGGTGGAGTGCTTTCGAGGTAGTAAGTATTACTAGGAAAGAGGCTATTAACGCTCTGTTCTGGTGGCGCATTAATCACGTTGGTGTGATATTTATCCCTATATTTTTTCTTCATTTCGTAGTAAGCGTGTTAGATCCTCCTCAGCAATATCAAAAAAAACCTGTCGTTAGGGCAGCTTATCTCTTTGGTATTATTTCTCTTCTAGTTAATTTCACGCCATTCTTAATTCGTGAGGTGGTACCAAAGTTTTCGTTCAATTATTTCATTAATCCTGGTCCTATCTATGGTTTGTTTTTCACACTTTGGGTGGGTTTGGCTTGCTATGGTTTGCTCGAATTATTTAAGGTCTATCTTTCTTCTTCAGGAGCTAGACGCAATCAATTGATTTATTTTTGTTGGTCAATGTTCGTTGCTTATATAGGGGGCATCCCTAATTTCTTCCCGACTTTTAATATAGAAATTCCATATCTCATGCCTTTTGGTACCTACGCCATTCCTCTTTATGCATTCGCAACTGCTCATGCTATTGTGCGTCATCGTCTTATGGATATCAATGTGGTCATTACAAGGACGGCGGTGTTCACGATAGTTTATGCGGTGCTGCTAGGGGTACCGCTGGCGGGGGCGTTGGCGTGGGAGCCGCAGCTTCAACGACTACTGGGAAATCATTGGTGGGTGTGGTTGTGGGTGGTGGGGGCGGGGTTGACGACGGCGGCGCACTACCTGAACCTATACTTGCAGCAAAAGGCAGAGGCACGGTTGCTGCGGGAGCAGCGGAGATATCAGGCGAACTTGATGCAGGCCTCGCGGGGGATGACGGAGATTCGTGAGCTCAAGCGGCTGATGGAGTTGATTGTCCATGTGATCACCCGAATGGTGGGATTGACCCATGCCGCCATATTTTTAGAGGATCTTGAGGAGAAAGTGTTTGTCTTGAGCGCCTTCCGGTATGGCGAGCACAAAGGGTCTCGTGAGAAGGTAGGGTTGGATGATGCGCTGATTCGGTTGTTGAAAGAGGAAGAAGAGCCGATTGTGTTGGATGAGCTGAAGGCCCAGGTGGGAGATCGCGGCGACAACCAGCCGTGGGATGATCGGCTCCTGGCGGTGTCCAAGATGGAAGCGCTGAATGCGAGTGTGGTGGTGCCAAGCTTCATTCAGGAGCGGTTGATTGGATTTTTGGTGCTGGGGGAGAAGCGGAAGGGACAGGTTTTTACCACGGAAGACTTGACGGTATTCTCCACGCTGGCGAACCAGGCCGGGGTGGCGATTGAGAACGCAAGGTTTTACGAGGGAGAGAAAGCGCGGCAGGCGGCGCTGTTTCATGCGGCGACGTTGGCATCGCTGGGGACGATGGCCAGCTCCATGGGGCACCAGGTGAACAACCGCTTCAACGTGGTGGCGCTGGTGTCGGCGTCGGAGAGGCTGAAGCTGCACGCGCTGCTCAGCAACGGCACGCATGACGAGGCGAAGCTGCGGGAGGCGCTGAAGGAGTGCGAGGAACAGTTCAGAAGCCTGGAAGAGGAAGCGCTGAACGGAGGCCAAATCGTGGCGTCGCTGCGGAAGCTGGCGAGACCCTCGGGAGACACCCGCAAGCCCCTGGCGCTGCGGGATGCGGTGCAGGCCGGGGTGGATGTGGTGCAGCATAAGGTGCATTTTCAGGATTTCGACTTTGTGGTGGACATCCCGGAGGATTTGCCCCAAATTATTGGGGACGTGTCGCTGCTTGGGGAGTGTTTTTTGAACTTTATTGACAACGCGTATGACGCGATCAAGCTGAAGGAAGAACTATTGGAAGAAGGGAAGCTGCCGAAGACCGGCCCCAAGCCGTTCCGGGGAAAGATTGAGATCAAGGCGCGGCTGAAGGATGCCCAGACGATCCGGCTTGAGGTGTCGGACAATGGCACCGGAGTGCGGCCGGAGCAATTATTAAAAATGTTCATCCCGTTTTATACGACGAAGGCGACGGCGGAGAAAGGCACCGGGCTGGGGTTGTATGTGATCAAGCAGATTATCGAGTCGCACGACGGGACGATTGCGGCTAAGTCCACGTACGGCGAGGGGATGGCGTTTGCCGTTGGGCTGCCGGCGGCGCAAGCGGCGCGTGCGGGTGCATCCAACACAGCGTGATTGATTGAAAGGAGCGGCATGAAGTTATTGGTGGTGGAGGATGAGACCAAGATTTTGGAGCTGCTGAAGGGACACTTCGAACGCCCAGGGTATGAGGTGAAAGGGACGGAAACCGGCGAAGAGGCGCTGGCGCTGCTGAAGAGCTTCCAGCCGGATGTGATGCTGCTGGACTTATGGCTGAAGGGCAGCACGCCGGGCATGGGCGTATTAAAGGAAGCCTCGCGCGTGGCGCCGAAGACCAAGGTGGTGATTGTGACGGGATTTGATGAGTCGCTCGCCCCGGAGGCGTTTCAGTTGGGGGCGGTGGCGTTTTTGAAGAAGCCGGTGCAGTTGGAAGAGCTGCAGGAATTGTTGGCGCGCATCCAGCAGCCGAGCGAGGAACTCTCACCGTGAGCCTGGATCGGTCTTCCTCCAATCGCACGGTCGCCTTGGGCGGGTGGTATGGCCCGCTGGCGGCGGCAGCGTGGCTGGCCAAGTGGGCCATCCGGCGGGCGGCGGGGGCGTGGGAGGGGGCCGAGGAGGGAGCGCGGGAGCGGTGGGCGGGGTGGCGGCTGGCGGCGGCAACGTTTGGCGCGGCGCTGGGGTTGTCGGCGCTGGGGATCGGGATCAGCGCCGGGGTGGCCGTGGTCGGGCACGTGTGGCTGCGCGCAGCGCTTGGCCCGTCCTGGTGGATCCTGCCGGTGGGGTTGTTTGGGATACTGGAAGCGGGTGCCACGGCCCTGGCGCTGCGGTGGGCGGGCCGATGGGAGCAGGCGCTGGTCCTGCAGCAGCACCGGTACCATCAGACGCTGACCGTGGCGGCTCTAAGTTTGACGGAGCCGCGTGATGTGGGCGCGTTGACCCGGCAGATCGTCTACGTGGTGAACGCGACGGTGGGGGCGAGCTACAGCGCGCTCTTTTTAGTGGATGAGGCGCGGACGTGCTACCGGCTGACGGCGCTGCGGCATGCGGTGATGCTGCCGGCGGAGCTGTCCATCCGTCGGGCGGAGGCGATGATCGCCGTGCTGGAGGAGATGCGGCGCCCGGTGCGGCTGGTGGATGTGGAGCGGTGGGAATGGAGCCGGCCGCAATGGGCCGCGCGCTACGCGGAAGCCGCGGAGTGGATGCGCAACCTGGAGGCGCGCCTGGTGGTGCCCAGCTTCTTGAATGAGCGATTGGCGGCCGTGCTGGTGCTGGGAGCCAAGCGCAGCCGGCGGCCCTACAGCGAGGCGGACGTGCAGGTGTTTGCGGCGCTGAGCCGGCAGGCGGCGCTCGCCTTGGCGCGGGCGCAGTTTGTGGAGCGGTTTGCGATCCAGGAAGCGGCGCTGCTGGAGCGGGAGCGGCTGGCCGCGCTGGGGCAGATGTCCTACGGCATGGCGGATGAGCTGCACAACGCGCTGACGATCATCGCAGGCGAAGCGGAGCTGTACCTGGATCGGGGGCAGGGCGCGCACCCGGCGGCGGATGAGACGATGGCGCGCATGATTGCCGAATGCCACCGGGCGGCGGAGCTCACCCGGCGGATCCTGAAATTTGGGATCGTGGATGCGGCCGCGCGGCAGCCGGTGGACCTGCGCGCCGCCGTCGAAGACAGCCTGCGGCTGGCCGCCTATCAAGCGCCGATGAAGGGGATTGCGTCGCACGTCGAATGGCCGGAGGTGTGGCCCAACGTGTCGGCCAACTGGCCGCAACTGCAGGCGGCGCTGGTGCAGGTGCTGGCCGGAGCGGCCCAGGCGATGGCGGAGCGCGGCGGCCGGCTGGAGATCGCCGGCGCCGTCGAACAGGGACAGGTGGCGGTGCGCATCACGGACACCGGGCCGGCGATCGCGCCGGAGCGGTTGGCCGCGATCTGCGAGCCTCCCGCGCCGGAGGGCGCGCGCCGGCACGAACGCAACTTTTTTGTCGTGGATCGGATTGTCCGGGCGCACCAAGGCGCCCTGCGCGTGGAGTCTGCCCCGGGGCGCGGCACCACCGTGACGCTCTCGCTGCCCGCGGCTCCGGCTCCCGCGGCGTGACGCGTTTCCTCGTTTGACCCTCCTGCTGAGGCCGGGTAGAATGGCGTCAGAGTTTTCCCACCCATGGTAAAACGCATCCTCGTCTGGGGTTTGGGGTTGGCCGCGGTGTTCGGCCTGGCCTCCGTGCTGGCGGTCCGCCTCGAAGCGCTTCAAGAGTTCCTCAGCCTGTTTCTCGCCATGAACCCCATCTTGCCGACGTGGCTGTCGTTCGATCAGTTCCTCGTGATCGTGAGCCTGGCGGCCGTGCTGGTGGCGATGCTGGCGGTGGCGGCGAGCGTGGGCTGGTGGCTGTGGATGCGCTCCGGCCTGACGCTGGCGCAGCACCGCGAGACGGCGCAGGCGCGCGCCGTCCACCTGGCTATGGACCAATTGCGCGCCGGGGCGCAGCAGGAATACGATCGGCTGATCCGCCTGGGCGAGACGCTGACACAGAAGTTGGAGAAGCGCGCCCTGCTGCAGCACTTGGTGCAGGCGGCCGGCCAGATCACCAGCTTGCCCCACGCCGATAGCGCCGTGGCGCTGTGGGCGATGGATTTGGGAACGGAGCGCATGTGTTTTGAGTTTGGGCTGCGGTGTGACGAGTCCTGGTTCACCCGCCAGCAGTTTGAGCTGGGCGAGCCGCCGTTTCCGAAGCTGTTTTCCAGCCAGCAGCCGCTGCGGTTTCCGTCGTGGGACGCGGGGTTTCCGTTCGTCAAACCGGAGAAGCTCTCGGCGCTGGGGCAGGCCACGGGGCTCATCCTCGTGCCGCTGATCATTGAGAAGACCGTGCTGGGCTGCCTGGTGATGTTCTGCCATCCGGATGTCCTGGCCGGCTATGAGCAGCGGGAAGGGTTTTTCCGGGCGGCGTGGGGGCAATGCGCGCTGGCGCTGGCCATTGCCATCCAAGGAGACCTGGCCATCCGCGACCGCCTCACGGGGTTGGTGAACCAGACCTATTTCCTAAAGCGGCTGGAGCAGGAGATTGACCGGAGCAACCGGTATCGCGTACCGCTGGGGCTGCTGATGCTGGACATTGACAACTTCAAGGCGGTGAACGACACCCTGGGCCATCAGCAAGGCGATGCGGTGCTGAAAATCATCGCCAAGCTGATACAGAAATCGGTGCGGATGATGGACCTGGTGGGGCGGTATGGCGGGGAGGAGTTCATCGTCATGCTGCCGGTGACCGGCGTGGCGGAGGAAAGCGGGGGCGCCCAGGGCGCCGCGGAGCTGGGCGAGCGGATCCGCTTGGCGGTGGAGCAGGAGTTTCACGCGCTGCAGAAGCCGCTGAAGCTGACGCTGAGCGTGGGCGTGGTGATGCGCCGCTACCCGGAAGACCGCCAGATGGACGTCAAGACGCTGGTGCGCCTGGCGGATGAGCAACTGTATCGGGCGAAAACGACCGGCAAGAACAAGTGCTGCGTGTACGCGCCTGGAGGGAGCTGACGAACGAGCATGGCGATTGTCGTGGTCGGGTCGGTGGCGTTGGATACGATCGGGACGGCGCAGGGGATCTATCGGAAGGTGCTGGGCGGGTCGGCCACGTATTTCACCTTGGCGGCGCGGCGTGAAGCGGAGGTGCGGATCGTGGCGGCGGTGGGAAAGGATTTCCCGCCGCGCTTGAAGGGCATCCTGCGGCACCCGCGAGTGGATCTGACCGGGCTGGCGGAGCTGGAGGGCAAGACCTTCCAATGGGAGGGGCGCTACAGCGACGATTTTACCAGCCGCGAGACGCTGGGGTTGTCCCTGGGCGTGTTTGAGAGTTTCCAACCGACCATTCCGCCGGCGCACCGCCGCTCTTCAACGGTGTTTCTCGCCAACATCAACCCGAATTTGCAAGAGCTGGTGCTGTCACAGGTGCAGCGGCCGCGGATCATCGCGGTGGACACCATCAACCATTGGATCGCCAGCGCGCGGGACTCGCTGATCCGGCTGCTGAAGCGGACGGACATGGTGTTTCTCAATGAGGAAGAAGCGCAGTTGCTCACGCAGCTGCGGTCGCATCGCGCGATGGGGGCGTGGATCCGCAAGCTGGGGCCGACGATCGTGATCATCAAGCAGGGATGGTACGGGGCGGTCGGCTGGGTGGATCGCGCGATGGTCTGGGTGCCGGCGTATCCGGTGGACCGGACGCTGGACCCGACCGGGGCGGGCGATTCCTTTGCCGGCGGGGTGTTGGGCTGCCTGGACCGGTCCCGCCGCATCACGGCGGAGACGCTGCGCCATGCGATGCTCTACGGCTCGGTGATCGGTTCTTTTTGCGTGGAGGCGGTGGGGGTTGCAGCGCTCCAGCGGCTGACCTCGGCGCGGTTCCAGCAGCGGCTGGCCGATCTGAAACGGATCTCCGGCCTGCGCGGATGACGACGCTGCTGCATGTCGGCTCCCAGCAGGACCGCGAGGCGTTGCCGGCTTGCCCGCCGGCCCCCCCTCGGCAGGTGCAGCCGAGGAAGGCGTTTGTGGCGGGGCTGCTGGTCGGTGTCGCCTGCCTGATGGCCGCCAAGGAAGCGGCCTACGTGAATTGGCAGCGGGTGGTTCCGCCGGTGGATCAGCGCCCATTGCTCATCCGCGCTGACGCGAAAGGGGATGGCCGGTTCGGCGCTCCGCGCAGCGGGTCGCGGGTGCACCAAGGCGTGGATGTAATCGCGCCGGTCGGGAGCCCGGTCCGGGCGGCCCGAAGCGGCCGCGTGGCGATCAACGCCTCGCAGCGGGGCATGGGCCGGTACCTCGTGCTGCAGCATGGCGGGGAGCTGCGCAGCCTGTATGGGCATCTGGAGACGACACAAGTGGCGGTGGGCGAGCGGGTGCGGCAGGGGCAAATCATCGCCACCGTCGGCAAGACCGGGAATGCGCGGAGCCCGTTGATCGCCCCGCATCTGCATTTCGAAGTGTCGAGAAATGGTGAGGTCGTTGATCCAGCCCTGTTGGGGTTGGTGATGGTGGAGCCTCCGCCCCGCGTTCGGAATGCCGGCACGGAGGAGCCCAACGGGTAATCCCTTGTCGCTGGAGGCGTGGAGCCCGGGGCTGTGGCGCTGGCCGTGGCGGGGTCCGGTGGCCGCAGGCGTGATCGATCGCACCGGGACGCTGGAACGCCTGGCGGCGCAGTTGGATCGGCCCGCGCTGATCCAAGCGGAGCAGGTGCACGGCGCCAGCATCGCTGCCGTGGCGTGCGCGCCCGGAGCGGCGTTGACGGTTCCCGGCTGTGACGGTTTGACCACGCGGCAGGCGCGCGTGGCCCTCCTCATCCGCAGCGCAGATTGCCTGCCGATCGTGGCATGGGATCCGATCCGGCATGCGGCCGGCGTGATCCATGCCGGTTGGCGCGGGCTCAAGCAGCAGCTGCCCATGCGCTTGATCGCCTTCTTGCGGCAGGAATACCAGAGCGATCCGGACCAGCTCTGGGTGGGCATCGGACCGGCCATCCGCGCATGTTGCTACGAAGTGCAGGAAGAGTTCCGCGACCGCTTCGGGGCGTTCGTGCGGCCGCGCGGCTCCCGCTTGATGTGCGACCTCATCGGGGTTGCCATGGATCAGTTGCGGCGCAGCGGATTGCGTCGGAACCGGATTGTGGACAGCGGCTGCTGCACCGCATGCGGCACGGATCGTTGGTTTTCCGCCCGCCGGGAAGGCCGCGGCACCGGACGGCTGGTTTCGTTCGTCATGGTTGGCGCGTAAGGGGCTTCGCATGCACCGGACCATTCGCGCGCTCTCCAATCGCCTGACCCACCTCCGCGCAGGGGAAGGGCCCAAGGTCTGGTGGACCTTCCTCTACTTCTTCCTCCTCATCACCGCCTACTACGTCATCAAGCCCGTCAGCCGTTCGCTGATTCTCGGCGAGTCGGGGGTTCGCCTGATGCCGTACGGCGATCTGTTGAGCGTCGTGCTGGTGGGGCCCGTCGTCTCGCTGTTCGCCGGCCTGGTGGACCGCCTGGAAAAACGGCGCGTGGTGAGCCTGGCGTTGTGGATGGCCATTGCCGGCCTGGCGGCCTTCTGGCAACTGCTGCAGGGGCCGTTCCGCTGGGGGCCCGTGGCGCTTTACGCGTGGGTGTCCGTGTTGTCGGTGTTGGTGGTGACGCTGTTTTGGCTGGTGGCGAATGACCTGTACCACCCGCGGCAGGGCAAGCGGCTCTTCGGCTTCATCGGCGCCGGCGGGATCCTGGGCGGCATCGCCGGGTCGGCGCTGGCGGCGGCCGGCGCGAAGGCGATCGGCACGCCGGCGTTGTTGCTGCTCTCCGCCGCGATCCTGGTCGCGTGCTGGCTGGTCGTCGAGCGGCTGTGGCGGTACGCGCCCGGCATGGGGCGGGTGGAGTCGCGGACGGACCGGCCGCGCGAGCCATGGCTGGTGCAGGCGCGCGCGATCACCCAGCTCCTCCGCCGTTCCCGCTACCTCTTGCTGGTGGCGGCCCTGGTGGCGATCGCCAAGATCGTCTCCACGTTCGTCTCGTACCAGTTCAATCCCTTCATCATCGAGATGTTTCCCGACCAGGACACCAAGACCGCTTTTCTGGGCGTGTTCTTCGGATGGATGAACTGCGGGGCATTCATCATCCAGTTCTTTTGCACGAGCTGGGTGTTGCGGCGGCTGGGGCCGCGCTGGGCGCTGCTGGCCCTGCCGGCGGGGTTGATCTTCGGCGTGACCGGCCTGCTGGCCCTGCCGGTGTTCTGGATGGCGTCGACGACCGAGTGGTATGACGGCTCCATGAATTACTCGCTGCAGCAGACGACGAAGGACATGCTCTACCTGCCGATTGACCGGACGGTCCGGCGCACGGTCAAGCCGTTCATTGAGGTGGAGGTGTTCCGCTTCGGGAAGGGGATCGCCGCGCTCCTCGGCGTGCTGGCGCTGGACTGGTGGCGTTTGGAGCCGAGGGTGTTGGGCTACCTTTCGGTGCCGCTGCTGGCGATCTGGGTCGCGCTGGCGCTGCAGCTGCGGCGCGAGCACGCGAACACGATTCGAGAATTGTTGCAGACACGGGCGACGAGCCGGGCATCGCGCCGGTGGGCGGCCGGGTTTTCCCAGCAGAAGCTGCAGTTGATCCGCCAGGTGTTTTCTCCCAACGGGGTCTTGACGCAGGGGGGCGAGCGCTTCTTGGACACGGCGGCGGAGTATGAGCAGCGTGCGGCCTCGGCTGAGGACGACGCGGCCTCAGCCGCCGATCTCAAGGCCTGGCTGAGCGACCCGCATCAGCCGATGGCGAAGCGGCGAGGCGCCGTGACCGCCCTGGTGCGGCGCGGCGGGCAGGACGCGGCGGATGCGCTCTTGGGCGCGCTGATGGTGGAGGAGGACGCCGCCCTGCGCTACGAGCTGATCCGCGGATTGACCAAGCTGCGCGTGCGGAATCGCCGGCTGGAGTTTCCGCAGCGGCTCATCCGGCGGCAGATGGCCAAGGAAGTGCAGACCTGCCAGCACATCGCGCGCGTGGCGGTGGTTTACCGCACCAGCGCCGGGGCCGTGGGAAAAACCGACGGCGTGCTGCAGATGCTAAGCCTGCTCATGGAAGAGGCGGTGGAGCAGGTGTTTCGGCTGTTGGGGATGATCTACCGGCCCGAGGAGATCTATCTCGTCTACAATCAGCTGCGGGAGCCGGATGCCGACGTGCGCGCTGACGCGATCGAGCTGCTGGATCATCTGGTGGCTCCGTCGGTGCGGTGGCTGATCTTTCCGATCCTGGATGAGAATCAGTTTTTGGAGCGCGTCACCGGGCAGCCGGACGAGCCGGTTGTGGAGCCGGAAGACCGCGCGCTACTGCTCGCGCAGAGCGTGTGGGATCACCACCGATGGCTGAGCCTGACGGTGATCGGCCTGGTGGGGCAGTTGCGGCTCAAGACGCTGCTGCCGGAATTGGAGCGAGCCTCAACGCACCCGCTGCCGGTCATCCGCCTGGCGGCGGAAGCCGCCCACCAGATGGCCGCCCGTTAACGGACAAGGAAGGACCTGCCATGCCGCCCATCATCCTGCCGTTTCGACACACCCGCCCGGTGATCCATCCCACCGCATTCGTCGCTCCAGGCGCCTCGCTCATCGGCCGGGTGAAGCTCGGCCGGGATGCGAGCATTTGGTTCGGATGCGTGCTGCGGGGCGATGTGAACCGCATCGTGATCGGGGAGGGAACGAATATCCAGGACGGCTCCATCCTGCACGTGGATGACGACCACCCGTGCCTGATCGCGCCGCGCGTCCACGTCGGGCATCACGTCAACCTGCACGGCTGCGTGGTGGAGACCGGGGCGATGGTCGGCATCGGCGCCATCGTGCTCAGCGGAGCGCGGATCGGACGGGAAGCGGTTGTGGGAGCCGGCAGCGTGGTGCTCGAGGGCACGCGCGTGCCGCCTCGGACGCTGGTGGTGGGGGCGCCGGCCCGCCCGGTGCGGTCCGTGACCGAGCGGGACCTGCGCTATATTCGAAGCTGGGTGGCGAAGTACGTGCGCCTAGCGAAGGCGTACGCGACAGGTTAATTAAATGGTGCGGAGGGGGGGAGTTGAACCCCCAAGCCTTTCGGCACGGGCTTCTGAGACCCGCGTGTTTGCCGGTTTCACCACCTCCGCGAGAAAACTCAGTATACCGACGAGGCTGCAGACCTGTCAAATGAACCCGTGTATAATAGCGCGTGTCTTCCCCGACGACCATGCGCATCGGCCTCGCATACGATCTTCAAACCCACCCGCAAGACGCGCGGCAGGCGGAGTTCGATCCGCCCGCCACGCTGGACGCGTTGTGCGGCGCGCTCACGGAGCTGGGCCATGATCCGGTCCGGCTGGGCAGCGCGCATGAGCTGCTGGCCCATCCGCCCGCGCCCGGAGGCGTGGACCTGGTCTTGAGCATCGCCGAGGGCGTCTCGGCGCGCTGCCGCGAAGCGTGGGTGCCGACCCTGTTGGACCTGTGGCAGGTTCCGTACGTCGGCTCCGATGCGCTGGCGTTGGCGCTGGGCCTCGATAAAGCCGCGAGCAAGCGCCTGGCCAAAGCCGCCGGTTTGGCAACCCCGCCCTGGATCACGTTGAATGCCGTCCGCGATCTTCCCGAGCAGATCCCCCTGGCGTTTCCCGTCATCGTGAAGCCGCGGTATGAAGGCTCCGGCATGGGCATTGATCCCGGGGCGGTCGTGTCAACCATGACGGCCTTGCGCGCACGCGTGGCGTGGCTGCTTGAGCAGATGCGCGAGTGGCAGCGGAATGGCGCGGTCCGGAGCGGGGAGCTCACGACCCTGCTGCCGGAGCCGGTCCTGATCGAAGAGTTTATTTCAGGGGGCGAGTTGACCGTCTTGCTGGTCGGCAACGATCCGCCGCGGGCGTATCCCGCGATCCAGCGGGCGGTGGACACCGCCAGCCAATTGGCGTCCCACGTGTCGCCGAAGGCGCCGTCCCTCGCGACCCCGCTGGCGCTGGACGCGGCGGTGGAACAGCGCGCGCGAGACGCCGCGCTGGCGGTCTTTGATGCGCTCGGCTGCAGCGACATGGCGCGCGTGGACCTGCGCGTGGACGCAAAGGGCGCCGTCTGGTTTCTCGAAATCAACCCGCTGCCGTCCTTTGACCCGCAGGGCACCGTGGGCTGGATGGCGGAGTGCGAAGGGCGCACCTACGCGCAGCTCGTCGGGGACATCCTGGCGGCCGCCGCCCAGCGGTTGGCCCGCGCATGATGCCGAAGAAATTGCCCGCCAGCGTCTATCAATATCCGCGCTACTACGCGATCGGCTACCAGTGGAACACCAGCGCTGAGTGCGATTTCTTGCAGCGCTGCCTCAAGGCGCACGGGCCGTCGTCGGGCCGGCGCGTGTTGGACATCGGGTGCGGCGCCGGGCGCCATCTGCTGGAGCTGGCCAAGCGCGGCTATCGCGTCAGCGGGTTTGATCTGTCCCCGGAGATGGTGGCCTACCTGCGCGAGGAAGCCGGCAAGGCCGGCGTGGAGGTCGCCGCGACCGTCGGGGATCTGCGCGCGGTGCCGGTGTCCGGCACGTTTGACCTGGCGTTCTGCCTGATGGACACGTTCCGGTTTCTGTTGACGAACGAGGAGATCATCGGACATCTGCGCAGGGTCGGCGAGCGGCTCTCACCCGGCGGGTTGTACGTGACCGATTTCTGGATCCCCACCCAGTGGGATCGGGCCGCGAACGAGATCTACCAATGGGAGCAGCAGGAGAACGGCACGACGGTGCGGGTGTTCTATCTCCAGCATCCGGAGACGGTGAACCCGATTGATCAAACGTTCGAGGATGAGCTGGTCTTCGTCGTGCAAGAGGGCGAGGAGAGCCGGGAGATCCGCGGGGACCGCACGCGGACCCGGCTGATCTTGCCGCAGGAATTCCGCGCGCTCATTGAGGCCTCCGGCGCGTTCGACGTGGTGGGCGCCTATTCGGATTTTGACGTCGAGAAACCGCTAGCAGCCGGCGCGGACTCCTGGCGCATGGTCAGCCTCTTGAAAAAGCGAGGCTAGGACCCGCATGGCCGGCAAAAAGAAAGGCCCGGATCACAACCTCCTGGCCACCAATCATAAGGCCTTGCGGGATTATGAGATCCTCGAGTCGCTGGAAGCGGGCATCGTGCTGGCCGGCACGGAGATCAAGTCGGTCCGCAATCGCCAAGCCAGCCTCGACGAGAGCTTCGGCCGCATTGAAGGGGGTGAGGTGATCTTGTATAATATGCATATCAGTCCCTACGAGCAGGGCGGGCGGTTCAACGTGGAGCCGGCGCGCCCGCGCAAGCTGTTGCTGCACCGCCGCCAAATCGAACGGCTGAATGGATTGCTGAGCCGGAAAGGATTAGCGCTGGTGCCCTTGCGGCTCTACCTGGTGCGCGGGATGGCCAAGGTGGAGCTGGCGGTGGGGAAGGGCAAGAAGCTCTATGAAAAGCGGGATGTAATCCGCAAGCGCGATACGGATCGCGAATTGCGGCGGATACTTCGACGGACCAACACATAGAGGGGGCGATTAGAATCGATTCGGACCTGAATGTCGCGAGGGGCATGCCGAGGTGGCCGGGAGGCCTCGTTAAACACCTGGCAGCAACAACAAATGCCAAGACGATGGCGTTTGACACCGTAGGAGACCTGGAAAGAATCTGGGCCTCTGAAGGTGTGGCCGTCGCTGCCTAATTAAATAGGCAGCGCCGTCGCCGGGTCAGCTTGCGGACCCGGTGGGCGTGCACGAGCAAGCTGGTTGCCGTTTGAGCGGCTGAGGGCGGCAGCGAGGAGCACATCAGCGGCTTGGCTTCGACAAGCCCGCTCCACAGGCGGGTCGGGGCGACGGTTCGATGTGGGGCTACGCATGTAGAGGGCTCACGCGCTCGATCCGAAGACCTGGGTGCAAATCCCAGCGCCTCCACCATTTATGCGATCACGTTTCCCCTGGGCGCCTCTTCTCCCAGGGCTATGCCTTCTGGCCGGCGGATGCGCCACGCTGCCCGCGCCGGTGGTGCCCCGGTCAACCGGCGCAGCCGCTCGTCTTGCGATACCTCCCGGCGAAGCGCAGACCATCATCGTGGATGCGGGCCATGGCGGCCGTGACCCTGGGACGAGCCATTACGGCCTGCGGGAAAAAGACCTGGTGCTGGATCTCGCCAAACGCGTGGCGTCGGAATTGGGCGCGCGCGGGATGTCTGCCGTCCTGACCCGAGACCGCGATGAGTTCCTCCCCTTGAGCCGCCGTCCCGCGATTGCGAATCGCCTGCCGGCTGACCTGTTCGTCAGCGTCCATGTCAACGCCAACCGCAACCGGCACGTCTCCGGCATCGAAGTCTATTATCCGCGCGAGTCCCAGGTGACCGACGCCACCGCCCTTCCGCCGTCGGTGCGCCCGTCGGAAGTGGCGCTGCCGACAACGACCGTGAAGCGCGTGCTGTGGGACGTCGTGCTCTCGCAGACGCGCAGCCAGTCGGTGCGGCTGGCCTCGGTCATTTGCCGGACAATGCGAGAGCAGCTCGGCACGCGCTGCCGTGGCATCCGGGGAGCCAGATTCGTCGTCCTGCGCGAGGCGCAGATGCCCGCCGTGCTCGTGGAGGTGGGCTACGTGAGCAATCACCGGGAATCCCAGCAGTTGGCGGAGCCGGCGTACCGCCAACGGGCGGCGCAGGCCATCGCGGACGGCATCGCCTCCTACCTTCGGGACGTCGGGGCGCAGGACATTTGACCCATGGCCGGAAAAATCTCCAGCAAGCCGATCGGCGTGTTTGATTCCGGGATCGGAGGGCTCACCGTCGTCAAGGCGCTGATGCGGGAGCTGCCGTACGAGCCGATCGTCTATTTCGGCGACACGGCGCGGGTGCCCTACGGGTCGAAATCGCGCTCCACGATCGTCAAGTTTTCGATGGAGAACGTGGAGTTCCTGCTGCGCTTCGGGGTCAAGTGCATCATCATCGCGTGCAACACCTCCTCCTCATGGGCGCTACCGACGCTGCGGCGCTACTTCAAAGTGCCGATCATCGGCGTGATCCGCCCCGGCTCCCGCGCGGCGGTGCAGGCCACCCGCACCAAGCGCGTCGGCGTGATCGGCACGGACGCGACGGTCCGCAGCCGGGCGTATGAGCTGGAAATCAAGCGGCTCAATTCCTCCATTTCCGTCTACTCGCAAAGCTGCCCCTTGTTCGTGCCCATGGTGGAGTCCGGCTGGCTGAACGGGCCGATCTCCACCCAGATTGCGGCCACCTATTTGGAGCCGTTGAAGCGGCAGCGGGTTGACACGCTGATCCTGGGCTGCACGCATTATCCCCTGCTCGCACCGGTGATCCGCAAGGCGTTCGGCGCGCCCGTGGAGCTGATTGACTCGGCCACGCAGACCGCCGTGGAAGTGCGCGGGTTGCTGGCCTGGAATGAGTGGCTCTCGACCTCCCGGGCGCGGGCCCGCTACCGGTTTTTCGTGACGGATGAGCCGGGGCATTTCTCCGCCATCGGCCAGCGGTTTTTGGGGCAGGCCGTCCGGTCCGTCGAGCGCGTCAACCACACGGATTGAGGGGTCATGAATCGTCCAGATCGTCGTCGGGCCGGTCAGGTGCGTCCGCTGAAGCTCAGCCGGCGCGCCATGAAATTTGCCGAAGGGTCCTGCCTGGTCGAGTGGGGCCACACCACAGTCCTCTGCTCGGCCTCGGTCGAAGAGAAAGTGCCGCTGTTTCTGAAAGGCTCCGGCACCGGCTGGGTCACGGCGGAATACGGCATGCTGCCGCGCGCCACGTCCACGCGGACGGACCGCGAAGCCTCCCGCGGCAAGCTCAGCGGGCGGACGCAGGAAATCCAGCGGCTCATCGGGCGCAGCCTGCGGGCCGTGGTGGATCGATCCCAGCTCGGCGAGCGGTCAATTTGGGTGGACTGCGATGTGCTGCAGGCGGACGGCGGCACGCGCTGCGCGGCGATCACCGGCAGTTTCGTCGCCCTGGTGGAGTGCCTGCGGACGCTGCGGCGCAAAGGCGTGTTCGCCCGCCTGCCGCTGCGGGACGTCGTGGCCGCGGTCAGCGTCGGCATCGTGAAGGGCCGGCCCGTCGCGGATTTGATGTATGAAGAAGATGCCCAGGCGGACGTGGACATGAACGTGGTGATGACCGGCCGCGGGCATCTCGTCGAGGTGCAGGGAACCGCGGAACGGCATCCCTTCAGCCAGGCTGACCTGCAGCGCCTGCTGCGGCTGGCCACCGGCGCCATTCGGAGCATCGTGGCCGTGCAATACCGCGCGCTTGGCGCGCGCGACCTCGCCGCGCTGTAACGCCCCCGCCGCGTGCCGACGATCCGGATTGTCCTCGCCACGCGGAACACCCACAAATTCCGCGAGCTGGCCGCCCTCCTGCGGCTTCCCGGCGTGCAGTGGCGCTCGCTCAACGCCGTGCCCCACGCGCCGGAGGTACGCGAGAGCGGCCGTACGTTTGAGGCTAACGCGATCAAGAAGGCGCGCGCATTGGCCGACGCTGCCGGCGGGCCGGCGCTGGCGGACGATTCCGGGTTGGAGGTGGATGCGCTTGGCGGCGCGCCGGGCGTGCGGTCGGCCCGGTATGCGGGGCGGCACGGCGACGACCTGGCGAATAATGCCAAGCTCCTTCGGGCGCTCCGCGGCGTGCCGCGATCCAAGCGCGGGGCGCAGTACCGCTGCGTGTTGGCCTTGGCGGTTCCCGGGCGGGTGCTGGGCGCGGCCCACGGCGTATGGCGCGGCCGCATTGCGGAGAGCCCCGCTGGCGCCAGCGGGTTCGGCTACGACCCGATCTTTTTCGTGCCGCGCTTCTGCAAGACCGCCGGCCAGTTGTCGGCGTCGGTGAAGAACCGACTGAGCCATCGGGGGCAGGCCGCGCGCCGGATGCACCGGCTGCTCGCGCGGTTGCTGAAGGCGGGGAAATTACCGCAGGGAATCCAACAGCCGCCCCAGGCCTGACGGCAGGCTCTTATTGAGGAGCTGGTCCAGGCTGAACTGAAATTTGTATTGCGGGTTGTCGAGGGTGCCGCCCACGTGATGCTGCCCCACCGTCCGGCGGACGCGCTCAAGCCCACCCACTACCTTCAACAGGGCCCCTGCCGCGCTGGCGGTGCTCGGCGACTGTAGGACCAATTGGTCGGACAGCTCCGGCTCGATCGTCAAGTCGAGTGTTTTATCCAGCCCCACCGATCCCCGCACGTAGATGCTGATCGGCTCAGTCCCCGACACGCCGCTGAGCCGCAGGTCGTCGGTGGCAACCCGCTCCTGCGCTACGGTCCATTGGCCCCCGACTTCGGTGATGGTCGCCGTGCGCAGCGCCGACAACCCCAGGCGGTCCGACAGCACGCCGAACATCCCGCGCATCAAGCGGTCCAGCAGCGGCAGGTTGCCCAATTGCTGTCCGGCGGCGCGAATCCAGCCGCGGCCGGTCATCGTCGCGCGCGTGGGGCCGAGGTTGAGCAGATGCGCCGAGGCTGACAGCTCGCCTTGCATCGGCCGGTCATGCCACGCCGGGATGGCCGCGGCGAGTTGCGCCAGATCAGCGCTCGTCACATCGAGGTCCACCATGTATTGCGGATGGTCGCCGGTTTTAAGCACGTACTGTCCGGCCAGCCGCCCGCCCGCGAGCGTGGCCCGCAGCAGCCGGACGGAGAAGCTTCGCTGCTGCTGCTGAATTTCCATCACTACCTGCTGGAGCGGCACGGCGCGGAGCCGCACTTCATCGGATTGGATGACGCCGGAGACGTCCATCTCGCGCCACGCGGGCCACGATCCTTGCGCGCGCAACTGCACGGCCAGCGCGCCTTCAGGTTTCCAGGCGTCGAGCCAGACCCGGTTGACGCCGGGGAGCAGGGTGAGCGATGCCAGGTCCACCGTGCCGCCGACGATGAGCTGGCTGGAGGTCGTCGGCCGGCGTCCGATGATGCCCGACGCCCGCACGCGCGACGCGCCGAGGGTCAAATCCAGGGAATCCACGGCCAGGCGTTCCGGTTCCCAGGCGCCGGTGAGGGCGGCGGAGCCGTCCGGCCACGTGGCCTCCACCGCGATGCGCGGGGTGGTCCGGAGCTGCGTCAGGCGGCCTCGCACCGTGACCGGGCGTTCCTGCAGCAGGCAGGAGAGGTCGTCGCTCGTCAGCGTATCGTTCGTGGCGTGGACGCGGCCGGCGAGCTTGGTGATCGGGAAGGGAACCCCGGCCCAGGCCAGTGCGCCGTCGGTGATCGTGAGGTCCGCTTGCCAATCCACGTTCGGCGGCGAACCGCGGACCGTGACGTGCGCCGTCACCGGGCCGGATACCGTCTGCAGCGATGCGGCGGCGGCTGGGGCGATTGTTTTGACGACGGACGCATCGCCTTGGAGATCCGCGACGAAATCGAGGACCACCGGGGCCGTCAGCGTTGCGGATCCGCTGGCGGTGATGGCGGCTTCAGCGAGGCGCCCGGTGAGCGAACGGATCTCCAGCCGCTTGGCGGCGTGGTCGTAGAGCACGCGTCCGTTGAGGCGTTCAAGGCGGGGAGCCAGATGCGGCAGTGTGAGCGCCCCGTCCTCCAGCAGCCCGTCCGCCATCAGCTCCATGGAAGACCACTGAGCCAGCGGGCCGTGGCATCGAACCGCCACGCGGGCCTGGCCTGCCGGTTGCCACGCTTGGAGGCCGGCGGGGAGCTGCGGGCTGATGCGGGCGAGATCAAGCTCGAAGCGCAGGAGCAGGTCAGCGTCCCAGCCCGTCCCATTCGGCGCGCCCGGATCAACGCGCCGAGTCAGCGTGCCTTCCAGGTTAAAGGGAGCATCAAGCGCCGTGCCGCGCATCGTCGTGATCAGCAGGCGGCCGGGTTCGACGTCCACCGCGCCGGAGAGTTCTTGCACGCTCCCTAGTTTCGGCAGCCCATCAATGGCGCCGTGATCAAACGTGAGGGCGATGCGGCCGGACCACGGCGCCTCCGGTTGGGACGACAGCGTGATCCGGCCGTCAGCCGCGGCGTCCGTCTGGATGGTCACGGCATCGCGGTTCCACAACAGGTGCTTGCCGGTCACGCGCAGCGTCAGCGCCGGGTCGGCGCCGGGGAGGCGATCCAGGCGCCCGTAGGCGTGCACGGTTCCGCGCTTCAGCTCGGGCGGGAGCCGCTGCGCCAGCACCTGGCTCAGCCGATCCAGCTCAATGTCGCCGGTTTCCATCTCGACGCTGATCGCCTTGGTGCGCAGATCAGAGACGCCGGAGACCATGAGCGGCCCGGTGAGCGGCGCGGTCACGTCGCCGGCCAGGCGGAACCGGACTCGGTGCTGAACCAGCAGATCAAGGGGGTTGATCTGGCCGGTCAATCGAGGGGACGCAAACCACGGCGCGTGGCTGCTGCGTTCCTCCACGCGGAACCCTTCGAAGACGAATCCCTCCCACCATCCGTAGCGGAGGCTGGCGATCGTGACGTCCACCGGGTAAGCCTGCTCGATCTGCGCCTCGATCTGCGCTTTGCCGTTCGTGGGGACCCAGGCGGAGAGCCAGAGCGTGGCGCCGATGAGGAGGAGGATGATCCCGGCAAGCAGGGAACCCAGGAGGAGCAACATCCGGTGGCGCCTCATGCATCATTATACAACGTGTACGCGCGTTGACGCTGGCAAGATCGCGCTGTTACAATGACGGATTACGCATTCCCGGGGCGTGGCTCAGCTTGGTAGAGCGTCTGGTTTGGGACCAGAAGGTCGCAGGTTCGAATCCTGCCGCCCCGACGTTGTAACGATGTGGCGGGAGGATTCGAAGGGAGCGCCGACCAAACTCATGGCACTGCGACCTGAGGAGCAGTGCCGTTCCTTGGGAGGCGCGGGTGGCCGACCCGGAATTCCGCCGAAGGCGGAATGGAGGGCGCCGAATCCTGCCGCCCCGACCAGTCGAATGAGTTCCGGGCGCCCGTAGCTCAACTGGACAGAGCAGCGGGTTTCTAACCCGTGTGTTGGAGGTTCAAGTCCTCCCGGGCGCATTTTATTTAAGGGATAATGGACTTGAAGAGAGCCGCGACTTAAGTTCACGCCGGCGCGACCGTTGCGGGAGCGCCGGCTATCCTCGGGAGCGGCGAGTGGCCGACCCGGAACGACCCGCCACGATTCTTGGCGGGGAGTGGAGGGCGCCAAGTCCTCCCGGGCGCACGTTTTTCAGGCGCGCGGCATGGGAAGGGTCTGACGATGCGGTGGCGAAGCCTTCGGCGTGAACGAGCGGTGAGTGTCCTGCTGGTGGCCTATATCCTGGGCCACTGGACGATCTCTCATGCCATTCCCGCCCTGCTGGAGCGCGCGCTGCGCGTCGTGGCGGGCGATTCGCTCACCGTCGGCAACATCCGGCTGGCGCTGCCGTGCCGCGTGGTGCTCTCCCGCGTCAGTTGGACGCCGCCGGCGCCGTGGACGTCCACCAGTAGCGCGGAGATCGTCCTCGAACCCCGGTGGATCTCCTGGCGCCGGCGGCAGATCGGCCTCAAGCTCCTGAAAATTGACGCCCCGCGCCTTCGAGTGCGGCGCACGTCGGCGGGGGAAGTGACATGGCCGTTTCCCTTGGAGCCCTCGGCGGATACGCTCGGCGAGATGCCCGCGGCCGATCAAGCCCCGCCGTTGCCGGCGGCCTCCGTGGCGCCCTCCTCGTGGAGGGTGGACATTGATACGGTGGAAATTTCCGACGGGACGCTGGAGTTTGTGGACGAGAAGCAGACGCCTTCCTTCCACGGCGAGCTGGGCCACGTGTCGCTGATCGCCGGCCCGCTCACCCTGCCGCTGGCCGGCGACCGGTTTTCCATCGCGATCCAAGGACGACTGGCCGGCGCCGAGGACCGCGAAGCGCCGGTGTACTGTTCCGGGTGGATCCACCTCGATCACAAGGACATGGACCTCTCCTGCAAGCTGGAGCCGCTGCCCCTGGCCGCGTTTGAGCCTTATTACGAAGGCGTGCTGAAGCGCGTGCAGGATGCGACGCTGACGGCGACCAGCCACGTGACGGCCAAGGCCAACGTGCTGGAAGGGCGCGCGCAATTGGAAATCGCCAACGTGACGGAGCATGATTTGTCCGTCGTGGGAAAAACCCTGGCCGACCTTCGCAAGGTAGCCGGCGATCAGCGCGTGCTCACCGGGGAACTACAGCTTTCCGGCCCCATGGATTCCCCGAAGGCATGGAAGGTGCAGCTCGTGCCGGGCAATGAGATTGTGCAGCGGCTGGTCGGGTCGCTGCTGGCGCATCGGATCGAAACGATTCCCTTCAAGGTGGCGGAGCAGTTGATCAACGTGGGGCTGCCGGCCGCGAAAGACGCCGCCAAAGCCACCATCGAAGCGGCGAGCAAGACGGTGCAGGAAACGCTCGAGCTGCTTGCCCCGGGCCCGCCGACGCCAGCGCCGGAGCCTGAGCCGGCCGCCGCGCCGGCCGCTTCCGAACCGGCTGCGCCAGGGGCGCCAGCAGAGGCATCCTCCGCAGCCGGCTCGCCGGCGGCCCCAGCCAGCTCAACCGCCGGTTCCGACGCCTCCGGTTCGACAGAGGCGCCGTCTCCATCGCCGTAATCCTCGCCCAGGATGGCGGTTGCCCGGTCCGGTTGGATCGGGTAAGATAAGACGTCTTTTTCCTTCCCATGTCTCTGCCTGACTCGCGGTGGGCGTAGCTCAATGGTCAGAGCGCCTGGCTGTGGCCCAGGAGGCTGCGGGTTCAATTCCCGTCGCTCACCCTTCTACTTCGCTCCTGCTTCGCAGGAGCTTCGTAGCAATTGTCCTCATTCACAACGATCTTACAGGAGCGAAGTAGAAGTTGCTGCGAAGCTCAGCCATCAGGCTGAGCGTAGCAGAACGTCATGATAGCTCATGCATTACGTCTATATTCTGAGAAGCCAGCCATCTCCCCTGAAGCTCTATATCGGTCTGACCCAGGATGTGGAGCGGAGGGTTCAGCAACATAATCGTGGAGATACGCCATATACTCGAACTGATGCCCCATGGGAACTAGAGGCGTATGTAGCGTTCAAGAATCGACAGGTGGCCGAAGACTTTGAGCGGTACCTAAAGGCCGGCTCCCAGCTGGTTGTCGATTCCGTAGTCAGTTCGATTGTCGTTTGATATGCATTGCAGATGCAGAACGTGCCCTGGGAGGGCACGTTCTGCTCACAAAGTGTCACATAGCAAGTTTGGATCTGTCGCGGCCAACGCATCTCGCAAAAAACGCTCTTGCACCTGAAGCGATTGTAGGGCATAATTGCTTCATAATATGAAGCGATTAATGAGGCGATTATGACCTATCTCTGGCAGCTCAAACACTGGCCCGCGTTGCGCTGGAATAGCCAGGCC
>JAHFGX010000025.1 GCA_023247215.1 Candidatus Omnitrophota bacterium
CACGTGCGTGCCACCTTCCGGGAGGGGGACGTCAATCTGCGTGATGGGGAACGTGACCAGATGCAGAGCGCCACCGACGGTCTGGCCCACACCGTTCCAGATCCCTTTCCCGACCCCGACAAAGAAATTGCCGCCGCTTGTGATGGCGTCGCGGGGTTCGATAAAGAGCTCCGTCCATCCCAACAGGGTGTTCTTCGCCCCGTAGACGAACTTCCCCTTGGCTTGGTTGCCCCAGCCCGTCTCACTCGCCCACGGACTTGCCGCAGACGCGATGGATGGAGCCGCAACCACCGCCAACATCACTACCCACAGCCCAAGACGTTTGGACATGGGCACCCCCTTTCTTTGGGTGTGAGTATAAGGGTAATTTTACAAATTGCAACAAAAATTACGCAGGTTTAGGAATTCTTAGTATCATAGTGGCATGCGTCGTGTCTCCGGCTGGGTGATAGGGGTCGTCCTGTGTGGTGCCGCGCTCTACGCCCTCGCCGAAGACCTCACCCTCACCACCTACTACCCCTCGCCCCGCGGGGTCTATAAGGAACTGCGGGCCACGGACTCGGTGGCCATCGGGGCCGTTCGGGGGCCCTGGCAGCCCGGCGGCAGCTCCCCCCTGCCAACCCATCGGCTGCTGGTGGCAGGCCAGGGGGTCAACCGGGTGGATAACCTCACCTGCCCGGCCGGCACCGACTGGTACAACGAGGATGGCAGCGGCTTCGTGGATGACGGGGAATGCAAATCGACGGTGATCATCACCCCCACCGGGCAGGTGGGGATCGGGACGACGAGTCCCTCCACCATGTTGGATGTGAACGGCCAGGTGCGCATCCGCGGCGGCAGTCCCGACACAGGCCAAGTGCTGACCGCCACCGATGCCACCGGGCTGGCGCGTTGGCAATCTCCGACGGGAACCCAGTGGAAGCGGATCGCGGTCTTGAACGAGGTAGTCGACTCCATCGCAACTGACGACCTGCCTGCGGCATGCACCACCTCCAACGGTGTTTGCTCAGGCATGCTCATCCTGGTGAGGTCTGGGAGCCCTGCGGATCAGAGCCTGCTGTTTCAGTATCTCCATAGTGGCGGGGGTCGTTGGCACAGCGCATTTGCCGACGGACAGGCGGATGGGAGTGCCTCCGGCGGTTCCGGAGTGAACGGGGATGCCGTCCCCCGGACTATTGTCAATGCCACCCTCTGCACGCTCTACGACGACTCCGGCGTTGAAATGAGCGCGTCGAAATGGACCTTACGGGTTTCCGATATCAATTATAGCTGTGAGGTATGGGTGTCTGGGTTTTAAGTTGCGCGCGTCTTCGGTAGAATTGACGGGGCCTTTACGCTTTGCTAAAATCTATACGTGCCGGGCCTTGATTTCACCAAACTCAAGACATATCCGCTTGCCTCCCGCCGCAGCAAAGTCAATCAAGCGGCTTTCGCGCGTCCGGGCCGCAAAGGCATCTCCTTCCGCGCCTTCTACGACGGCTTGCCGGATTTCTTAGCCGCACGGTCGCTGCGCCTGGTCGCCTCCGCCATCGTCGAGGCGCACCGGCGCAAGAGGCCGGTGCTGTGGATGTGCGGCGCCCACGTCATCAAAGTGGGCCTGAGTCCCCTCCTCCTCCAATTGGTGCGCCGCAAGGTCATCACCGCGATCGCCTTGAATGGCGCCGGGGCGATCCACGATTTTGAGTTGGCCTACATGGGCTCGACGTCCGAAGACGTGGCTGCGGCCTTGGCCGACGGGTCCTTCGGCATGGCGGAGGAGACCCACCGGATGTTGAACGGCGCGATCCGCGCCGGCGCCAAGCGCGGCTGGGGGCTGGGCGACTCGGTCGGCGCCATGATCCGGAAGGAACGGCTGCCGTTCCGCCGGCTGAGCCTGCTGGCCACCTGCCATGAGCTGGGCGTGCCGGCCACCGTGCACGTGGCGCTGGGCACCGACATCATCCATCAGCAGTCCACCGCGGACGGGGCGGCGATCGGGAAGGCCTCGCTCGCCGATTTCCGGAAGCTGGTCGGGGTCGTCTCGAAGCTGGGCGACGGCGGCGTGGCCGGCAACATCGGCTCGGCGGTCATCATGCCGGAGGTGTTCTTGAAGGCGGTGTCCATCGCCCGGAACCTGGGCCACGCGGTGAAAGATTTCACCGCGTTTGACTTCGACATGATCCGGCAGTACCGGCCGAGCGAGAACGTGCTGAAGCGGCCGACGCTGATGGGCGGGACGGCGGTGGCCATCACCGGGCACCACGAATTGCTGGTCCCGCTGCTCGTGCAAGCCGTCATTGAAGAGCTGTCGTAACGCGTACGAATCGCCAACACTCCACCTCCATGGCCACAGCACACATGCCAACGATTGCGCCGGACCGGTTGCGCCGGCTCGTGGGAGCGTTCCCGCGCGCCAAGGTGCTGGTTATCGGCGACCTGATGTTGGATGAGTTTGTCTGGGGGCGGGTCAGCCGCATCAGCCCGGAGGCGCCCGTGCCGGTCGTCTGGGTCCAGTCGGAATCGGTGATGCCTGGGGGCGCGGCGAATGTCGCCAACAACATCCGGGCCTTGGGCGGGCAGGTGGAGATGTGCGGCGTCATCGGCGCCGACCGGTGGGGCGAGACGCTGGCGAAGGAGCTGGCCTCCCGGCGCATCGGGGTGGACGGCGTCTTGCGGGATGCCTCGCGCCCGACGATCGTCAAGACGCGGGTGATCGCCCACCACCAACAGGTGGTCCGCGTGGACCGCGAGCAGAAGCAGCCGCTGTCGCCGGCCCTGCTGAGCCGCGTGGAAGCGTTCATCCGCGGGGCGCTCGACGCGGTGGATGCCATCGTCATCGAAGATTACGGCAAGGGCGTGGTCACCCGGCCGCTGCTGGAGGCGATCTTGCCGCTCGCGCGGCAGCGGCGCAAGATCATCACCGTGGATCCGAAAGAAGAGCATTTCGAGCTCTATCACGGCGTGACTTCGCTGACGCCGAACCGGATGGAAGCCGGAGGCGCCCTGGGCCGGGAGCTGGAGACCGAGCAGGACGTCCTGGAGGCTGGGGAGGAGCTGCTGCGCCGCCTGCAGAGCGAATCGGTGTTGCTGACGATGGGCGAGGACGGCATGTGCCTGTTTGAGCGCGGCGGACGTCGCACGCGCATTCCCACCGTGGCGCAGGAAGTCTTTGACGTGGCGGGGGCCGGCGATACGGTCATCGCCGCGTTCACGCTGGCCCTGGCCGCCGGAGCCACCCCGCCGGAAGCGGCGATCGTGGCGAACCAGGCGGCGGGCGTCGTCGTCGGCAAGGTCGGCGTGGCGGTGACGACGCCGGCAGAGCTGGTTTCGCGTATGAACCATATGCCGTCGGCGAAACGCCGCGCGCGCAAATCGGCATGATCCCACCACCTAGCACTTCACCGAAGGTGATCTGCGGCCGCAGGCCACAGTTGCCGCGTCGCGGCACGCGACAGGTGGTGGGATGAACGCTGTCGGCATTATTCCGGCGCGGTACGGGTCCACGCGGTTTCCCGGCAAGGCGCTGGCCCTGCTGGGCGGCATCCCGATGGTCCAGCATGTCTATGAGCAGGCCAGCCGCGCCAAGCTCGACGCCGTCTTCGTCGCGACGGAGGACGCGCGCATCGTGCAGGCGGTGGAGCGCTTCGGCGGGCAGGCGGTGCTCACGAGCGACCAGCACCGCACCGGGACGGAGCGCGTGGCCGAGGCGGCGCGCCCGCTGGACGCGCGCGTGATCATCAACATCCAGGGCGATGAGCCGCTGGTGCACCCGGCCTCCATTGATCAGATCGTCGAGTTTTTGCTGGCACACCAGGCCGTGCCCATGGCGACGGCGATGACGCCGCTGGCCTCCGCCGAGGAGCTGGCGCGGCCCCACACCGTCAAGGTGGTGGTGGACCAGGACGGCTACGCGCTCTATTTTTCCCGCGCGCCGATTCCCTACCGCCGTGGCGGCGGGGAGGCGAACGGCGCGAAGGCCCAGGGCCCCGCGGCCTACAAGCACTTGGGACTGTACGGCTATCAGCGGCATTTCCTGATGCAGTTGCCGCACCTGCCGCCGACCCCATTGGAGCAGGCCGAACAATTGGAGCAGTTGCGCGTCCTGGAGCACGGCCACCAGATCAAAGTGCTGCTGACACCGCATGACACCGTCGGTGTGGATACCCCGGAGGATCTGGCCCGCGTCGAGATGATGCTGGCCGGACGTGGACCACGCTCATGACGAAATACATCTTTGTGACGGGAGGCGTGGTCTCGAGCTTGGGCAAGGGGATCGCCTCGGCCTCCATCGGATTGCTGCTGAAATCGCGGGGCTTGACCGTCGCGATCCAGAAGCTGGATCCCTACATCAACGTGGACCCCGGGACGATGAGCCCGTACCAGCACGGCGAGGTCTACGTCACCGAGGACGGCGCTGAGACCGACCTGGACCTGGGCCACTACGAGCGCTTCACCGGCTTGACGATGTCCAAGGACAACAACGTGACGGCCGGGAAGATTTACTACTCCGTCATCATGAAGGAGCGCCACGGCGATTACCTGGGCAAGACGGTGCAGGTCGTCCCCCACATCACCGACGAGATCAAGCGCTCCATCACCCGGCTCTCCGCCAGCGGGCAGGTGGACGTGGTGATCGTGGAAGTCGGCGGCACCGTCGGCGACATCGAGGGGCTGCCCTTCCTGGAAGCCATCCGGCAATTGCGCTACGAGCTGGGGCGGGGCAACTCGCTCAACATCCATCTGACATTGATCCCGTATATCAAGGCCGCCGACGAGCTCAAGACCAAGCCCACCCAGCACTCCGTCGGGAAGCTGCGCGAGATCGGGCTGCACCCCGAAATCTTGCTGTGCCGCACGGAGAAGCCGTTCGCGGATCACGTCCGCCAGAAGATCGCCCAGTTCTGCAACGTGGAGCCGGAAGCGGTGATCCAGGCGCTGGACGTGAACGACGTCTACGAGGTGCCGCTGGTCTTCAGCCAGCAGCGGCTGGATCAGATCATCCTGCGGCTGCTGGGCCTCTCCAGCGCGCAGGAGGACCTGGCGGATTGGCGGACCCAGGTGGTGGAGCGCGCGCTCCATCCGCGCCAGACGGCGCGCATCGCCGTCGTCGGAAAATACATCGAGCTGCAGGACGCCTACAAGTCCATTGACGAGGCCCTGCGGCACGGCGGGCTCGCCAACACGGCGAAAGTGGAGGTCAAGCGTGTGGATGGCGAGCAGCTGCTCAAAGGGGATGCGCAAGCGCTGCTGGGCGACGTCGGCGGGATCCTGGTGCCCGGCGGGTTCGGCTATCGCGGCATCGAGGGCAAGCTGAAGGCCATTCAGTTCGCCCGGGAGCACCGGGTGCCGTTCCTGGGCATCTGCCTGGGGATGCAGTGCGCGGTCATCGAATTCGCCCGCCACGTGCTGGGGCTGCTCGGCGCCAACTCGACGGAGTTCGAAGCCAAGACCACGCATCCGGTGATCAGCCTGCTCGAGGAGCAGCAGGGCGTGAACAACCTGGGCGGGACGATGCGGTTGGGGGCCTGGCCCTGCCGGCTTATACCCGGCACCAAAGCGCAGGCGGCGTACCAGGCGGACTTGATCCAGGAACGCCACCGCCATCGCTACGAGCTGAACAACGCCTATCGCGACCGGTTCCAGCAGCACGGGATGGTCGTCTCCGGGATCGCCGGCCAAGCGGATTTGGCGGAGATCATCGAGCTGGCGGACCACCCGTGGTTTGTCGCCTCGCAGTTCCATCCCGAATTCAAGTCCCGGCCGCTGGAGCCGCACCCGCTCTTCCGCGACTTCGTGCGGGCGTCCCTGGAGCACCGCTAAGCCCCCATGAAGACGCGCGCCTCCTCCGCCTCACGCGCTGTCCCCCGGATTGTGGACGTCCGGGGCATCCGCATCGGCCGGGGCCAGCCGCCCGTCGTCATTGCGGGCCCGGACGTCATTGAAAGCGAAGCGCACCTGCTGCGCCATGCGGAGCGGATCCGCCGCATCTGCGACGGCGTGGGGTTCGGGTACATCCTCAAGTGCAGCTATGACAAGGCCAACCGCACCGCGCTGGGCTCCTATCGCGGGCCGGGGTTGAAGAAGGGGCTCAAGATCCTCTCGGCGGTGAAGCGCAAGCTGGGCATCCCCGTGCTGAGCGACGTCCATTGCCGCGAGGAGATCGCGCCTGCCGCCGAGGTGCTCGACGTGCTGCAGATCCCGGCGTTTCTGTGCCGGCAGACCGATTTCGTGATGGCCGTCGCCCGCGCCCGCAAGCCGATCAACTTGAAGAAGGGGCAGTTCCTGGCACCCTGGGACATGCAGCACGTCATCGCGAAGGCGGAAGCGGCCGGCAACCGGCAGATCCTGGTGAGCGAGCGGGGGGCGAGCTTCGGGTACAACCACCTGGTGTCCGACCTGCGCAGTCTGCAAATCCTTGATGGGTTCGGCTACCCGGTCATCTACGACGCGACGCACTCGGTCCAGCTCCCCGGCGGGTTGGGGAACGCCTCCGGCGGCAACCGCGCGTTCGTGCCGGCCCTGGCGCGCGCCGCGATCGCCACGCGCTTCTGCCACGGCTTCTTCTTCGAAGTGCATGAGGACCCGGACCATGCGCCGTGCGACGGTCCCAACATGCTCCGGCTGGATCAGCTCGAACGGCTGTTGCGCGAGGCCCGCGCGATTTACGACGCGCTCCACGATGGCGCCGGGCCGGCCTGATGGCGCGACGCGCGGGTGTGTCGTCCGTGCGCCAGCGCGCCCGGCATGTGCTGCGGATTGAAGCCGAAGCGATCCGGCGGCTGATCCCGCGGATCAACCGCGCGTTCGAACAGGCGGTCGAGCATCTGCTGGCCTGCAAAGGCCGCGTCGTGGTCACCGGCATGGGCAAGGCCGGCATCATCGGGCAGAAGCTATCTTCCACCTTGGCCTCGACCGGCACGCCCAGCTTGTGGATCCATCCGGGCGAGGCGGTGCACGGCGACGTGGGTCGGGTCACCAAAGCCGACTGCGTGATCGCCCTCTCCAATAGCGGGGAAACCCCGGAGCTGAACCAGCTGCTGCCGATCATGAAACAGATTGGGGCGAAGCTGATCGCGCTGACCGGGAACGTCCGCTCGAACTTGGCGCGGCACAGCGATGTGGTGCTGGACGTCAGCGTGACGCGTGAAGCGTGCTCGCTGAACCTGGCCCCCACCGCGTCCACGACGGCGATGCTGGCCATGAGCGACGCCCTCTCGGTGGTGGTGGCCGAACGCCGCGGGTTCAAAGAACAGGACTTCGCGTTCTTCCACCCCGCCGGACACCTGGGCCGGCGGCTGCTGTTGCGCGTCAAGGACCTCATGCGCACCGGCTCCGCGAACCCGGTGGTGCGGAGCACGGCCAAGGTGAAAGAGGTGCTGTTGGCGATCACCAAGGCGCGGGCCGGGTGCGCGAGCATCGTGGACGGGCGCGGCCGGCTGGTCGGCGTCTTCACCGACGGCGATCTGCGCCGCCACGTGGACACCAGCCCGAACCTGACGCAGATGCGCGTGCGCGACGTGATGACGTCTCATCCGAAGACGATCGCCTCGGACCGGCTCGCGGCGGAAGCCATCCGGCTGCTGCGCGAGCACAAGATTGACGAGTTGGTCGTGGTGGATGGCGGCCGGCGGCCGGTGGGGCTGCTGGACGTCCAGGATCTGTTGAAAGCAGGCTTCTGATGGAGACCCAGGCAATCCGGGGACACAATACTTTTGAAAGTATTGTGTCCCAGGAAGTGCTGACCCGTGCGGCCAACGTGACCCTCTTGATCATGGACGTGGACGGGGTGTTAAGCGACGGGCGCATCATCTACGATGAGTTCGGCGACGAGCTGAAATGCTTCGACGTGCAGGACGGCGCCGGGCTGGTGTTCTGGCGCCGGGCCGGGTTCAAATCCGCCATCATCACCGGGCGCAAGGCCCGGCTGGTCAAGCGGCGCGCCAAAGAAATGCAGGTGGACTGCCTCATCCAGAAGACGCTCAACAAGCTGCCGGCCTATGACAAGCTGCTGCGGCGGTTCCGCGTCTCGCACGAGCAGGTCTGCGCGATGGGGGACGACCTCATGGAGCTGCCCATCTTGCGCCGGGCTGGCCTGGCGGTGGCGGTGCCGGACGCCGTGCCTGAGGTCAAGACGGTCAGCCACTACACGACCACGCGCCAGGGCGGCCGCGGCGCCGTTCGCGAAACGATTGAGCTCCTCCTCAAGGCCAAGGGCGTCTGGGATGACGTCCTGAAGCTTTACCAAGTCTAATCGTTACCCCCGGATTTCCTTCTGAATCTCCTGAATCTTCAATTAATTCAACACGTTATAAATCTTTGATAGAAGATTTGAATTATTCAACTTTCTTGTGGTATGCTTCATAATAGAACATGCTTTCTCGTGGAGTTGATCACGGCCATCCCCCTCAGTGGCCGTGGACACATGGAAGGAGGGAGGCGACGCAATGAAACTGAAGCGAAATGGGTCGAAACGGGCGCCCGCTCCGGTGGCGCCTGGACGGCAGGTCATGACGCTTCGCGAAGTGGCCGGCTATTTGGGGCTCCATGTCATGACGGTGTACAAGCTGACCCGCGAAGGACGCATCCCGTCGGCCAAGATCGGCGGCCAGTGGCGCTTCAAGCGCGATGTGCTGGAAGGGTGGCTCGACGCCCAGATGCGCCAGCCGTCTGACCACGTGTCTCATACGTAACCCGCCTGCACCTTTGCGCTGGTATCGGAACGTCGGGGCTCACCCGCTCCTGCTCGGTGAAGAGGCCACGCTCACCCCCTTCTGCTCCTCAGTGTGTCGGCTTGCCCCGTTCGATCGTGGCACGCTCCTCTTGCCCCACCTTGACGCTCCGCGCGTTCAATAGTAAGATAAAACTTCTGTATGAAGCACCCCGTACGCCGTCGTTGGATGTTCCTTGGGTTCCAGATCTTGCGATGGAGCGGAAGGGTGATGCCCCTGTCGGCGGCTCGGCTCGTGGGGCGGGTCCTTGGGTATGCGGCCTACCTTCTGCTCCGGCGATACCGCGAGGCAAGCTGGACGCATCTTCGGATGGCGTTTGGCCCCGAGTTGAGCTCCCAGACGTGCCGTCACGTGGCCCGGGGCGCGTTCATCAACCTCGGCAAGAGCGTGATGGAGTGGCTGGTGTTCGCCCGCTACCGCCCGGCGACGGTGCGGAAGCTGGTGGACGTCCAAGGCCTTGGCCATCTGCGCAAGGCGCTGGAGCCGGGACGCGGGGTGATCGCCCTCTCAGCCCATTTTGGGAACTGGGAGCTCCTCGCGATGGCTTTTGGATCGCTGGGATTCCCGGGTACCGTGCTGGCTCGCCGGCTGCGCTATCCGGAGTATGAACAGTTTCTCCGGGATCTGCGCGCCCGCTTTGGGATCGACACGCTTGAGCGCAGTGCGCTGAAGGACGTCGTGCGGCAGTTGCGGTCCGGCCGAATCGTGGGCCTGATGCCCGACCAAGACATTGACAGCCTCGAGGGGGTGTTCGTGGATTTTTTCGATCAGCCGACCTATACGCCCGTCGGTCCGGCGGCCTTGTCGCTGATGACCGGCGCGCCGATTGTGCCCTGCTTTATCGTGCGGCTCGGGCGGCGGTTCCGCGTGATGATCGAGGAGCCGATCTCGGCGCCCCAAACGGGAAATCGCCAGCAGGATCTGATTGCGATGACGCAAGCGTGGAGCCGGGTCGTGGAATCGTACCTTCGGCGCTGCCCGGACCATTGGGTCTGGATGCATCGCCGTTGGAAGACCCAGCCGCCCGCCGGTGGCGCGCCGCTCTCCGCGCCTCGACCACGCACCGTCGCTTCGACGCTGGCCCTGTCCGCCGTGTGCGGCCTGCTGGCCGGCGCGCTCGTCGGCTGTGCGAAGTCCGGCCCGCCCGCCGGCGCGTCGAAGTCCGCCGCGTCCAGCTCGGAGCCGGATCAGGAGATGGGGGGCTTCACGATGGTGGGCTACGCTCCCGACGGCGCGAAGCGCTGGGAATTGCAGGGCACCGGCGCCCAGAGCGACGGCACGATTGTCACCATCAACCACCCGGACGCGATCGGCTACCAAGTGGGGCAGGACCTGGACCCGAACACGGGAGAGAGCCGCACGGCCTATTTGACCGCGAACTTTGCCCAGGTCTATCAAGCGGACCACCGCATCCGGATGGAGCAGGATGTCACCATCCACACCTCGGACGGGCTGTGGCTGAGCAGCCCGATGCTGTATTGGCTGCCGGACTTGGAGGCCCTTTCGACCGACCAGCCGGCGCGCTTGGAGACCGACCATATGCTGCTGCGGGGCCGGGGCGCGACCGGGCACACCCGCCTGAACATCGCGGTGTTTTCCCGCGATGTCGAGATGATCCTCAATCCGTCCGCGAATGAAGGGGCGGAGGACCGCCGCCACGTCCGGATCACCTGCGACGGCCCGCTGGCATTCGATTACGAGCGCAGCGTGGCGACGTTCGAGCACAACGTGCATGTCGAAGATCCGAAAGGCGATGTCTATTCGGACAAGCTGGTGGCCTACCTGGATCGGGCCACGCGCACCATCAACTTTGCGGAAGCCAGCGGCCACGTGCGGATCGTCCAGGGTCCGCATACGGCCAACGGGGAGCGGGCCATCTACGAGCCGGGTAAAGGCAAGGTCACGCTGTTGGGCGCGCCCTCCTTGCTGGTGTACCCGGATGCCGACACGGCGGAGCGATCGGACCTGCCGATGACCGGCATGGCCGATAGCCATCCGCTGTCGCCGCGAGACTCCGCCACCCATAACTGATGCCTCAATAATGCAGCAGCTGCAGACCTCCCACGTGGTGAAAGGCTACAACGGACGGCCCGTGGTGGACGGCGTGGATATCAGCGTGCGCCGCGGCGAAATCGTCGGCCTGCTGGGGCCAAACGGCGCCGGCAAGACCACCACCTTCGCCATGGTGGTCGGCTATGTCCGGCCGGACGGGGGTCAAATCTTGGTCGATGGCCGCGAGATCACCCACCTGCCGATGCACGAGCGGGCCCGGTTGGGCATCGGCTACCTGGCGCAGGAGCCCTCGATCTTCCGGAAGCTGACGGTCGAGCAGAACATCATGGCGGTGCTGGAGACCTTGGAGGTGCCGCGGCACATCCGGCGCAAACGGCTGGATGAGCTGCTCAACGAGCTGGGGATCACCCACCTGGCCCGGCAAAAAGCCTACGTCCTCTCCGGCGGCGAGAAGCGCCGACTGGAGATCACCCGCGCGCTGGTGACCAATCCCCAATTCATGCTGCTGGACGAGCCGTTTTCCGGCATTGATCCGATCACCGTGTTCGAGTGCCAAGAGATCATCCGGGAATTGCGGACGCGCGGCCTGGGCGTCCTCCTGACGGATCACAACGTCCGCGAGACGCTGGAGATCACCGACCGCGCCTACATCATGGCCGAGGGCCGGGTGCTGATCTCCGGCACCGCCCATGAATTGATTACCGACCCCCGTGCCCGCGAAATTTACTTAGGGGAAAAATTTCGGTTATGACCCGCAACGGCCTGAAGGTTCAGATCGACCGGCCGGCCCCCTGCCAGCACCGGCTTCGCATCCATGCCGGCGCGGAACTCATCGGGCCGATCCGCGAGGCGGTCGTGCATGACATGCTGCGCGACGCGGTCCTGCCGGGGTTCCGGAAAGGCAAAGCGCCGCGCGGGCTCGTCGAGCAGCGCCATGCGGATGCCATCAAGGAGGAGACGGTGCGCCGCGCGACGCGGCACGTGTTCGAACGCGTCCAGCAGGAGCATGGCCTGAAGCCGGTCGGGTCCTTCGAGGTGAGCAAGCTGGAGTTCCATGAGGCCACCGGCCTGGAGCTGGAGGCGCAGGTGGAGGTGGAGCCGGAGTTCCGCTTGGCGGACTACCGCGGAGTGCCGGTGACGAAGGGCGACGCGGCCGTCACGCCGGCGGACGTGGACAAGGCGTTGGCGCAGCTGCAAGAATCCATGGCCGAGCTGGTGCCGGCCGCCGAGGGGCAGCCGAAAGAAAAACGCGTGCCGGCCTTGGACCAGGCATTCGCCAAGGATGTGGGATTTGAGACGCTGGAGCAGCTGCGCGCCCACGTGGAGGCCAAGGTGCGGGAGCAGCGCGCGGCCCAGGTGGAGCAGGCGCTCGAGCAGGCGGTGTGCGATGAGCTGTTGAAGCGCCACACCTTCGAGGTGCCGCCGGGGCTCGTGGAACGGCAGCGGGAGCGCCTGACGCAGGATTTCCAGGTGCGGCTGATGCTGGCGGGCGTTCCGGAAGCGCAGGTCAACGAGCGGCTGGCGCAATACACGGCGCAGCTCAAGACCAATGCCGTCCGGCACGTGAAGCTCTCCTTCATTCTCGACCGCATTGCCGGGCAGGAGCAGGTCAACATCACGCAAGAAGAGGTGGTGGAGCGGCTCTGGACGCTGGCGAAGCGCTGGGGCAAGGACCCGGTGCAGGTCCGGCAGCTCTTGGATCAGAAAGGGCAGTGGTCGTCCGTGCTGTCCGCCATCCGGCAGGACAAGACGATGCGCCTCGTCATGGACGCGGCGCGCGTGGGCGGGGCGGGCGCCGGTGCGGCATCAGCGCCGCAGCAACGTGATCGGTCGTAACCAGGCGAGGTGGGGATGACGGAACGCAATCAAATGCTGGTCCCGATCGTCGTGGAGCAGTCGGCTCGCGGCGAGCGGGCGTATGACATCTATTCGCGGCTGCTCAAGGACCGGATCGTCTTTATCGGCACGCCGATTGATGACGTCGTGGCGGATCTCATTATTGCCCAGCTTCTCTTCCTTCAAATGGAAGACCCGGAGAAGGACATCCACGTCTACATCAACACGCCGGGCGGCTCCATCACGGCGGGGTTGGCGATTTACGACACCATGCAGTTCGTCAAGCCATCGGTTGCCACCTACTGCGTGGGGCAGGCCGCCAGCATGGGCGCGGTGCTGCTGGCCGCCGGGACGAAGGGCAAGCGGTTTTCGCTCCCCAACGCCCGCATCATGATCCACCAGCCCTGGGGCGGGGTCGAAGGGGCGGCCGCCGATATCTCCATCCAGGCCAAGGAAATCCTGCGGCTGCGGGAACGGCTGTATCAAATTCTGTCCAAACACACCGGCCAGCCGCTCGAGAAGATCCAGCGCGAGACCGACCGCGATTACTTCCTGTCGGCCGAGGAAGCCAAGCAGTACGGCGTGGTAGACGAGGTCATCACCGGCAAGCTGAGCACACCTAAACCGTAAAGGTTATTCCCGATGGACAAGCGTTACCTGTTTACCCCCGGCCCCACCCCGTTGCCGCCCCAAGTCCAGGAGGCCCTGTCGCGGCCGATCATCCATCATCGCACGACCCAATACCGCGCGCTCTTCAAGCGCGTCCTGGAGGGCCTGAAGCAGGTGTTTCAGACGACCCAGCCGGTCCTCGTGCTGACCAGCTCGGGCACCGGGGCCATGGAGGCCGCGGTCGCGAACCTCCTGTCGCCGGGCGACCAGGCGCTGGTCGTACTGGGCGGGAAGTTCGCGGAGCGGTGGGAGGAGCTCTGCCGCGCGTACGGCGTGACGGTCGCCACCGTCGAGGTGGCGTATGGGGACGCGGTGGATCTGCCGCGCGTCCGCGCAGCGCTGAAGGCGCAGCCCGGCACGAAAGCGGTCTTTGCCACGCTCTGCGAAACGTCCACCGGCGTGGTCCATGATATCCAAGGGCTGGCCGCCATCGTCAACGGGACCCCCGCCGTCCTGGTCGTGGACGCCATCAGCGGGCTGGGCGCCGATGAGTGCCAAACCGAGGCGTGGGGCGTGGACATCGTGGTGAGCGGCTCGCAGAAGGCCCTAATGCTGCCGCCCGGCCTGGCGTTCCTCAGCCTCAGCGAGAAGGCGCGGCATCTCATCGAGCAGTCCAAGAGCCCGCGCTACTATTTCGATCTGCGCCGCTCGCTCAAAGCCCTGGAAGATGACGACACCCCATTTACGTCCAGCGTGTCGCTGGTCGTCGCGCTGGATGAGGCGTTGAAGCTCATCCTCGAGCGCGGCGTGGCCGGCGTCATCCAGCGCTGCCAGACGATGAGCCAGGCCACGCGCCAGGCGTGCCAGGCGATGAAGCTTGAGCTGTTTGCGAAGCGGCCCTCCAACGGGCTGACCGCCATCGTCTCTCCCCCCAGCGTGGATTGCAAGAAGCTGATCAAGTTGCTGCAGGACCGGCACCAAGTGACGGTGGCGGGCGGGCAGGGGTCCATGGCCGGCAAGCTCTTCCGCATCGCCCACATGGGCTACATCGCGCCCTCGGATCTGTTGGTGGCGCTGGGGGCGTTGGAGCTGTCGCTGGCGGAGCTGGGGTACCCCGTGACGCTTGGGCAGGGGTTGGGAGCCGCTCAAACCGTCTTCGGCAGCGTGAAGCCGGCCAGCACTGGCGCGGCGCCTGCTCCGGCGCACTCGGTGAGAGCCTAATGGCGACCAAGACGTCAATGCACCCGGTGCTCGTCGCCGATCACATCTCGGAAGACGGCATCCGGCTGCTCAAGGGAGAATCGGCGCTCAACGTGGACGTGAAGACCGGGCTGGCTCCCAAGGAGCTGGCGGAGATCGTCGGCTCCTATGAAGCGTTGGTCGTGCGCAGCGCCACCAAGGTGACCGCCGAGGTGATCCGGCGCGCCAATCGGTTGAAGGTGATCGGCCGCGCCGGCGTGGGGTTGGACAACGTGGACCTGGACGCCGCCACGAAGCGCGGCATCATCTGCATGAACGTGCCGGGCGGCAACACGATCTCGGCCGCCGAGCACACGATGAGCTTGATCCTCTCCCTGGTCCGGCACATCCCGCAGGCGGACGCGCACGTGCGCGAGGGCAAATGGGAGCGGTCCAAGTTCACCGGCATGGAGCTGCTGGGGAAGACGCTGGGGCTCGTGGGGTTGGGCAAGATCGGCTCCGAGGTGGCGAAGCGGGCCCAGGGCTTCGGCATGCGCGTGATGGCCTACGACCCCTTCTTGTCGCCGGAGCGGGCCCAGCAGATGGACGTGCAATCCGTCGACCTGAAAACGCTGCTGAGCGAGGCGGATGTCATCAGCCTGCATGTGCCGCTGACGGCGCAGACGAAGCACCTGATCGGGGCGAAGGAGCTGGCGATGATGAAGCGCAGCGCCCGCTTGGTCAACTGCGCGCGCGGCGGCATCGTGGATGAGGCCGCCCTAGCCAAGGCGATCACCGACGGCAAGCTGGCCGGCGCCGCGCTAGATGTCTTTGAGGCCGAGCCGCCCGGCACCAGCCCCTTGTTCAAGCTGCCGCAGGTGGTCTTGACACCGCATTTGGGCGCGGCCACCGAGGAGGCGCAGCTCAACGTGGCCATCGAGATCGCCAAGCAAGTCTCCGACGCGCTCCTGGGGCGCGGCATCCGCAACGCGGTCAACATGCCCTCGGTGGACGGGGCGACCCTGAAGCTCCTGCAGCCGTACATCCTGCTCGCGGAGAAGATGGGCTCCCTGGCCACCCAGCTCATCGAAACGCCCGTGGCCGAGGTGCGCGTGACCTATGTCGGCGACCTGACGGCGCACGACACCGCCCCGGTGACCCTGGCGGTGCTCAAGGGCATTTTGGAGCCGGTGGTCGGCGAGAACGTCAATTACGTCAACGCCTCCTTCATCGCCGCCGAGCGGGGGGTGAAGGTGGTCGAGGCGAAATCCAGCCAGATCGAGGAGTTCGCCAATCTGGTGGCCATCGAGGTGCGCAGCGACGGCAGCACGCTCGTCGTCCAAGGCACGCTCTCGGCGCGCCGCGAGCCGCGCATCGTCAAGATTGACCGCTACGTCGTCGAGGCCTCGCCCACCGGCTACATGCTCATCATCAAGAACCTGGATCGGCCGGGGCTGATCGGGCAGCTCGGCAGCCTGCTGGGCCGGGCCGAGGTGAACATCGCCGGCATGTCGAATGGCCGCGAGAAACCGGGGGGCGACGCCATCACCGTCTTTAACGTGGACGATGAGATTTCCCCCGACCTCCTGAAGCGCATCACCAAGGTCACGCACGTCTTGGACGCCAAGTTCATCAAACTCTGACCGCGGCTGAATTGATGAACCTGGTGCTGGTGGGGGCCCAATGGGGTGACGAAGGCAAGGGCAAGGTCATTGACGTCCTGGCGGCGGAGGCGGACGTGCTCATCCGCTACCAGGGCGGCCCCAATGCCGGCCACACCGTCATTGTGGAGGATGAAGAGTTCATCTTCCACACCATCCCGTCAGGCCTGCTCCATCCCGGCAAGATCGGCGTCATCGGCAACGGGGTGGTCATTGATCCGGCGGCGCTGTTGGAGGAGATCGCGCGGCTGCGCGCGCGCGGGATTGATGTCGAGCGGGCGCTGAAGATCAGCGACCAGGCCCACCTGATTTTTCCCTATCACACCCGGTTGGACGCGGCGGAAGAGGCCCGGCGGGCCTCCGCCACCATGCTTGGCGGATCCGCCACGGAGTGTGGCGGAGGCCCGATCGGCACCACGGGACGCGGCATCGGCCCGTGCTACGTGGACAAAGTGGCCCGCTGCGGCATCCGGGTGGCGGATCTGATGGACGACGCCGCCTTTCGCGAGAAACTCCGCCGGAACGTGGAGGAGAAGAACCGCGTCTTGAGGCTCCTCTATGGCGCGCCGCCGGTGGAATTTGAGGCCATCGCCTCGCAATACCGGGCCTACCGGGACGCGCTGCGGCCGTTCGTCGTCAACGGCGTCCGGTTCCTGCACGACCTGCGGCAGCAGGGCAAGCGCCTGCTCTTCGAAGGGGCGCAGGGCACGCTGCTCGACGTGGATCACGGCACCTATCCCTATGTGACCTCCTCCAATGCCACCGCCGGCGGCGCGTGCACCGGCGCGGGTGTGCCGCCCACGTCCATTGACCGGGTGATCGGCGTCGTCAAAGCGTACACCACGCGGGTCGGCGAAGGCCCGCTGCCCACCGAATTTCCCGCTCTCCTCATGGAGCAAATCCGGACCAAAGGAAAAGAGTTCGGCGCGACGACCGGCCGGCCGCGGCGCTGCGGATGGTTTGACGCCGTCGTGGCCCGCCATGCGGTCTGGGTCAACGGCTGCGATGCGATCGCCGTGACGAAGCTGGACGTCTTGGACGCAATGCCGGCCGTCCAGATTTGCGTGGGCTACCGCGACGGCGCGCAGCCGTTGGACGAATTTCCCTCGAACACGGCCCAGCTTGGCCGCTGCGCGCCGGTCTACGAAACGCTGCCCGGGTGGCAATCCGACACCAGCGAGATTGACCGGTTTGACGATCTGCCGGCCGCCGCCCAGCGGTATCTGCGCCGGTTGGAGGCGCTGCTGGGCGTGCCGATCTGCTTGATCTCGACCGGCTCGAAGCGGGAGCAAGCCTTCAAAGTCGGCCCCTGGTCCCTATCGTCAACAACATGAGCTAGAAGTGTCTGACACTTTTTTGCAAAAGTGTCAGACACTTCTCACCAACAGAAGGTGAGTTAATGGAGCAGATCAGCTAATGGAACTGTTCAGCGTGATGCATTCGGCGGCGTTCACGGGATGGGAGCAGGTCGCCCTCTGGGGCGTGCTCGTGGTCGCCGTGCTGGGGCTGTTCTACGCGGGGTTCCTGGCGGCGGAGATGCTGCGGCACGACACCGGCACGGACGCGATGCGCCGCATCAGCGACGCGATCCGCTCCGGCTCCAACGCCTACCTGACCCGCCAGTTCAAGACGATCGCCCTCTTCGTCCTGCTGCTGACGGCGGTGCTGTACTTTACCGCCGGCGAGCAGCACGTGGCCATCGGCCGGGCCTGCGCGTTCTTGATGGGTTCGATCTTTTCCGCCACCGTCGGCCTCATCGGCATGAACATGGCGGTGCAGGGCAACGTCCGCGTGGCCGCCGCCGCGCAGACCAGCTTCGCCAAGGCGCTGAAGATCGCCTACCGCACCGGCACCATCACCGGCATGTTGACCGACGGGCTGGGGCTGCTGGGCGGGACGCTGATCTTCATGATCTATGGCGAGCGGGCCTATGAAGTGCTCTTGGGCTTCGGCCTCGGCGGCACGCTGCTCGCGCTCTTCATGCGGGTGGGCGGCGGCATCTACACCAAGGCGGCCGACGTCGGCGCCGACCTGGTGGGCAAACTGGAAAAGAATATGCCGGAGGACGACCCCCGCAACGCGGCGACCATCGCCGACAACGTGGGGGACAACGTCGGCGACTGCGCCGGCATGGCCGCCGACATTTTTGAATCCTATGAAGTCACGATCGTCTCGGCCATGATCCTGGGCTGGGCGTCCTTCGGGCACAAAGGCGTCATCTTTCCGCTGCTCGTGCGGGCCATCGGGGTTGTGAGCTCCATCATCGGAACCTATCTCGTCCGCACCTCGGAAGAGGCGCGCAACGCGATGAAGGCCATTCATCTGGGGTTCACGGTCTCCGCGCTCGTGTCCGTGGTCGGGTTCTGCGTGATCGGCTTCTATTACCTGCGGTTTCCGGGATCGGCCGGGTTGTCGGCGTGGGCCAGCTTGGGGATCGCGGGACTGGACATGCGGCCGGTCTGGACAACGCTGGTGGGCATCGTGCTGGCCATCGCGATCAATTACCTCACGGATTACTTCACCGCGCCGGAGAAGCCGCCGGTGCAGTTGATCGCCCGCTCCACCCAGACCGGCCACGCCACGACGATCATTTCCGGGTTGGCCATCGGCTACGAGTCCAGCGTTTGGGCGATCCTGGTGATCGCCGCGGCCATCGGGGCTTCCAGCCTCATTTACGCCGGCACGAATCCGACCTACATCGCCTACGGGGTGGCCATGTGCGGCATCGGGATGCTCACCCTGACCGGCAACAACATCTCGATGGACGTGTTCGGGCCGGTGGCCGACAACGCCAACGGCATCGGCGAGATGGCCAAGCTGCCGCCGAAAGCCCGGCAGGTCCTGGCGGATCTCGACGCGTGCGGCAACACCACCAAAGCGATCACCAAAGGCATCGCCATCGGCTCGGCGGTGATCGCGGCCGTCTCGCTCTTCAACGCGTACATCACCGACATCGCCCGGCTGCTCTCCCAGAGCTACACCCAGGTGGCCGCCTCGCTGTCCATCTCTGAGCCGCGGGTCTTCATCGGCCTCCTGATCGGCGGGTCGGTCCCGTTCCTCTTCAGCGCGCTGACGATCCGGGCGGTGGGCCGCGCCGCGTTCCTCATCGTCCAGGAGGTGCGCCACCAAATTCAAGATCCGGAGATCTGGTCCGGGGCGCGCGCGCCGGACTATGCCCGGGTCGTCTCCATCTGCACGCAGGAGGCGCAAAAAGAGCTGCGCGGGCCGGCCCTTCTGGCCGTGCTGACCCCGTTGGTCGTCGGGCTGCTCTTAGGGAAGGAAGCGCTCGGCGGCTTCTTGGCCGGGATCATCTTGGCCGGCCAGCTCCTGGCCGTCTTCATGGCCAATGCCGGCGGCGCCTGGGACAACGCCAAGAAGTTCATTGAAGACGGCCACTACGGCGGCAAAGGCTCCGACGCCCATAAGGCCTCCATCACCGGCGACACGGTGGGCGATCCGCTCAAAGACACGGCCGGGCCGGCGTTGAACCCCCTCATTAAGGTGATGAACCTGGTCAGCATCTTGCTCGTGCCCTTCATGCTCAAGGCCGAGAGCCGGGCGTGGTGGGTCTGGATGATCGCGGCCGTCTCGCTGGCATGGCTGGTGTGGGCGGTGGTGCAGAGCAAACGGGAATCCCCGGCCATGCGCAAATGGCTGGCTGATTCGGGCGGCGTCAGCGCCAAGAAGGTCAGCGACCTCGTGGTGCGCTGACGAAACGGCTGAAGAAGACGGGAGGTCGCCCATGAAACCCCAGGCTCCGCCCGTGTGGTTCGTGCCTCTGGTGCTGCTTGGGATGACCGCCTACGCCCTCGCCGAAGACTTGACCCTCACCACCTACTATCCCTCCCCGCGCGGGGTCTACAAAGAGCTGCGGGCCACGGACTCGGTAGCTATCGGCGCCACCCGGGGGCCCTGGCAACCCGGCAGCTCCCCCCTGCCGGCCCATCGGCTGCTGGTGGCAGGCCAGGGGGTCAACCGGGTGGATTCGCTCACCTGTCCGGCCGGCACCGATTGGTACAACGAGGATAGCAGCGGCTTCGTGGATGACGGGGAGTGTAAGCCCACCGTCCTCGTCACCCCCACCGGCCAGGTGGGGATTGGGACGACGAGCCCGGTGGCGGCGTTGGAGGTGACCTCCACGGCTTCCGGTTTCCTCCCACCGCGCCTGACGACCGACCAGCGGCAGGCGGTGGCCTCCCCTGCCGAGGGGATGGTCATCTATAACATCACGACCCATGCGCTGAATGTCTACAATGGCTCCACGTGGACGCTGCCCACTCAAGCGGGAGGGGGCGGGAATCAAGTGTTTAACGGGACACAGGACTTTGTCATTCCGGATGGAGTCACCCAGGTGACCGTCGAATGTTGGGGTGGAGGCGGCGGGGGTGGACCCGCAGGCATCAACGGAGGTGGCCCACCTCCCGGAAGAGGTGGCGGTGGCGGGGGTGGAGGAGGATATGCAAAAGCGACACTGTCAGTCACTCCGTTGGGGACGTATCAAGTGATTGTGGGAGCGAAGGGCACTGCCGCCACCTCAGGTTGCCCTGGGTCCGGTGGGCCAAGTAGTGAGAGTGCGTTCGTGGGGGCAGGGGTCATCCTCATCCGGGCGCAAGGCGGAGGAAACGGGGGAACCTCTGGAGGACCGGCATGCAATACGTCCTTTCCAGGCCTCGCAGGAGGCGGCGGATCAGGGCAGGCCCCCATTACGGTGACTGGAGAAAGTGGAGGGAGCGCGGGGCTGGATGACTGTCCCGCCGGAGTGGATTCCGGAGGTCATGGCGGATCAAGCCCCAATGGAGGCACCGCAACGATCAGACAGTGCGATCCGAACAGTTCAGGACCTCCAGGCAATGCTCCGGGTGGAGGTGGTGGAGGATCGGCGCTGGGTTCCGGCTCGATTTACACCGGTGGAGATGGCGCTAACGGCCGTGTCGTGATCTCGTGGTAGGGGGTGGCCTTGACGGAGGTAGGGGCGTATGATAAAGTCCATAACCAATGAGCACGACGGTGGAGGAGCGGGAATGACGCAGGCCTTCCGGCGGACGCTGGGAGCGGTGATGCTCGGAGTGATGGCGGTCGCGGCCAGCGGCTGCGCGGTGAAATTTTCCTCGCGCTCGCCCTGGGATATCCAGCAGTTGGAGGCGCTGAGCAACCAACTGGAGCAGGTGCGGTCGCTCGCCCAGCTCAAAGCGGATGAAGCGGATCAGCTCCGGGCCGCCAAAGCCGCCTTGGAGCAGCGCCTCTCCTCCCAAATCGCCTCCAATGACGTCAGCATCGGGTTTGACGAGCGCGGGCTGGTCGTGCGCGTCCTCGATCAGATTTTATTTGATTCCGGCAAAGCGGCGCTGCGCCACGAGGCCGCCCCTGTCCTCGACCAGGTCGCGAACGTCTTGAATCAGGAGTTGGCCGGGCAAGCGGTCGGCATCGAAGGGCATACCGACAACGAGCCGATCAAGCGCTCCGGCTGGAAAGACAATTGGGAGCTCTCGCTGGCCCGCGCGCGGTCCGTCCTGACCTATCTGGTCAGCCAGCGCGACGTAGAGCCCAGCCGGGTGTCCGCCACCGGCTTCGGCGAATACCGGCCCATCGCCTCGAATGCCACTGCGGACGGGCGGCGCACGAACCGCCGGGTGGAAATTGTCGTGTTGCCGAAACGGTTGGCGAAATCGCACGAGCTGTCCTCTCCGCCGGAATCGTCGGATTCGCAGGCCTCTTCCAACTTCAGCAAATAATCCGGAGTCAGGCACACCGTGCGCCGCAACATCGTGATCGGGCTGGCGGGATTAGGCGTGTTGTGCGTCCTGCTCGGCGTGACCACGGCGTGGGTGGGATCGCGATTGGATGACGAGCGGCTCAAGGGCGGGGAGTTGGAGCTGCAACTCGAAGATCTCCAGGCGGAGCTTGACGCGCTGACGCAAGAGCGCGACGCCGTGAAGAAAGAACGTGAGGCGGCCAAAGGCGACCTGGAGTCGCTCCATGCGGAGCGCGACACGCTCAAGACGGAGCGAGACGGCTTAAAATCCCACGTCGAGGAGCAGCTCAAGACGATCGAGCAACTTCAGGCGCAGCGGGACCAGCTGCAAGCGCAGGCCGACGCAGCGGCGGCCGCTGCGTCCAAGACGAAGCGGCGATAGCAACTCCGCGCGGAGGCGTTCCAACCGCGGGTTTGGGGATGGACGGCACGCACCGCCCATCCCCCTTATGTTTTCTGAGGCTCATGGACGACTCTCATTTCCCGCAGCACATCGCCATTATCATGGATGGCAACGGCCGCTGGGCCGCCCAGCGCGGCCTGCCGAGGCTGTTGGGCCATCGCGCTGGAGCGGACGCCGTCACGCGGGTGACCGAGGCCGCCTGCGAACTGGGCATCTCGGCCCTCACGCTGTACGCCTTTTCCTGGGAAAACTGGGACCGACCCGCCCAGGAAATCCGCGATCTCATGCGCTTGCTGGATGAGTTCTTGTTGTCTCAGGCTCCGACCCTGCGCCGGCAGCGCATCCGGCTGCGGGCCATTGGCCGGCTCGAGGCGCTGCCGGACGGCGTGCGCCGCCACCTGCAGGCCATGGTGGACGAAACGGCCGGGTTCGATCGCATGACCCTCGCGCTGGCCCTTAGCTACGGCGGGCGGCAGGAGATTGTGGACGCGGCACGCCGCTTGGCGCAAGCAGCGCGCGAGGGCCGGCTGGATCCCTCGCAGATCGATGAGGAACAGTTCCGTCGGCAGCTCTATTGCCCGGAGCTGCCTGACCCGGACTTGCTCATCCGGACCTCCGGGGAGCAGCGGATCTCCAATTTCCTCTTGTGGCAGATTTCCTACTGCGAGCTGTACGTCACGCCCACCTGCTGGCCGGATTTCACCAAGGCGGAATTGCAGGAGGCCATCGCCGCCTACCAGAAACGGGACCGCCGGTTTGGCCGGACCGCGTCCCACGGTGCTGCGCGCTCGAACGGACAAGCCCCCCCGCGTTCATGCGCCCCGGCGGCCGGCGCATGAACCTCCGCAACCTCTGCTTGCGTGTGTGCAGCGGAACGGTGTTAGTTGTCCTCGTCCTGTGGACGTTGTGCTTCGCGCCGCTGTGGGTGTTTTCCCTGGTCGTGATCATCTTCGCTGCGCTGGCGCTGTTTGAGTTTTTTACGATGGTGCGCCACCGGGGTATTTTGATCCACCGGGCATTGGGCGTGGGGCTGGGGATCGTGTTCATGAGCCTGGTGGCATGGCGGTCGCTGGGGGAGCGGGGGCAGGCGCCCTTCTTCCTCTTCGGGCCGAATGCCACCATGCTGAACTGGTCCTGGGATATTTTTTGGCCGGCGACCATTGTCATCATTTTTTTGCGGCAGTTCACCCGGCAGAACACGTTTGAAGCCTTAAGCGGGCTGGCCACCACCCTCTTCGGGCTGGCCTACATCGCCGGCCTGTTCAGCTATATCTTTTACATCCGGGCGTTCGCGCCGGACCAGGGCGCGTGGCTGGTGCTGTTCCTCATCTTGGTAACGAAGATGAGCGACGTCGGCGCGTTTGCCGTCGGAAATGTGGCGGGCCGGCACGCGCTCGTCTCGCGCATCAGCCCGCGCAAGACGGTGGAGGGGTTTGTCGGCGGGGTCACGTTCAGCGGCGTGACGGCCTGGGTCGCCGTGGGCATGGTGCCGCGGCTGGCCGGCAGGCCGGCGGCGGCCGTGCTCCTGGGCATGTTCCTGGGGGTCTGCAGCCAGCTTGGCGATTTGGCCGAATCGCTCATCAAGCGGGATTGCCAGATCAAAGACTCCGGCCGGTTCTTCCCGGGCATGGGCGGGGTGCTGGATGTCTTGGATAGCCTGCTCTTTACCGCCCCGATTTTTTACGGATTCCTGATTTACGGATGAAACGCATCGCGGTGTTAGGGTCCACCGGCTCCGTCGGGGTGAGCACGCTCGATGTCGCGGCGGCGCATCCGGAGTCGCTCTCGGTCATCGGCCTCTCCGCGAAGTCGAACGCCGAGGCGCTGGGCCAGCAGGTCCGACGGCATCGCCCGCAGGTGGCCGCGGTGTTGGACGCGGGCCAGGCCGAGGCGCTGCGCCGGCACGGGCTGCCGGGGGTGGAGGTGTGCGCGGGGGTTGACGGGCTCACGCGCGTCGCCACGCATCCGGACGTGGACCTGGTGGTGGTGGCCACGTCAGGGAGCGATGCGCTGGTCCCGTTGGTCCGAGCGATCGAAGCCGGCAAACACGTGGCGATTGCGTCCAAGGAATTGCTGGTCCTGGCCGGGGAGCTCGTGACGGAGCTGGCCCGATCGCGCGGCGTCCGGTTGATCCCGATTGACAGCGAGCATGCCGCGCTCTTCCAATTGCTGGCCGGCGTGCCGCGCGAGCATGTCGAGCGCCTCATCATCACCGGCAGCGGCGGCCCTCTCTGGTCCTGGCCCGCGGAGCGCATCGCGCAGGCCACCCCGGCAGAGGTGCTGCGGCATCCGAAATGGCAGATGGGCCGGAAGATCACCGTAGATTCGGCGACGCTGATGAATAAAGGGCTGGAGATGATCGAGGCGCGCTGGCTCTTCGGGGTGCCCCTGGAACAGATTCGCGTGGTGATCCATCCGCAGGCGGTCGTGCACGGAATGGTGGAGCTGCACGATGGAAGCTGCCTGGCGCAGATGGCGCCGTGCGACATGCGCCTGCCGATTCAAGCGGCCCTGAGCTTTCCGGATCGCTGGCCGGCGGCGCGGGAACGGCTCTCCTGGACGGCGCTCTCCGGCCTGGAATTCCATGAGCCGGACGCGGCGCGGTTCCCATGCCTGGGGCTGGCGCAGGACGCGGCGCGGGCGGGCGGATCAGCCTGCGCGGTGCTGTCCGCCGCCAACGATGTCGCCGTCGCGGCGTTTCTGCGGGGCGAGCTGTCCTTCGGGCAGATCCCGCAGGTGATCCGGGGCACGTTGGAGCAGCAGACCGTCATTTCACATCCGACGCTGGAGCAGATCTTGGAATGCGATCGCTGGGCGCGCGCCACCGCTCAGCTGGGGCTCATGAACTCAAAGGAGCAGAGCGCACACCGATGTCGTGGTTGATCTCGCTTGCGGTCTTGAGTTTTCTGATTATCGTCCATGAAGCCGGGCATTTTGTCGTGGCGCGCTGGATGGGCGTCCGCGTCTTGCGCTTCGCCATCGGGTTTGGGCCGGTGCTGGCCCGGTGGGAGCGCGGCGGTGTCGAGTATTGTCTCTGCCTGCTTCCGCTGGGCGGCTACGTCAAAATGGCCGGAGAAGAGGAGCGCGCGCACGGCGCGCCCGCCTCGGATGAGTTCTCCGCCAAGCCGGCCTCGGCGCGGGCGCTGATCATCGCCGCCGGCCCGTTCGTCAACGCGCTGGTCTCCACGCTGGCGTTATGGGTGGTGCTGGTGATCGGCTATCCGGAGCTCGTGCCGTCGGTCGGGCGCGTGATGGACAACATGCCGGCCCAGGCGGCGGGGATGCGGGAGGGCGACCGGATTACGGCCGTGGATGGCCGGCCGGTGACTACCTGGGAGGATCTGACGCGCGTGGTGCATGGCGCCGCCGGCCGTCCCCTGGCGGTGGCGGTGGACCGCGCCGGCGCGCCCATTGCGCTGACCATCACGCCAAAATCGCAGGAGATGACCGATCCGTTCGGGCGCCGCCAGACCGTCGGCTTGATGGGCATCGGGCCCAGCGGCGCGTTCATCACGTACCGGGTGGACCCGGTGAGCGCCATCGGGAAAACCCTCCAGAAGCAGGCCGAGTTCGTTTGGCACATGGGCCTCTCGCTGTGGGCGCTGGTCACCGGGCATGCGTCAATGAAAGAGTCGCTGACCGGGCCGATCGGGATTGCCCAGATGATCTCCGAGCAGGCGCGCATGGGCCTGAGCCCTCTGCTGTATCTGGCCAGCCTGTTCAGCCTCAGCTTGGCGATCTTCAACGCGTTTCCGCTCCCGCTCCTCGACGGCGGCCATCTGCTGTTCCTGGCCATTGAGCGTCTCCGGGGCCGGCCCGTCAGCCTGCGCGTGCAGGAAAAGGCCACCCAGGTCAGCATGGCGTTCCTGCTGTTGATCGCGGCCGTCGTATCCGTGAATGATCTGGAGCGGCTTCGGGTGCTGGAAAAGATCCAACACTGGTGGCGCAACTGACGGCTGCGGTCCCCAGGCCTCGACGGAAGACCCGCTCGGTCCGCGTCGGTTCGGTGACGATCGGCGGCGACGCGCCGGTGTCCATCCAGTCCATGACGAAGACGGACACCGCCGACGTGGCGGCGACGGTCCGGCAGGTCCGCGCGCTGGCCACGGCCGGCTGCGAGATTGTGCGGGTGGCCGTGCCGACCATCGAGGCGGCCCAGGCGCTCCCGGAGATCCGCCGCGAGGCCAACAAGGTGCCGCTCGTGGCGGACATCCACTTCCATCCGCAGTTCGCTCTCGCGGCCATCGAGGCCGGCTTCGACAAAATCCGCTGGAACCCGGGCAATATCCGCCAGACCGAGCGCGTGCGCGAGGTGGTGGAGCGGGCCCAGGCCCGGCGCGTTCCCATCCGCGTGGGGGTCAA
>JAHFGX010000026.1 GCA_023247215.1 Candidatus Omnitrophota bacterium
CTGATCGCCGATGCCATGGACAAGGTCGGCAAGGACGGCGTCATCACGGTTGAGGAAGGGAAATCCGCCGAGACCGCGCTGGACCTGGTGGAAGGCATGCAGTTTGACCAGGGCTACCTGTCGCCCTACTTCGTCACCGACGCCGAGCGGATGGAATGCGTCCTGGACGACCCGTACATCCTCATCTACGAGAAGAAAATCTCCGCGATGAAGGACCTTCTGCCCCTGCTGGAGAAGGTCGCCAAGGCGGGCCGCCCCATCGTCTTGATCGCTGAGGACGTGGACGGCGAGGCGCTGGCCACCATGGTGGTCAACAAGCTGCGCGGCACCTTGCAGTGTTCCGCCATTAAGGCGCCGGGCTACGGCGACCGCCGCAAGGCCATGCTGGAAGACATTGCCGTCCTCACCGGTGGGCGGGCCATCACCGAGGACCTCGGCGTGAAGCTGGAGAACATCCAGCTCGAGGATCTGGGCCGCGCCAAGCGGATCAAGGTCGACAAGGAAAACACCACCATCATCGAGGGAGCCGGCAAGACCTCCGCGATCAACGGGCGCATCGCCCAGCTCAAGAAGCAGATCGAGGACAGCGACTCCGACTACGACAAAGAGAAGCTCCAGGAGCGGCTCGCCAAGCTCTCCGGCGGCGTGGCCCAGATCAACGTGGGCGCGGCCACCGAGACCGAGATGAAAGAGAAGAAAGCGCGCGTCGAGGATGCCCTGCACGCCACCAAGGCCGCCCGGGAAGAGGGCGTCGTGCCTGGCGGCGGGGTGGCCCTGCTGCGCGCCCTCTCCGCGCTGGAGAAGCTCAAGCTCTCCGGCGACGAGCAGATCGGCGTCGAGATCGTCAAGCGCGCCATTGAGTCTCCGGCCCGGCAGATCGCCGAGAACGCCGGCCAGGAAGGCTCCGTGGTCGTGCAGCGCTTGAAGAGTGAGAAGGGCGCTGTCGGCTTCAACGCCGAGAAGCTCGAGTATGTGGATATGTTCGACGCGGGTGTGATTGACCCAACCAAGGTGGTGCGCACCGCATTGCAGAACGCGGCCAGCATCGCCGGCCTCCTCATCACCACCGAGGCTCTCATCACCGAGTTGCCGGAGAGAGACAAAGACAAGGCTCCAGCCGGCGGCCACGGAATGCCCGGTGGCGAGGGGATGTATTAACGGAGGACGCATGGCCACAGCAACTGCAAGCTCGACACACCTGAAGCTCAAGCCGATCGGCGACCGCGTGATCGCGCAGCGCCTGGGCTCCGCCGAGAAGTCCAAAGGCGGGCTCTACCTGCCGGACGCGGCGCAGGAGAAGCCCCAAGAGGGCAAGGTGATCGCCGTTGGGACGGGGAAGACCCTGAAGAACGGCAAGGTGGTCCCGCTGAGCATCAAGGCGGGCGACCGGATCATCTTCGGGAAGTACTCCGGCTCCGAGATCAAGGTGGATGACAAAGAGTACGTGTTCCTCAACGACGACGACATCCTCGCCATCGTTACCTGAGGAACCCGTTCGTGAATTAGTCACAACCCCGTCTGGCCGCAAGGTCAGGCGGGGTTTGTGTTTTCAACTGAAGAAGTTGATGGACCGGTAACAAAATGATTTGCCAGGCGACAAAGAAGGACGGAACCCCCTGCAAGGGTCAAGCGGTTCGGAGCGGTACGCATTGTTACCCTCATTCGACCGATAGAACCAAACAGAGTCATGCTAGGTGCGACTTCCTGAAGCAACAGTGGGTGAACCTGTTGCTCATTCTGGTGACGGCTGCATCGCCCTGGGCGGCTTGGAAAATTGCAGACCGAAGTCTGAATTTATCGAAGAAGCAGCTTGCCCTTCAGCTACGCCCGTTCATTTCTGTGCTGAACCCCTCCTTCTCTTTCCATCCTGATCCAGCAGATCACAGAAACTGGCTGAGGATCAACTATACTGTCTACAACCTCGGTGAGCAGCCAGCCCATGAGTATGTGCGAAAGAATGACAAAGTGATAGTGATCTCCTTGCCAGCCGAGTTATTGGACATCGCGACCAAGACAGCAGACGATCCAGCCCGAACAGTGACCGAGCGAGACGTGGCGTTTCAAAGTTTGCTGGACGCCACGACGGAGATCACGGGGCAGCTTTACAACTACCTTCGCCAACACCCGATGGCCACGCGACAAGAGATCAATGAGCGGTTTGCGAGTAAAGGGGTGAACTGTTACGGGGATATTATCGAATTGTTCCCGCCAGCGACCATGCTCCTTCCGAAGGAGGCGAAACGCGCAGGATCGGGACGAGATGCGGGGTCAACCTATGGACAGGGACTTGCGGCAGGTAAAGAGGTGCTGGTGTACTTCGTCTACCTCACGTATGAGGGGGCGCTCCCGAATGAAATCTTTTCGACCTTCTACATGGGGTATTACGATGAGAATCTGCGACGCATCTTCAAAGGAGAGGTCCGCTCTGAGGGCATCAATGGCATCGCGCTGACGGAATACCGACAATGGATGGATCGGCAAGGTTTGTAGCCTAGCACAAATCGGGTGCCGTCCTAAATAGGGCCGACGAAGATTCATGAAACTGGCACAGAGTTCAGACGGTAGCGGTTTTCTCGTTACGGTAGCAAAGTAGAAGTCGGAGTCTACGACCAGGAAAGCGGCGAGTATCGAACACTTACAATGGAGGATGACTAATGCGTTGGCTCATGCTCGTCTTGCTTACCTTTCTGAGCGTCATTCCTATTGTCGAGGCCAAGGGGAGACGCTCTACGGGAGGAACTACCTCCGTTCGTCCCTCTGTAGATCGCACCGGCACCTACCGACAAGGTCACTTCCGCACAGCCCCAAACAACTCACGCTTAGATAACTGGAGCACTAAGGGAAATGCAAATCCCTATACAGGCAAAAAAGGGACTCGGAATCCTTGGTAAATGAGCTCAAAACTCAAGGCGATCCTTTGGGTAATGAGTCTGTTAACTGTTGTCTACGTCAGTCAACAGTACCGAGTTGCTCAGCAAGCCCGTGCATCAGCGCAGACGCAACATACAACTTTCTCCACCAAGCCATCTCCTTTATTCAAAGTGACACAGATCGGCGGACAGGTTATGCGAATCAACGAAACTACAGGTGAAACGCATTATTGGAACAACGAAAGTGGCGGTTGGGTCAAGATTAATGAAACTAGCTTGGTTACTGCCGTCTCTGAAGCTGAACGCAATGCTCGCAAGGCTGTCATCCAAACCTGGTATAACACTATTGAGCCTGAATTAAAGAAAGATATCTCCTACGAAACTTGGGAAGGTACTTTGGTAGAAACTCCTTCTTGGCAAATCCAAGACTCCTTCGATAAGTGGCAACGCGAACAAACCCAAGCAAAACAACAAGCTGAACAGGAACGGCGTAAGCCTCTCATCCAATCCTGGTATAAACAGTTGACACCTCAAGAACAGGAAGCAACACCCTATGGACAATTTGAAACCAGCCTTCTCGACGAGACAGCAGACATTTCCGGACGTCAGAAGGTAATTCGCTCGTGGTACGACATCATGGACAGCACCTACAAACAGAAAGTTCCCTTTGAGCGTTTCGAGGCTGTTGAAATCCAGCAGCATATAGTAAACCTCCAGGAAGCTTTGAACAAGCAATCGAGGACTGCCTTACCATTAAAACCTAGTTCTAAAGATCGCTTCTGCCCCGTGGGTGGAGAAAGTTATAGCGCTGACGTTAAGTTCTGCCCAAAACATGGTGTGGAAACACGGATCCCGTCTAGTAATTGAGCCGCATGGGAAAACCGGGTGCCGGACTAAACAGCACCGACGAAGACGCGTCAGGTTGGCACAGGTTGGAGAACTCCGAGGAGGTTGAGATGAACACAAAACGGTGGGTCGAGGCGGGCGGGGCGGCGTTTGCGGTGACGTTCGTGCTCGACATGATTGTGCACGGCAAGCTGCTCATGGGACTCTATGAACAGACGGCATCCGTCTGGCGCGGGAAGGGAGAGTCACATGAGATGATGTGGCTGATGGCGCTGGGGCAGCTCCTCTTCGGGCTGGTATTCGCCTGGATCTACGCCAAGGGCTATGAGGCCGGCAAGCCGGGCCTGGGACAAGGGCTGCGCTACGGCTTCCTGATCGGGCTGCTGCTGTCAATCATTGACGTCTCCATCTGGTACGTCGTGCTGCCAATCCCCTTTGCGCTGGCTGCCGGCTGGGTGGCCGGAGCCCTGGTGGATTGCCTCGCCGCCGGTGCCGTGGTCGGGCTCATCTACCGGCCTCGCCGATAAGCCGAGATTTGGCTTGACGTGGGGCGATAAGTTTGCTATTATCTCTCATTGTGGTTTTCAGCTTGTGGACTTTTTAACTGACCAAAAAGGCCGTGGAGTTGTAAGCTACTACTCCTCGGCGTTTTTTTCTTTTCTGGACGACATCGCCTATGCCGAAGGAAGAAGCCATTGGGGTTGAAGGCCGCGTGCTTGAGCGGTTGTCCAACGGGCGGTTCCGCATCGAGCTCAAGGGCGGGCATCTCGTGCTGGCCTATGTGGCGGGCAAGATGCAGCGGCAGACCCGGCGCATTCTGGAAGGCGATACGGTGGGGCTCATGCTCTCGCCTTATGACCTCACCCAGGGCCGCATCGTATATTTGGCGAGAACGTAAGACAACCGCATTGAGAGGAGGTGAAAACATGGCAAAAGGAACCGTGAAGTGGTTCAGTGATCAGAAGGGGTATGGCTTCATCACCCCGGAGGATGGCTCGAAGGACGTCTTCGTCCACCACTCGTCCATTCAAGGCGAAGGCTTTAAATCGCTCCGAGAGGGACAGACCGTGGAGTTCGAAGTAACGACTGGCCCGAAAGGCCCGCAAGCGAGCAACGTGACCGCGGTGTAAGCGCGAGTCGGGCGCGGGCACACCGCGCTCGGCAGTTGCACCGTTCGTTGAAGGAGTTGGGATGTGGAGTAGGTTGTGCCAGTCCCAACTCCCTTCGACATTTTTTGGACATGGGTGGCGTTGACAACGTCGCTCATTCCCGATAGAATTTACTATGGTTGCTGCACGATCCCTGCCGCGTCGCATTTCCGTCACTCAAACTGCGCTCGAAATCCGCCACATTTCTCTGCTAACCACTGAGGAGAGAACGAGTAATGGCTGAGTGGATCGGCATTGGACGGCGCGCCCGCCGGTGCTACGGCTTCGATGAAATCGCCCTGGTGCCCGGCACCACCACCCTGAACCCAGCGGAGGTGGACACCCGTTGGGAAGTGGGCGGCGTGAAGTTCCGCATCCCGGTCATCGCCTCAGCCATGGACGGCGTGGTGGATGTGACCTTCGCCATCGCCATGGGCAAGCTCGGCGGGTTGGCGGTGTTGAACCTGGACGGGGTCCAGGCGCGGTATGACGATCCCACCGAAGCGCTCTCGCAGATCATCCAGGGGGATGTGGAAGAAACCACCAACATCGTCCAGCGGCTCTACAAAGCCCCCATCAAAGAATCCCTCATCGCCAAGCGCATCGAGCAGATCAAGAAGGCCAAAGTCCCCTGCGCGGTGAGCACCATCCCGCAAAACGCGGAGCGGTTCGGCGCCATCGCCCAGGAAGCCGGGGCGGACCTGTTCGTCGTCCAGTCCACGGTGACGACCGCCAAGCACATCGCCACCATCTATAAGCCGCTCGACTTCTCCAAGTTTTTCAAGACGATCAAAATGCCGGTCATCGTCGGCAACTGCGTGACGCATCAGCAAGGCCTGGATCTGATGGACACCGGGGCGACCGCCCTGCTGGTCGGGGTGGGGCCGGGGGCGGCCTGCACCACGCGCGGCGTGCTGGGGGTGGGCGTGCCGCAGGTAACCGCCACGGTGGACCTCTCCGCCGCGCGGGACGACTACTACAAGAAGACGGGACGGCACGTGCCGATCATCACGGACGGCGGCATGCGCAACGGCGGGGATATCTGCAAGGCCTTTGCCTGCGGGTCGGATGCGGTGATGGTAGGCTCGGCCTTCGCCAAGGCCACGGAAGCGCCGGGCCACGGCTACCACTGGGGCATGGCGTATCCCCACGCCAGCCTGCCGCGCGGCACGCGCATCTACGTGGGCACCACCGGCTCGCTGGAGCAGATTCTGTTCGGACCGGCGCAGACGGACGACGGCTCGCAAAACCTGGTGGGCGCGGTGACCACCTGCATGGCCACCGTGGGCGCGCGAACCATCAAGGAATTTCAGTCGGCGGAGATCATCATCGCGCCGTCCATTCAGACCGAAGGCAAAGTGTTCCAACAGGTGCAGCGCGTCGGCATGGCGCGCAAATCCGCTGAGCAACCCTCGAATCACCGTCCTAAGAGCCGCGCGCGCGTTGCCAGACTCGGCCGTTCCTGAGCGCGCGATCCCGTCCCGCCGCCGCGGAACGAGACCAGCCCACGAACTCATCCTCATCGCCGATTACGGCTCGCAGTACACGCAGCTCATTGCGCGCCGCATCCGCGAGCAGCACGTCTACTGCCGCATCATTCCGCCGCAGCAACTCACCGTGCAACGCCTTCGCCAGGAGCGGCCCACGGGGCTGATCCTCTCCGGCGGGCCGGCCAGCGTGTACCAAGACAAGGCGCCGCTGCCTCCGAAGGAAATCTTCAGCCTCGGCATCCCGGTGTTGGGCATCTGCTACGGCATGCAGGCGATGGCCTACCGCTTGGGCGGCCGGGTGCAGCGGGCCGGGAAGCGCGAGTACGGCAAAGCGGTCCTGAGCGTCACCCAGCCGGATGGGCTCTTCCGCGGAACCAAACCCGAGTTCGTCTCCTGGATGAGCCACGGGGACCTGGTGAAGCGGGCACCCCCCGGCTTCTCCATCAACGCCGAAACCTCCAACACCGCCGCCGCAGCCATGGCGGATTCCCGGCGGCGGCTCTACGGGCTGCAATTCCACCCGGAGGTCGCCCACACCGAAGAAGGCGGCCGCATCCTCAAGAACTTCCTCTTCCATATCTGCCACTGCCGCGGAAAATGGACGATGCGCTCCTTCGTGAAGGACGCCGCCGCGCGCATTCGCCAGCAGGTGGGCACAAACCGCGTGGTGCTGGGCTTGAGCGGCGGGGTGGACTCCTCCGTCGCCGCCCTGCTGCTCCACAAGGCGCTGGGCAAGCAGCTCACCTGCATTTTTGTGGATAACGGCCTCCTGAGATCGGGGGAGGGGATACAGATCAAGGAAACGTTCGGGCGCCACTTTCACCTGCGGGTGCGGTACGTGGATGCCGCCCACCAGTTCCTCAACGCGCTGCGGGGCGTGATCGACCCGGAGCAAAAGCGCAAGATCATCGGCCGGGAGTTCATCCGCGTCTTCGAGGCCGAAGCGAAACAGATCCGCGGCGTGTCGTTCCTCGCCCAGGGCACCCTATACCCGGACGTCATCGAAAGCGTGTCCGCCTGGGGCGGGCCCTCGGCCACCATCAAGACGCACCACAACGTGGGCGGCCTGCCCAAGCGGATGAGCCTTTCGCTGGTGGAGCCGCTGCGAGACTTGTTCAAGGACGAAGTACGCGAGCTGGGCAAACTGCTGGGGCTGCCGGATGAGCTGCTGTGGCGGCATCCGTTCCCCGGGCCGGGCCTGGCCGTGCGCATCCTGGGGGAAGTGACGGCGGAACGGCTGCGGATCGTCCGGGAGGCCGACGAGCGGGTCACCAAGGAGATCCGGCGCAGCGGGCTGTACCGCAGCCTCTGGCAGGCGTTCGCGGTGCTCGTGCCGGTGAAGACCGTCGGCGTCATGGGCGATGAGCGCACCTACGAGCATGTGATCGCCGTGCGCGCGGTGACCAGCCAGGATGCCATGACGGCCGACTGGGCCAAGCTGCCGCCGGAGTTGCTGGGCCGCATCGCCAACCGGATCATCAACGAGGTCAAGGGCGTGAACCGCGCGGTCTACGACATCAGCTCCAAACCCCCCGCCACGATCGAATGGGAATAATGGCGCAACTGCTTCGCAAGCTGCGGCGGGCGGTGTTGAATACGGACCCCTCGTTCTGCGACATGCACGAGGACGCCCGGGCCAGCCGCGCGGCGGAGGAATATCTGGCGCTGATCCGCCCCCAGCTTCAGCAGGCGTTCGGCGGCCGGACGCTGGCGATCCTTGACGCCGGCTGCCAGGCGGGGCGGCTGCTCATCCCGCTGGCGCAGGACGGGCATCGCCTGATGGGGATTGACGCCTCGATCTTTGCGCTCCGCCGGGCGCGCCAGCACGCGCGCGAGCGCGGGCTTCGCGTGCGGCTGCAGCGGGGCAATCTCACCGACCTGCGGCGCTGGGTCGCCCCAAACAGCTTCGACGTCGTCATCTGCGCCGAGGTGTTGTATCTCTGCCGCAACTACCGCGACATCCTGAAGCGCCTGGTGGAGTCCTTGAAGCCCGGCGGGTTGCTGGTGGCCTCGCACCGGCCGCCGCTGCACTACATCGGCTACGGCCTGCACCACGGCGATCCAGCCGGCGCGGCCGGCGTGCTGGGACGCAGCGAAGGCAATTCGCCGGAAGGCGGGTATCACAACTGGCAAACTGAAGCTGAGCTGCGCGCGCTCTATCACGAGCTGGGCCTGCGCGTTCTCGACTGCCGCGCCATTGACCACGTGGAGCGGCGCATTCCTTCGGCGCGGCTGGTGGAATTCCCCTCGCTGCAGCAGACGCTCGCCGGCGGTCCGCGCACCGACGACGGCTGGATCATCCCGTCGTATCTCCTGATGATCGCCCAAACCGCGCCGGCGGCCCATGCCTGAACCGACCCCGCTGCCGAGGCCGCGCCTGTCCGTGGTGATTCCGGTGTACAACGAGCGCGCCACCATCGAAACCCTGCTGCACCGCGTGCAAGCCACCGACGTGGAGAAAGAAATCGTGGTCGTGGACGACGGCTCGCGGGACGGCACGCAGGAATGGCTGGCGGAGCTGGCGCGGACCATCGAGCAGACCGGCGGCACCCGCGAGGTGATGCTGCCCACCATCCACACCCCGCTGCGGACGCACAACCTCCGCGTGATCCTGCACGAGCGCAACCTCGGCAAGGGGGCGGCGGTGCGCACCGGGTTCCGGGCATCGCGGGGGCGCGTCGTCATCATCCAAGACGCCGACCTGGAATACGACCCGAAGGACTACCTTACCCTCATGACGCCCATCGAAGAGGGGCGGGCGGACGTCGTGTTTGGCTCGCGCTTTCACGGCGGCCCGCACCGCGTGATGTACTTCTGGCACTACGTGGGCAACAAGGTCCTGACCGTCTGCTCCAACATGCTCACCAACCTCAACCTCACCGACATGTGGGCCGGCTTCAAGGCCTTCCGCCATGAGGTCATCGAGGAGCTGGAGCTTACGGACAACGGCTTCGGGGTCGAAGTGGAGATGACCGCCAAGCTCGCGCGCAGCGACTGGCGGATCTACGAGGTGCCCATCGCCTACTACGGCCGCACCTACGAGGAAGGGAAGAAAATCACGTGGCGCGACGGTATGCGGGCGCTGGGCAAGCTGGTGCGGTATAATCTGCTCACACCGAACCCGCAACCGAAGCGCGGGCTCCACGCGCAGACCACTGCCGAGCGATAACCATGGCGCACGCTGATTTCGTCCACCTGCACGTGCACACCACCTACTCGCTCCTCGACGGCGCCTGCCGCGTCTCCGACCTGGTGAAGCGCACCGCGGAGCTGAAGCTGCCCGCGCTCGCCATCACCGACCACGGTAACCTGTTCGGGGCGGTGGAGTTCTACCACGCCTGCATGAAAGGCGGCGTCAAGCCGATCGTCGGGGTGGAGGCGTACGTCGCGCCTAGGCATCGTACCGACCGCGCCGGCACCGGCATCAAGGAGAGCAACGCGCACCTGGTGCTGCTCGCCAAGGATGAAACCGGCTACGCCAACCTCATCCGCCTGGTGACGCTGGCCTACCTGGAAGGCTTTTACTACAAACCCCGCATTGACAAAGAGAGCTTGAAGCAGCACCGCGAGGGGCTGATCGCGCTGACGAGCTGCCTCAAGGGCGTGCTGAACGTCCACCTGGAGCAGGAGCAATACGACCACGCCCGGCGGGAGCTGGACGACTACTGCCAGATCCTCGGCCGCGACAACGTGTACGTGGAGCTGCAGCGGCACGGCATCGCGCAGGAAGACAAGGTCCGGCCCTCGCTCATCAAGCTGGCCAAAGAGGCGGGGGTCAAGGTGGTGGCAACCAATGACGTCCACTACCTGGAGCCGGCCCACGCGCAGTCGCATGACGCGCTCATGGCCATCCAAACGCAGACCACGCTGGACGACCCCCACCGCATGCGCTATGAGAAGCCGGAGTTTTACCTCAAGTCCGCGGAGCAGATGAAAGAGCTCTTCGCCGACGTGCCGGACGCCATCGCCGCCACCATTGAGATCGCCGACCGCTGCAACCTCGAGATGGATTTCTCCAAGACGCACCTGCCGAATTTCGAGCCGCCGCCGGGCCGCACCCAGGAGCAGCACCTGCTCGAGCTGTGCGAGGCCGGCCTGCAGCGGCGCTACGCCGTCGTGGATGACGCGCTTCGAGGCCGGCTGCAGCATGAGCTGACCGTCATCAAGCAGGCCGGGTACACCAGCTACTTCCTCATCGTGTGGGACTTCGTGCGCTTCGCCAAGGAACGCGGCATCCCCGTCGGGCCGGGCCGCGGCTCCGCCGCCGGCAGCCTGGTGAGCTACTGCCTGCGCATCACGGACATTGACCCCCTCAAATATGATTTACTCTTCGAGCGGTTCCTCAACCCGCAGCGCGTCAGCCTGCCGGATATTGACATTGACTTCTGCTACGAGCGGCGGCCGGAAGTCATCGAGTACGTCATCAAGAAATACGGCCAAACCTGCGTGGCGCAGATCATCACCTTCGGAACCATGCAGGCCAAAGCCGTGGTGCGCGACGTGGGCCGCGTCATGAAGCTGCCGTATGCGGAGGTGGACCGGCTGGCCAAGCTGATCCCCAACGAATTGGATATCACCCTCAAGATGGCGCTGGAGCAAGCGCCCGAGCTGGCGCAGTTGTACAAGACCAGCGAGGAGGTCAAACAGCTCCTGGACATCGCCATGCCGCTGGAGGGGCTGACCCGCCACGCCTCGACCCATGCCGCCGGCATCACGATCGCCGACCGGCCGCTGGTGGAGTACATGCCGCTCTTCAAGACCTCTGACGGCCAGATCACCACCGGCCTGGACATGAACTCCCTCGAGAAGATGGGCCTCCTCAAGATTGATCTGCTGGGGCTGCGGACGCTCACCGTGATCCAGGATGCCGTCACCATGATCCAGCGGACGCGCCAGGTGGCGATCAACCTGGACACGCTGCCGATTGACGATGCCGCAACGTATCAGCTCCTGAGCCGGGCGGAAACCATCGGGGTGTTCCAGCTGGAATCCGGCGGGATGCGGGATCTCTTGCGCAAGATCAACGCCTCGCAGTTCGAGGACCTGATCGCCGTGCTGGCGCTCCACCGTCCCGGCCCCATCGGCTCCGGCATGCTCGATGAGTTCATGAAGCGCAAGCATGGGCAGATCTCGTTCAAATACGAGCATCCGACGCTCGAACCCATCCTCAAACCGACCTACGGTGTGATCGTCTATCAGGAGCAGGTGATGCGGATCGCCAGCGAGATGGCGGGGTTCTCGCTCGCCCAAGCCGACTTGCTGCGGCGCGCGATGGGGAAGAAGATCGCCGAGGTCATGGAGGCGCAGCGCAAGGCGTTCCTGGAGGGCTGCAAGACCAAGCGCATCCAGGAGCGCACCGCCAACCGCATCTTCGACCTGATGGAGCACTTCGCGGGGTACGGTTTTAATAAATCACATTCAGCGGCGTACGCGCTGATTTCCTACCGCACCGCGTACCTCAAAGCGCACTACCCGCTGGAATTCATGGCCGCGCTGCTGACGAGTGAAATGGGCAACACCGACAAGCTCGTGCAGTATCTGGAAGAAGTGAAGCGCATGGGCATCGCCGTCTTGCCGCCCGACGTCAATGAGAGCGGGGCCACCTTCGCCGTCCTGCAGCCGAGTGAGTCGTATCCCCGCGGGGCGCTGCGCTGCGGCCTGGGAATCATCAAGAACGTCGGGCTCTCCGCCATCGAGTCCATCATCCAGGCGCGCAATAAGATCGACCGGTTCCAGTCGCTGGATGCGCTCTGCGTGAACTTGGATCTGCGTCTGGCCAACCGCAAAGTGGTGGAGAGCCTCATCAAGGCCGGCGCCTGCGACAGCCTGGGCCCCTCCCGCGCCTCGCTCATGGCGGAGGTCGGCAACGTGCTGGAAGAGGCGACGACCCGGCAGCGCGAGGAATTGCGCGGCCAGTTCACGCTGTTTGACGCTTTGAGCGCGGCGACCTCCGAGGCCGCCTCGGCGTCGGCTGATCCGTCGGCCCCGGCCGCGCCGGCCCGCGAGTGGCCGGAAAGCCAAAAACTGGCGTTTGAAAAAACGCTCCTGGGCTTCTATGTGTCCGGGCATCCGCTGTCCCGATACGAGCGGCTGCTGCGCGCCCTCACCACGACGACCTCCCGCGGCATCCTGCAGCTGCCCGACGACACCACGGTGATCGTCGGGGGCATGTTCACGAAGATCAAGCTCACCACCACCAAAAAGACCAACGAGCAGATGGCCATCTGCACCATGGAGGACGTGGACGGGGAGATCGAAGTCCTGGTCTTCCCGAAAGTCTTTCCGCAGTTGGCGCCGCAGCTCAAAACCGCCGCCATCCTGTTTCTTGAAGGCCGGGTCGCCATCCAGGAGGAGCGCCCCCGGCTGCTCGCGCAGCAAATCTTTCCCATGGAACAGGGCAGCAGCCGGCTGACCAAAGCCGTGGAGCTGATGATGCAGACGCCAACCCAGGGGGTGGAGCGCGCGCTGCTGGAGCAACTCCGGGGCCTGCTGGGACGGTTTCCAGGGTCCGTGCCCATCTACCTGACGGTCTCCGTGCCGGAAGCGTTGCCGACGCGCCTCAAGCTGCCGGACGAATTCAACGTGCAGCCTCAGCAGGAGTTGTTAGAGGCGCTGGATCAGCTCTTTGGGCCGGAGAGCGTGCGGATCCGCTCCCACCAGCTCCGGACCGCCCAGCCCATGCGCATGCGTCAACTGCCTCGTGCTGAGGGGGTTGACAAACCTTCCATCCCTGTGCTAGGGTAGTAGCCATGACGCTCACCAAGAAGGACCTCGTCCTGAAGATCGCCAAAAACAGCGGCATCACTCAACTTCACGTCAAGCGGGTGGTGCATGCAACCTTACATCAGATCGTCGAAACCCTGAAAGAAGGGCAGACGATCGAGTTGCGCAATTTCGGCGTGTTTAAAGTGAAGCAGCGGGCACCCCGTCGAGGCCGCAATCCGAAGACCGGGCAGGAAGTGCCGGTCCCCTCCAAGCGGGTGGTGGTCTTCAAGCCCGGCCTGCTGATGCGCCTGCACATCAAGTAAGGCGCCGGCTTTTCGTCTCGCATGCCCTTCCAGACCCTGCGGGGAGCGACAGACCTTTTGGCCCACGACCTGACGGCGTGGCGCCGCCTTGAATCCTCCGTGTTCACGATCGCCCAGCGCTACGGCTACCGCGAGCTCCGCACGCCCGTCATTGAGGACGCGGCGCTCTTTTTGCGCTCGGTGGGCGAAACCACCGACATCGTCCAGAAAGAGATGTTCCGCTTCACCGACCGAGGCGGGCATGACATCGTCCTGCGCCCGGAAGGCACGGCACCGGTCGTGCGCGCCTACCTGCAGCACCACCTCCATAAAACGGAAGGATTTGCCAAGCTCTTTTACCTGGGTCCCATGTTCCGCGCGGAACGGCCGCAGGCCGGGCGGCTGCGCCAGTTCCATCAATACGGGGCGGAGGCGATCGGCTCCGCCAGCCCGTGGGTGGATGTCGAAATCATCACCCTGTGCGTGCACACGCTGCTCGAATGCGGCGTGGCTGACGCCACCGTGTGGCTGGCCAGCATGGGCTGCCGCGAGGACCAGGCGCGCGGCGCGCAGCATTTACAAGAGCGGCTGACCCCGCACCGCGCCAAGCTGTGTGAAGACTGCCAGGCCCGCTTTGATCGAAACATCTTCCGCGTGCTGGACTGCAAACAGCCGGGATGCCGCGCGCTGGCCCAAGAGGCGGTCAAGAGCTTAGAGCGGCAACCGGGCCTGCCGCCCACCCCGTTCGTGCTGTGCGAGGCCTGCGTGGCGCATTTCAACACGGTGCGCCAGGGCCTGAAAGCCGGCAGCATCGCCTTTGACGACACGCACGTGTTCGCGCGCGGCTTGGACTACTACACGCGCACCGTCTTTGAAGTCCGCTCCCCGCGGCTGGGCGCGCAGGACGCCGTCGCGGCGGGCGGGCGGTACGACCATCTGGTCGAAGAATTCGGCGGGCCGGCGGTGGGCGCCTGCGGGTTTGCCGCCGGCATCGAACGCGTCTTGATGGCCGCGCGTCCGGTGGACCCGGTTCCCGTGGCGGAGGCGCGCCAGGGCGTCTACGTGGCGATCCCGCCGAAGTCGAACTTGATGCCCGAGGCCTTTCGCCTAGCACAGCGCCTGCGCCAGCAGGGCACCCGCACCACGATGGATTACGACGGGCGCAGCCTGAAATCGCAGTTCCGGGAGGCCGACCAACTGCACTGCCAGGTGGTGGCCATCCTCGGCGCGCAGGAGTTGGAAAGCGGTTCGGTCACGATGAAAGACCTGGCGGGCGGGGAACAGCGCACGCTGCCGCTGGAGGCGTTCCTGGAGGCGGTCCGCGCATGAAGCGCACCCACGCCTGCGGCGAGCTTCGCGACTCGCTGATCGGCCAGACGGTCACCCTCTGCGGTTGGGTGCACCGGCGGCGGGACCATGGCGGCATCCGGTTCATTGACCTGCGCGACCGCAGCGGACTCGCCCAGGTGGTGTTCAATATCAAGGCGGATGCCGCGCTCCATGCGGAGGCCGGCGCCTTGGGAGCGGAGTGGGTCGTCGCCATCGAAGGGCTTGCCCGCGCGCGTCCCAAAGGCACCGAGAATCCCAAGCTGCCGTCCGGCCTGGTGGAAATCCAGGCGGCGAAGCTGACCGTCCTGAACCGCGCCGAGACGCTGCCGTTTGAGATTAACGATCAGGCGGACATCTCCGAGGACGTGCGCATGAGCTGGCGGTACCTGGATCTGCGCCGGCCGGCGAGCCTGGCCAAGCTGGAGCTGCGCCACAAGCTCGCGCACGCGCTGCGGCTGCAGCTCAATACCCTCGGATTTCTGGAAGTCGAAACGCCGATGCTGACGAAGTCCACCCCGGAGGGCGCGCGGGATTATCTCGTGCCCTCGCGGCTGAACCACGGCGACTTTTACGCCCTGCCGCAATCGCCCCAGCTCTTCAAGCAGCTCTTGATGGTAGCCGGGGCCGAGCGGTATTTCCAGTTCGCCCGCTGCTTCCGGGACGAAGACCTGCGCGCCGACCGCCAGCCGGAGTTCACCCAGCTCGACCTCGAGCTGTCGTTCATTGATGAAGAAGACGTGTTCCGCATCGTCGAGCAGGTGCTGCGCGACGCGTTCGCGTCGGTGCTGACCGTTCAACTGCCCAACCCATTCCCGCGCCTCACGCACGCCGAAGCGATGCAGCGCCACCAGACCGACAAACCGGACCTGCGCACGTCGCCGGAGCAGTGGGCCTTTTGCTGGGTCACGGACTTCCCGCTGTTCCACTGGAACGCGCAGGAGCGCCGGTGGGACCCGGAGCACCATCCGTTCACCGCGCCGCATCCCGACGAGCTTGATCTCGTGAAGACCGAGCCGGGCCGGGCGCGGTCACGGGCGTACGACCTGGTGCTGAACGGGTTTGAGCTGGGCTCGGGCAGCATCCGGATCCACGACGCCGCGCTCCAGCGCCAGATCCTGCGGCAGATCGGCTTGGCCGATGAGACGATTGACGAGCGGTTCGGTTTTTTGCTGAACGCGCTGCGGTTCGGCGCGCCGCCGCACGGCGGCTTCGCGCTCGGCATGGACCGGCTGGTGGCGCTGGTCACGCGCTCCGAGTCCATCCGCGAGGTCATCGCATTTCCGAAGACGCAGAAAGCGGTCTGCCCGATGACGGGGGCGCCGTCGCCGGTCTCGGCCGCGCAACTGAAAGAACTGGGATTGGCGCTCACCGCGCCGCGGTAATTGGCTTCCACAGAGGAGGACGCATGCATCGGAATGTTTGGGGGCAGATCGGAGGAGTGTTGGGAACGCTGGTCGTCGTGGCGGGATGCCGGACTGGCAGCCAACTGGTTCAGGAACCGCGCGTGGATCTCGGCACCATCGCGGGCGGCAATCGCGGCTATCTGATGGGCGTTCCGCCCGAGGCCGCTGGGCCCTCCAAGACCACCCGGCAGATGATCCAAACCGACATCGAACTGCCCACCCGCTTCCGCGCGAACAGGCAGGCCCCGGGTTCGGTGGGCCTGCAAGAACTGGCCCCGCCGGAAACCGATTTGGGAGAGGCCGGAGAGGTGCCGCAGACGGCTGAGCCGGACACGTACGACACCTACCGGGTCAAAGCCGGCGACACGCTCTGGTCCATCGCGGCTGATGTGTACGGCGATGCCGGCAACTGGCGGCGCATTTTCGACGCCAACCGCAAACAGCTCCGCAGCCCGGACCGGCTGCGCGCCGGGTTGACGTTGCGCATCCCGCGTGGCGCGGCCCACGAGGGCTCCGAGCCCGACGCGTCCACCGCCCCCTACAGCAAATAACCTGCGCATGGCTGAGCAGTCTCTGGCCTTGCGCAATGACCGCGAAGCGCAGGCGCTCTTCGGCAAGCACGACCAGCACCTCCGCCGCGTGGAACAGGCGCTCGGGGTGACGATCGTCTCGCGCGGGGAAGAGCTGAAAATCAGCGGGGAACCCGCGGCCGTGTCCGGCGCGTTCCGGCTGTTCGATGATTTGCTGGTGGTCATCCGGGCGGGCGCGCCCATCCGCAAGGATGACGTCGAGTACGCGCTGAAGGCCATGGCCGACCCGCAGCTCATCCAGCTGCGCCAGATCTACCAGGAGCGCATCGAAGTCCCCTCGAAGCGCCGCTTCATCCTGCCGCGCACCCCCGGCCAAAAATTGTACCTCGACGCGATGCGCCACCACGACGTGGTGTTCGCCATCGGACCCGCGGGGACCGGCAAAAGCTTCCTGGCGATGGCGATGGCCGTCGAGCAGCTCACGAAGGGGGAAGTGTCGCGGATCATCCTGGTGCGTCCGGCCGTGGAAGCGGGGGAGCGGCTGGGGTTTCTGCCCGGCGACTTGCAAGAGAAGATTGATCCCTACCTGCGCCCGCTGTACGATGCGCTGTACGACATGATGGAGGTGGACACCATCCAGCGTTATTTCAGCCGCGGGCTGATCGAGGTGGCGCCCCTGGCCTACATGCGGGGACGCACCTTGAACGAAGCGTTCATCGTGCTGGACGAAGCCCAGAATTCCACCATTGAGCAGATGAAGATGTTCCTCACCCGCTTGGGGTATGATTCCAAGGCGGTCATCACCGGCGACGTCACGCAGGTGGATTTGCCTGCGGCCCGGCTGTCGGGGCTGATCCATGTGCAGGAGATCCTGCGCAATGTGCCCGGCCTGAAGTTCGTGACCTTCAGCGGCGAGGACGTGGTCCGCCATGAGCTGGTGCAGGCGATCATCCGCGCCTATGACGTAGCGGAACGGAACTCCCCTCGCGCGGCCGCTCCGGGAGGCGCCACACCCGTCTGATGCGCGTGCGCGTGATGAACCACCAGCGTCTCGACCCGGTGCCGCTGGCCTGGCTCACCCGGCTGTCTCGACGGGCGGCGGGCCGGCTCGGCATCACGGAGGCGGGGCAGCTTGAGGTGGCCTTCGTCTCTCCGGACGCCATGCGCCGGCTCAACCGGCGCTTCCTCCGCCACCAGGGACTCACCGACGTGCTGAGCTTTCGCTACGCGGAGACTCGAACCCGGCCCGCCGCCCCGGCGCGCATCGTCGGGGAAGTGCTGATTTCTCCCCGGGCCGCCAAGCAATACGCCACCCGCCACGGCATCGCGTACCGGACGGAGCTGGCCCGGTATGTCGTCCATGGGCTGCTGCACTGGTTGGGGCACGAAGACCGCAGCGCGACCCAGCAGCGCCGGATGCGCGCGATGGAAGACCGCGTGCTGGCCGTGATCCTCTGATGGGCATCCACACCACGGACGCCATCGTCCTGCGCCACTACCCGTACCGGGAAACCAGCGCGCTGGTCTCGTGCCTGACGGACCGCTTCGGCAAGATCAAAGGATTGATCAAGGGCTTGCGCGGCCCGCAGCCCAGCCGCTACCGCAGCCCGATGGAGCCATTGACCATCAACCGGATCGTCTTCTATGATAGCCGCAGCAGCGCCCTCCACCTGATCAGCCAATGCGATCTCTTGGTGTCGTTCCAGGAGTTCTCGACGGAGTGGGAGCTCATGCGGATGGCCGCCTCGTTCGTGGAGCTGGCGGACGCCGTCCTGGAGGTGGAGGAGCCGCAGCCGGCCGTGTACCAGCTGCTGCGCGCCACGCTGCACCAGTTGAGCACCGACCGGCCCGAGCAGCGGGCGGCGACGCGGGTCCACTTCGTGCTGCGGCTGCTGCGCCTGGTGGGATTCCAGCCGCAGCTCGATCAATGCACGGGCTGCAACCAGGCGACGATCGCGCAGGGCTTTTGGAGCGCCGGGCAAGGCGGTCTGCTGTGCGAAGCCTGCCTGCACCTTGATCCGAGCGCGGAACCGATTTCCACCGCGTGGCTCGAAGCATTGCGCGCGTGCGCGGAAGCGGATGCGCCGAAACCGCTCCTGCACCAGCAGGCCCACGGCTTCCAGCAGCGGCTGGACGAATTCCTTCGATGGCGGATTGACCGCCCCTTAAAAACGCTTGGACGACCGCAACCCGCACCGGTGTAACCATGGAATTGCAACAGCTCATCCGCACGCTGGATCAGTTCTGGGAGCGCCGGGGCTGCCTCGTGCTCCAACCGTACGACATGGAGATGGGGGCCGGGACCTTCCATCCGGCCACCTTTTTCGGCGCGCTCGGCCCGAAGCCGTGGCGCGCGGCCTACGTGCAGCCGTGCCGCCGGCCCACCGACGGGCGCTACGCGCAGAACCCCCTGCGCATGCAGCGCTACTATCAATATCAGGTGCTGTTGAAGCCCGCGCCGGACCACGTGCAGCAGCTGTACCTCGACAGCCTGCGCGCTTGCGGGATCGTCCTCGAAGACCACGACATCCGCTTCGTGCAGGATGACTGGGAATCTCCGACGCTGGGCGCCTGGGGGCTGGGGTGGGAAGTCTGGCTGGACAGCCTCGAAGCCACACAGTTTACCTACTTCCAGCAAGTGGGCGGCGTGGACGTCGAGCACGTCTCCTGCGAGATCACCTACGGGCTGGAGCGGATCGCCATGTTCGCCCTGGGGCTGCGCGACGTCTACGACCTGCCATGGAACCGCCACGTCACCTACGGGGCGCTGCACCGGGAGCAGGAACAGCAGGGCTCCGCCTACAACTTTACCCAGGCCAACGTCGCGCTGTACCGCGACCTGTTCGACCGGTGCGAAGAAGAATCCACCAAACTGCTGAAGACCCGCTTGCTGCTCCCCGCCTACGAGCAGCTCTTGAAATGCAGCCACGCCTTCAACATGCTGGATGCGCGCGGCGCGGTGAGCCAATCCGACCGACCGCGCTTCGTCCTGCGCATCCGCACGCTGGCGAAGCGGTGCGCCGATGCCTACCTCACACCCGCCGAGAGCGATGCCCAGCCGAAACCCTAAGGCCCGCCGCGCGCCGCGCCGCGGCTCAACAGCGCGCGCGGCCGATCTGTTGTTTGAAATCGGCACGGAGGAGCTGCCGGCCGCCTACCTCCCTGACGCGGTCGAGCAACTCCGCCGGGAAGGCGAGCGGCTGTTCCAAGAGGCCGGACTCCGGTGTGCCGCCATGGAGGCATTCGGCACACCGCGTCGCTTGGTCCTGCGCATCAATCAGCTTGAAGCCACGCACACGCTGCCGGCCGAGGAGATCCGCGGCCCGTCCAAGCAGGCCGCCTTCACGCCGGAGGGCGAGCCGACGGCCGCGCTGAAAGGTTTCCTGCGGAGCCGCGGCGGCACCGTGCCGCAGGTGAAGCTCACCCAGACGGACAAAGGCGAGTACGTCTACCTCGTGAAGCCGACCCAGCAGCGCCAGACGGCGGCTGTGTTGCCGAAGCTGCTTGAGCAGCTCCTGGGGCGGGTCCGGTTTCCGAAGACGATGCGCTGGGATGACAGCGCGCTGCGCTTCGCCCGGCCGATCCGATGGCTGCTGGCGCTGTACGGCGCGCGGCTGGTCCCGGTGTCCGCCGGGCGCCTGCGCAGCGGCCGCACGACCCTCATCGGCGGACCCATCCGGCCCCGCAAGACGGCTATCGCCATGCCGGGACGGTTCTGGTCCGCGCTCGCCAAGCAGGGCATCGTGCTGGACGAGCGCCGGCGGCGACGGCGCATCGAGGAGCTGGTCGCCACGGCGGCCGCGCAGCACCGCGGCATGCCGGCACCGGAAGCAACCACGCATGGGCTCCTCGAGGAGATCACCAACCTGGTCGAGCGGCCGGTCGCGTTCGTCGGGCACGTTGATCCCAAGTACCTGGCCTTGCCGCGCGAAGTGCTGTTGGCCAGCATGGGGAAGTACCAGCGCGTCGTGGCGATCCAAACTCGTGCGGGAACCCTGCTGCCGCAATTCATCGGCGTGCTCGACGGCGCGCCGAAGAAACTGCACGCGGTGCAGCGGATGTACGAGCACATCTTGAACGCGCGCCTGCAGGACAGCCTCCTGTTCTGGGAGCAGGACCGGGCGCGGTCGCTCGCGACGATGAGCCAGGAGGCCGCCGGCGTGACTTTCCATGAGAAGGCCGGCACCATGGCGCAGAAACAAGAACGCCTCGCCAAGCTCAGCGGCACCCTCGCGCGCCTCTGGAGCCTGAGCCCGCAAGAAACGGACGACCTGCGCCAGGCGTGCCAGTGGTCCAAAGCCGACCTCGTCAGCACGATGGTCAAAGAGTTCCCAACGCTGCAGGGCATCATGGGGAAACACTACGCCGCAGCCGGCGGGGCGTCCGCCGCCGTCGCTGAGGCGATTGGAGAGCACTACCTGCCCCTCGCAGGCGCGGCGCCGCAGACCCTCCTCGGCAGGGCGTTGGCCATCCTCGACAAGTACGACACGCTGGCGAGCTACTTTGCCGTCGGCATCGAGCCCACCGGCGACCAAGATCCCTTCGGGCTGCGCCGCGCGGCGCAAGGCATCGTGGAAGTTGCGTGGCTCGTCCGCCGCCCGCTGTCGCTTGCGCAGCTCTTCACCGACTGGCAGCCGCTCGCGCCGTTCGCGCAGGGCAAGGCGGCTGCAGCCGAGCGCATGCATCGCTACATCTTTGAGCGGTTGTCCACCTTCGCGTGGCCCCACCCCACCCCTCGCCGCGACGTCATCGCCGCCGTCTTGGCCTCGCCAGGGCAAGACCTGGTGAATGCCATGGAGCGCATGGTGGCGCTGCAAGCGCTGGGGCAGAAGCCCGAGCTCGTGCAGGCCGCGAAAGTGGTTGAGCGGACGCATAACATCCTGAAATCCGCGAAGACGCAGCCCTCCAGCGTCAACCCCAGCTTGCTGCAGGAATCGCCTGAGCGCGCGTTGTGGGAGCGCTACGAAACCCACAAGGACCGCATCACCCAATTGATCGGCGCGGGTTCCTACGCCGAAGCGACGACGCTGTACGGGCAGGCTTTTTTCGAGCCGCTGCACGACTTCTTTGACCGGGTGATGGTGAATGTGCCCGACGGCGCGCTGCAGCAGAACCGCTTGGCGTTGATGCACGCCATCAAGGTGTTGTATACTGAGCGGGTTGCTGACCTGTCCCAACTCGAATTGCTGCAACCAACCCCCGGAAAGGATTGACCACGCGATGAAACGGACTGTCGCCTTGAAGACGAAACCCAAGCGCTCGCGCCTCGCGGCCCCGGCGGCTAAACCCACCGCCAAGCCTGCGCGCCCGGCCGCCGTCTCCGCTGACGGCGCCGCGAAAGGCAAGAAATACATCTACGCCTTCGCCAACGGCAAAGCGGACGGCAGCGCGAGCATGCGGAAGCTGCTCGGCGGCAAAGGCGCCAACCTGGCCGAAATGACCAATCTGGGCATCCCGGTTCCGCCCGGTTTCACGATCACCACCGAAGCGTGCCTCACCTACTACGACTTGAATCAGCGCTGGCCGGACGGCTTGGACAAGGAGCTCGTGCAAAAAGTGCGCTGGTTGGAATCGGTCCTCCGCAAAGGCTTCGGCGACCCGGCCAATCCGCTGCTGGTGTCCGTGCGGTCGGGGGCGGCCGTGTCCATGCCGGGCATGATGGACACCATCTTGAACCTGGGCCTCAATGACCGCGCCGTGCAAGGCCTCATCAACAAGACCGGCAACCCGCGCTTCGCCTATGACGCCTACCGCCGCTTCGTGCAGATGTTCGGCGACGTCGTGCTCGAGGTGGAGCACAAGGTGTTTGAGCGCGCCCTCACCGCCAAGAAGCAGGCCAACCGCGTCACCAACGATTCCGATCTGTCCGCCGAGGCGCTGAAAGAGCTCGTCGGCGAATACAAAGCGCTCATCAAGGAGCACAAGGGCGTGTCGTTCCCCGACGACCCGATGGAGCAGCTCCGGCTGGCGATCAATGCCGTGTTCGGTTCGTGGAAGAACACCCGCGCCATCACCTACCGCAAACTCAACAACATCCCGGACAGCCTCGGCACCGCCGTCACCGTCCAGTCCATGGTGTTCGGCAACATGGGGCCGAAGTCCATGACTGGCGTGTGCTTCACCCGCGACCCCAGCACCGGCGAGAAGGTGTTCTACGGCGAGTACCTCGTCAACGCCCAAGGCGAAGACGTGGTGGCCGGCATCCGCACCCCGCTCCCGATCGCCAAGCTGAAGGACGCGTTCCCCAAGCTCTACAACCAGCTGGTGAAGCTGGGCCAACAGCTGGAGCGGTATTTCAAGGAAGTCCAAGACCTGGAGTTCACCGTGGAGGAAGGCACGCTCTTCATGCTGCAGTGCCGCTCGGCCAAGCGGACCGCCGCGGCCGCCGTGGCCACCGCCGTCGCGTTCGTCGAGGAAGGGCTGATCTCGCGCGACGACGCGCTGCTGCGCATCGAGCCCAGCCACATTGACCAGCTGCTGCACCCGACCATTGACCCCAAGGCCAAGTTTGAAGCGGTCGCCAAGGGGCTGCCCGCCTCGCCTGGCGCGGCCGTCGGGAAAGTGGTGTTCGAAGCTCACCGGGCCGTGGAGTTGGCGGAGAAGGGCGAGAAGGTCATCTTGGTCCGCCAGGAAACGTCGCCGGAGGACATCGCCGGCATGGCGGCCGCGCAGGGGATTTTGACGGCGCGCGGCGGCATGACCAGCCATGCGGCCGTCGTGGGACGCGGCATGGGCAAGTGCTGCGTCGTCGGCTGCAGCGACATCATCGTCCGGGAGGAGGAGGGCCGGTTTGAGGCCGGCTCGATCGTCGTCAAGGAAGGCGACGTGATCAGCTTGAACGGCACCACCGGCGAGGTCATCCTCGGAGCCGTACCGCTGGTGGAACCGAAGCTGACCGGCAGCTTCAAGCAGCTCTTGAGCTGGGCCGATCAGACCCGGCGGCTCGGCGTGCGCACCAACGGCGACACGCCGCAGGATGCGCGCACCGCGCGCGAGTTTGGCGCCGAAGGCATCGGCCTCTGCCGCACCGAGCACATGTTCTTCGGGGAGGAGCGGCTGCCGGCCGTGCGCCAGATGATCGTGGCCAAGAACGTGGAGGCCCGCAAGGCCGCCTTGAAGAAATTGCTGCCGTTCCAGAAACAGGACTTCATTGACATCTTCACCGCGATGGAAGGCCTGCCGGTGACGGTGCGGCTGCTGGACCCGCCGCTCCACGAGTTTCTCCCGCAAACACCGGAGGACATCGCCCGGGTCGCCGGGCAGTTGGGGATCCCCGCGCAGGAGCTGACGGACACCGTGCACCACCTGCACGAGTTCAATCCCATGCTGGGCCATCGCGGCTGCCGGTTGGGCATCACCTATCCGGAGATCAACGAGATGCAGGCCCAGGCGATTTTCGAAGCGGCGTGCGAGCTGGCCAAGGCCGGGGTCAAGGTGCTGCCGGAGGTCATGATCCCGCTCGTCGGCCACCCGAAGGAGTTCCACGTGACCAAGGAGGTCATTGACCGCGTGGCCCGCGAGACGATGGCGCGGTACCACGTCACGGTGTCCTATCAGGTCGGCACCATGATCGAGGTGCCGCGCGCCGCCCTCGTGGCGGATGCCATCGCCCAAGAGGCGGAGTTCTTCAGCTTCGGCACCAATGACCTCACCCAGATGACCTTCGGGTTCTCGCGTGATGACATCGGCAAGTTCCTGCCGACCTACCTGGACACGGGGATTCTCGCCGTGGATCCGTTCGTCAAGCTGGACCAGGAAGGCGTCGGCGCGCTGGTGCGCATGGCCACCCAAAAAGGCCGCAGCGTCCGCCACCAGCTCAAGGTCGGGATTTGCGGCGAACATGGAGGCGAGCCGTCCTCCATTGAGTTCTGCCACCGCGCCGGGCTGGACTACGTGTCCTGCTCGCCGTACCGCGTGCCGATTGCCCGTCTGGCCGCGGCTCACGCCGCGTTGCGTGAGAAACGACAGGCGGCATGACGGAGCCGATCCGCTCCTACCTGAAAGACATCAAACCGATCTCCTTGCTGACCGCGAAGCAGGAGATCGAGCTCGCCAACCGGATCAAGCGGGGTGATACCCGGGCCAAGCGCCAGATGATTCTGGCCAACCTGCGCCTGGTGATCAACATCGCCAAGCGCTATTCCCACCTGGGGGTGCCGCTCCTGGACCTGATTGAGGAAGGCAACCTCGGGCTGATCCGCGCGGTCACCAAGTACAATCCCTCAAAGGGATTTCGGTTCTCCACCTACGGCGCCTGGTGGATCCGCCAGTACATCACGCGCGCCATCGCCAACCAGGGCAAGACCGTCCGCATCCCAGTCTATATGACGGAGATCCTTTCGAAGTTCAAGCGGGTTATCGAGCAGCTCACGCAAAAGATGGGCCGCAAGCCGTTCCCGCAAGAAATCGCCCGGCGCATGCGCCTGCCGCTCTCCCGCGTGGAGCGGCTGCAGGAGCTGGTCACCGCCTCGCAGATGACCTCCTTGGAAACCCCGGTGGGCGAGGAGGGGGAGATGGAGATGATTGATCTCATCGAAGACGAGCACGCCCCCTCCGCCGAGGACCAGCTGACCCGCTTCCTTCAACGGGAGCATATTGACGCGCTGTTCAAGCACATGAACGAGCGGGAGCGGCATGTCCTGTCGCTGCGCTATGGCTTGGAAGACGGCGTCAGTCGCACGCTGGGCGAAACCGCCAAGCATTTCGGCATTACCCGGGAGCGCGTGCGGCAGATTGAGGTGGCGGCGATGCGCAAGCTGCGCGCGTATGCTGTGCCGGCCGGCTCCCCCCCGAATCAGCCGCCTGTCGCTTCTCCAATCGCCCCGCCACGCACACGCAAGACGGCTCCACCGGCCTCCCCGCGGCGCATCACAACGCGCCGGGCGAGGTAACGCCGTTCACCGCTGTTTGCGCCTGTAGCTCAAACTGGATAGAGCGGGAGCGTCCTAAGCTCTGCGTTGCAGGTTCGACTCCTGCCAGGCGCACGTTTTTTCGACGCATTGGCAGGAGGCGAAGGGAGGCCCGACCTGCTGGACGCCCCTGCAACGAATAGGAACAGGGGCTTTCCTTTAGAGGGCCGGCTGGCCGACCCGGAGCGACCCGCCACAGTTCTTGGCGGGGAGCGGAGGGCGCCGACTCCTGCCAGGCGCACGTCCTTCCAATAACGATGGCCAGAACACTGCATCGCAAACTTGCGCTGATCGTGGTGAGCGCCGGGCTGCTTGGCGCCGGCATCGTCTACGCGATCAGCCATGCCGCGGATTTCTTAATCGTGCGCGATCCAGTGGCCCATGCTGAGCTGGCAGTCGTCCTGTCAGGCGATCCAATCCGGCGCGCACTGGCGGCCCGCGATCTCTACCAACAGGGCCGCGTGGATCGGATTTGGGTCATCCCCGAACCACCCGATCCCGCGGATGCGGAGCTGATCCGGCTGGGGCTGCTCAAGCCGGACCTTCCGCCATGGCCGGTGCGCATCCTGGCGGCTGCCGGCGTTCCCGCCGACCGCGTGCGCCTGCTCGCGGAACCCGCCGATGGCACCATCATGGAAGCGCGGCAGATCCGCGCGGCGCTGTCAGGCCACCCGCCTGCCACCCTGGCCATCATCACCGCGAAAACCGCTTCGCGCCGGGCCCGGCTCATCTTCCGGCGCATCCTCCATCCGCTGCACGTCGCGGTCTCGGTCTATCCGACTCCGCACGACCCCTTCCAACCTGATCGTTGGTGGACCCGGCCAAAACATGCCTTGTCGGTCGTCATGGAATACCTCAAGCTGGGCAGCAATCTGCTGACGCTGAGCTTGAGCGGGGACCCCACGTAGCCGGCTGT
>JAHFGX010000027.1 GCA_023247215.1 Candidatus Omnitrophota bacterium
CCCCAGCAGGATCAGGGGCACCAGCCAGCTCCGCAGCGACGTCATCGGTTCAGCCTCCTTCCGTCCCGGGTGACATGTCATCCCGAGGTCGCATAGCTATTGCACCTCGGAGGCGCAACACGTACTCACCAATACCAGGCGGCAACAGCAAAATCCGCAGTTCTCTCAGGAGACGTGGGACAGGTTTTCGTGACGTACACGTTCCCCCCAGCATCTATACCGGCCCTGATGTCCCAATAGGAGGGCCCAGACATTTTACAGATAGTTCTGCGGGTCAGGCGTACGACCTGCACAACGCCGGGCCATGACCCCCCGCTCATCTGGACAGTTCCGCAGATGGCCTCATCGGTCGCAGCAGTCTCTCCGATGACGCATCCCCCTTGCGACGTCTCAGAGGAGTTATCCCCAGTGAGCGACACCACCGTCAGCGCGCTCGGCCATGCAAACTCATTCTGGTCAGCCTCCATCGCAATACCAACCGACCGCCCAATGGGGACATCAATGCCCGTATCAGTCCAGTCAGGAAGTACGGCTGTGCTTGAGATGGCATTATAGACGCCGGCAAACGTGAGCGCACCACCAGGAGCCGGCTGCCACCTTGCCACCCCGCCGGCATCCGAGGTGAGGACTTTGTCCGCGCCTTGCGTGCCATCCGCCAGCCGCAGCGTGCCAACCACATCCAGCGCGGTCGTGGCGGCGGGGGTGGTGGTCCCGATCCCCACCTGGCCTTGCGGCACCAGCAGCCCGTAGTTGCGCTCCGCCCCGGACGCGGAGACCGACAGCCCCACGTTGGTGAGCTGGTTGCTCCCGGAGCTGTTGATCGCCTGGTTGGTGATCGCGGCGGCGGTGTTCGTGAGCGAGGCGTCAAAGGTGTTGAACCGGGTGGTCGCCGGGATGCGGACCGCCAGGGTCGTCTGGTTCGTGGTCACGGCGGTGATCGGTGCGGGGGCCACCACCTCGACCTGGGCGGTCGGTGTCGTCGTGCCCACCGCCAGCCGGTCGGTCACGCGCACTTCCTTGTAGACCCCGCGCGGCGAGGGATAGTAGGTGGTGAGGGTGAGGTCTTCCGCGAGGGCGTAGCCGATCACCCCCAGCAGGATCAGGGGCACCAGCCAGCTCCGCAGCGACGTCATCGGTTCAGCCTCCTTCCGTCCCGGGTGACATGTCATCCCGAGGTCGCATAGCTATTGCACCTCGGAGGCGCAACAAGTATGCGACATGGGGGGGGTTAACGGCGGCGGACCCACCACATCGCCCCACCCAGCGCGCCGAAGAGCAGGGGGATGCCCGCGATGCTGAGCCAGAAGATGCCGAGGAGCTGCCCCCCGGTCAGGCTCACCTTGAGGGACTCCAGGGCCTTCGGGCTGATGCTGATGAGCTGCTCCTGGCCGATGAGCCAGTGAACGGCGCTCATGGCGAAATCCAGGTTGCCGACGTTGTTCAATTGGGTGTTGGTGACGAAATCCGAGTCGCCGATGACGACCAGCCGCATCGGCGCGGCTGGGGCCGCATCCTTGGGAAGCGCGGCCGGCTCAACCGCGACGGCGATGGACACCGGCCCGCGCACGTCTTGGCTCTCGCTGAAGCTGAACGGGCGCTGCTCCGTCTCGGTTTCGCCCCAGCCGCGCTCCGAGGTCAGCGCCAGCTCGGTGACATTGGTGGGCGGGTTCTTGAGCGGCCGCACGGAGCGCGCCAAGGGGAACAGCGTCATCAGCTCGCCCGCCTGCATGCGCTGCACGATGGGGTGCGCGCCGTAGGAGATGACGAACAGGTTGGCTGCCGAGACGAAGGGCAGCTGCCGCGCGGGATCCACGACGATGTCGTTGCCCAGCTCCACGCCCCAGCGCGCGAGCACGCCGTCCAGCCCCGTGTTTTGCAGCGGATCAATCAGGGCGAGCACCCGCCCGCCGCGTTCCAGGAACCCTTCCAGTATCAGCAGCTCTTGCTCAGTCAGCCGGCGCGTGGGGCCGGCCAGGATGACCAGGCGCACGTCAGCGGGGATCTCCGATTGCTCCAGGAGGTTCATCGGCTGCGCCCGGAGGTTCTCCTGTTCCAGCGCGAGCTTCAAGGCCTCCAATCCGCCGGAGTCTGGATCGTCCGCCCCGTGCTCCCCGTGGCCGGTCGTCAGCCAGACCAGCGGCTGCGTCGTCTGCGTGACGGCGAGGAGCGCGGAGGTGAACGCCTCTTCTCCCTTGAACGATTTCAGCGTCGGCTGCCCGCCCATATTGGCCGAGGCGTAATCGTACTCGGCGAGATCGGTGTCCGAGAGGAATTTCTGCCGCTTCGCGCCGCTGGGAGCGGCATTGCGGAACACCACCAGGTTCAGCCGGTCAATGTTCAGCTCCTGCGCCAGCGCTTTGGCGCGGGCCACGTCCTGCTCCGGGTCCACGTATTCCACCGACAGCGATGGGCTCAGGCGCTCGTACTCCATCAGCAGGTCCCGCACCAGCTCATAGAGCGGCTGGGTGGGTTGATAGAACACCACCACCTGGACGGGCTCATGGAGCTGCTTCAGCACCTGGGTCGTCTTGTCGGAGAGGGCGGTGAGCTTGGTCCGCGTGACGTCGGCGCGCGCGTAGCGGCGGCCGCCGACGAAGTTGACCAGCACAAACAGGGCGACCAGCAGCCCCAGGGTTACGAGCACGTTGAGGCCGGCCAGCCACCGTCGGAGGTTCATCTTAGGCTCTTAGGCCCGCCATCGCGGGGTCGCGAGAATACGGACGGTCAGAAACAGCACCGTGCCGATCCCGCTGGCGTAGAAGACGAGCGGCCGGGTGTCCACAATCCCCTTCGCCGCCTGGCGCACGTGCTCCAGGACCGAGTAGTAGCTGACCAGCTTGCTGCTCTGGGGATCGGAAATGAACACGTCGAGGAAGCCCACGGAGAACAGCACCATCATCAGCGCGAAGCCCATCACCGCCGCCACCACCTGGTTGCGCGTCAGGCTGGAGGCCAGGATGCCGATGGAGATGAATAGGCCGCCCAGGAGGATGGTGGCCAGGTAGCCGGTCAGGATCGGGCCCCAGTCCAAGCGGGTGTACGTCCGCAGCAGCAGGAAGTAGAAACCCGTGAGGCCCCACAGCGCGCCGAAGGAGCTCCACGCGCCCAGGAACTTGGCGACCACCACCTGCGCGTCCGTGACCGGAGCGGAGAGCAGGACCTCAATGGTCCCGGTGCGTTTCTCCTCGCTGAAGGCGCGCATGGTCAGAAGCGGGGCGAGCATCAGGATGGAGAGCCAGTAGAACAGCGTGCCGCCGAAAAAGAATTGGCTCATGCGCCAGGACGGGTCCACCCGCGGATCGTTGAGCACGGCCATCAACAGCCAAAAAACCCAGCCTTGCATGAGCAGGAAAAACCCGCCCACGCCGTAGGCCACCGGCGAATACCAGAACGCTTTCCATTCCCGCACGGTCAAGGCCCAGAGGTTGCGCATGTTACGAGTCCTGCTCCTGCGTCGTCAGGCGGATGAACACGTCCTCCAGCGACGTCTGCACCAGCGAGAGCTGGCGCAGCGTCCAGCGGCGATCCACCGCGAGCCGGAAAATGGCCTCGCGCACATCCTGGCCGGGATGGGCCTCGACCTCGAAGACCGTGAAGCCGTCGTTCCGAAGCTGCTGGTTTACCCGCGCCACGCCCGGCACCTGCCCCAGCGCCTGCTCGATGGTCCCCGCGTCCCCCTGCAGCTCCACCTGCACCGCCTGGTGCCCGGCGAGGCGCCGCCGCAGGTTGTCCGGCGTGTCCACGGCCACGATGCGGCCTTTGTTGATGATCGTCACGCGCTGGCAGACGATCTCCACTTCCGGCAGGATGTGGGTGGACAGCAAGATCGTCGCGTGCTGGCCCAGGGATTTGATGAGCTCGCGGGTTTGGCGGATCTGATGGGGATCCAGGCCTATCGTGGGCTCATCCAGGATCAAGATGTCGGGCCGGCCGACGAGGCAGTCCGCCAGGGCGACGCGCTGCCGGTAGCCTTTGGAAAGCCGACCGATGAGCGATCGTCGCACCTCGCCCAGCCCGCACTGGCCCACCACGTCGTCCACGCGCTGCCGACGCTGGGCGCGGGCGATTCCCTTGAGGCAGGCGCGGTAAGTTAGGTACTCCTGGACCCGCAGCTCCGGGTAGAGCGACACGTTTTCCGGGAGGTAGCCGATGCGCCGGCGGACGGCGAGCGACTGCTCGGTGACGTCCAGGCCGTTGATCTGCACGCGGCCGCCGGTCGGCGCCAGCAATCCGGTGAGGATGCGCAGCGTGGTCGTCTTGCCGGCGCCATTGGGGCCGAGGAAGCCCATGATTTCCCCGGGCTTCACCTCGAAGGAAATGCCGTGCAGCGCCATACTGGTGTCGTAGCGCTTGGCGAGCTGTTGCACGTCAATGGCGTTGGTCATGAGCATGGGGCTTCCTCATTGTTTTATCAAGCCCACTGTCCTTGTCAAGCCTTTTGCTTTGGGGTAGCATACGTTGATGCTCCCACGATGCACCCTGCTGGCGCCGGTTGGGCTCCTGCTGGCGGCCGGATGCTCCGGCATGTCTCCGGCGCAAGTCGGCCAGGCGACCGGCAGCGTCGCCGGCGCGGCCATCATCCCGGGGATCGGCGCGCCCATCGGCGCGCTGGTGGGCACGCTGGCCGGGCTGTTGATCGAAGGCCAGGTGGACAAATCCCGCGAGAAAAAAGAGCGCTCCGAATTGAGCGGCCAGCTCAAACCTCCTGCTGAGGCGGGTCCGTCTCCCGCCGACGCGGCGGCGTTTGGCACGCCCACCCGCGTCTGGGTGGATGAGCAGTTCCAGGGCGGGCGCCTGATTCCCGGCCATTTTGAAGTCCGGCCCATCCCATAACGTTACCGATACCGACGCGCATGATTTCAACCTTGCCTGAACCCGTCCGTCTGCTTGTGGCCGCGCGGCAGCGGCATGACCGTCTCCAGCGACGGGGAGTGCTGCTGCTCAGCGCGGCCTGCGCCGCCGCCGTGGCCTGGCGAACGCACGCCGCCGGGCTGCCGCTCCGCTGGGTGATCGGCGCGACGGCAGCGGCCGCGCTGGGATTGGGTGTGTGGCAATGGCGCCTGTGGCGACGGGGCTGGGCGGGCGAAGCGGACAACATTGCTGCGCTGGACCAGGCCTGGCATTTGAAAGAGCGGTTGGTCACTGCCACCGAGTTCGCGAAGGCCGAGACGCCGCCGGCGTTGTACCCGCTGCTGGTCCAGGATATCCAAGCGGCCATGCAGTCGCTTGAACCGCCGCGGCGGCGAAGAGTGGATGGCCGCTTGGCGGCCCTCGCTGCCGCGCTGTTGCTGCTGCTCTTATGGCCTCGGCACGCGCCTTCGTTGCAGCGGCTGGCGCAGCAGCCGATGACGATGCCGCCTCGCCCCGAGCCGCCTGAGCCGCCCCCGGTTCCGCCGCCGCAAGGACAAGGAGCGCAGCGCCAACAGAGCGGAGGCGGGGGCCAACAGAACGGGCAAGAGCAAAACGGCCAGGGGCAGCAGGGGAATAGCCAGAGCCAGCACGGCAGCGGGTCGCAACAGCAGGGCGGCGGCCAGGGCCAGCAGAATGGGCCAGGCCAGCAAGGCGCTGGTCAACAAAACACCGGCCAAAACCAGCAGGGCAACAGTCAGGGTCAGCAGGGAGCCGATCAGCAACAGCAGGGCGGCGGCCAGGGCCAGCAGAACGGACAAGACCAGCAAGGCGCTGGTCAACAACAAGGCGCCAGCCAGCAGGGGACCGGCCAGCCCCGCCAAGAGGACACAGCGTCTGGGCGGGGCCAGCAACACGCGGCTCAGCAGCCGGGCGGCGCGCAAGCGCAGCCGGCGCAATCGTCCGGCGGGAATCAGGGGAGCGACGCGGCGGCTCAAGCGCAGGCGCGCCAGCAGGAGTCCGGCCGGCGCGCTCAAGGAGACCGCGCCACTTCTGGGGCTAAATCATCGTCGAGCGCCGGCGGCCAACGCGCGGCCGCGTCGTCTCAAGGATCGCAGCCTGGCGGGTCCGCTCCCAGCGCTTCGGCGCCGGCCGGGACGCCATCCCAACCCCGCTCCGGCGAGCGTGACGCCGGAGGCAGCGGCATGCGCCCCGGCGGCGCCACGCCGGCCTCTTCCGCGTCGTCCGAGGCGTTGCAAGCGGAGATCAAGCAAGTGCTGCAGGGACTGTCATCAGATCTCGAACAACTGCAAGCGAAGTTGGACGCCCAAACCCCCGACCGCACCCCTTCGACGCCGGGAACCGCGACGGATCCGGACTTGTATGATGAAAGCGTGATGCCGCTGGCCAAGGGGCAAGGCGCCGCGCTGCCGCTGCAGTTGGATGCAGATGTCGCCCCCACCGCCAAGGCGCGTCCAGGAGGCGGCATGGGACAGCCGGACGCCAAGGCCCCGGTCAGCAACGCGAAGCCGCGCGCGGCCGACGAGTCGGCGGAGCTGGCCGACCACGCCGCGCCGGAGGCCGGGGTGCAGCGGCAGCCGATCCCGCCGGAATACAAACCGGTCTTTGAGGAATTGCAATCCAACCCAGACCACCACCAGAAGGAGCCTGGATGATCCTTCGACGCGTTTCACTCGCTCAGGATCATGGTGAGCGACACAGAGGAGTCGAACCATGACCTCGTCCACCCCCAGCACCCCCATGCCGCCGGAGGAATTCCGCACGGTGTTCCGCCAATTGCAGGACGAGCTGGCCCGCATCATCGTCGGACAGGAGGCGGTGGTCCAAGCGCTGTTGGTGGCCTGCTTTGCCGGCGGCCACGTGCTGCTCGAAGGCGTGCCGGGACTTGGCAAGACGCTGCTGGCCAAATCGTTCGCCAAGGCGCTGGGCCTGTCGTTCAAGCGCGTGCAATGCACGCCGGACTTGATGCCCGCCGACATCCTGGGGACGGAGATGGTGGTGAACCGGGACGGCAAGAACGTGTTCGAGTTCGCGCCCGGCCCGGTGTTTACGCACGTGCTGCTGGCGGATGAGATCAACCGCGCCACTCCGAAAACCCAGTCGGCGCTGCTGGAGGCCATGGCGGAAAATCAGGTCTCGGTCTCCGGCAACACCTTCCGCCTGCCGGACCCGTTTTTCGTCATGGCCACGCAGAACCCCATCGAGATGGAAGGCGTCTACAGCCTGCCGGAAGCCCAACTGGACCGGTTTCTCTTCCGCGTGTTCATCCTCTCGCCGTCGGAATCGGACCTGGCGCGCATCCTCCGCCAGACGACGGTCAGCGAGATTCCCGCCGCCAAAACAGTTCTGTCGGCGGAGCAGGGAAAAGAGTGGATCGTGAGCGCGCGCCGGCTGGTGCGCGAGGTGCTCGTCGCCCAGGCGATTGAGGCCTACGTCGTGCGGCTCATCATGGCCACGCAGCCGGACGGTGTGGCGGCCACTGGGGCGCGGCGTTTCGTCCGGTACGGCGCCAGCCCGCGCGGCGCGCAGGCCATCCTGATGGGTGCGAAGGTGCTGGCCCTGGTGCACGGGCGCGTGAACGTCAGCCGCGAGGACGTGGACGAGGTGATGATGCACGCCCTGAATCACCGCGTGGTGCTCTCCTTCGAGGCGGAGGCGGAGCGCCGCACCGCCGTGGACGTGCTGCGCGAGCTCGCCGAGCCGGTCCGGATCGCGAAATAATCCAGTCGCTGAGAGCACCCCATGCCGACGACGCAGCTTGTTGACCCGGCGCTGCTCGCCAAGCTGAGCGCCCTGCGCCTGGCGGTGCGGCAGGTGCGGTGGGGCGCGCGCATGGGCGGGCGGTTTGCCATCAACCGTCGCGGCTCGTCGGTGGAATTCGCGGACTACATGGCCTATGTGCCGGGCGATGACATCCGCGCAATTGACTGGAAGCTCTACGCGCGCTCGGAACGGCTCTTCATCAGGACCTACCGGGAAGAGGTGGAGCTGTCGGTGGAGATCGTCGTGGACGCCACCGCCTCCATGGGGCTGCCCACCGCCGGGAAATTCGAGCGCGCGCGACAGATCGGGCTGTGCCTGGCCTACATCGCGCTGGCCAGCCGCCATCGCGTGCGGATGAGCTGGATCACGCCGGGCGCCATCGCCAGCAGCCCGTGGTACGCGACCCGGGGCGGGGTTGCTGAGCTGGAGCGCTTCCTCGTCCGACGCGAGCCCGCGGGCTCCGTGACCTGCCACGACTGGGTGCAGCGGGCCGTCAGCTCGCTGCGCATGCGCGGCGGCCAGATCCTCCTCATCTCCGATTGGATGTACCGGCTGGCTGAATGCTTCCAGGCGCTGCACCTGTTGCGCCGGCGTCATCTGGATGTCCGCCTGATCCAGGTGCTCAGCCCTGAGGAGTGGCGCCCGGCCCGGCTGGCGCAGGGCGGGGTCCTGGTGGACAGCGAGACCGGGCAGACCCACGAGCTGGCCTATTCGTCCGCCGAGCTGGAGCGCGCCGTCGTGATGCATCACGAGCAGCTCATGCGGTTCTGCCGGCAGCACAACGTGGCGTTTGCGCTGCATCGGCTCGACGAGCCGCTCGACGAGCTGATGCTGAGGACGCTGCCCGCTCGCGGCTTTCTCGCATAACTCTCCGCAGATGCATTTACTTTCCCCTTGGGCGTTGTGCTGGTTGGGCAGCCTGCCGGTGTTGGTGTGGCTGTGGCGGTTTGCCGCGGTCAAACGGCAGACGCGGGTGGCCAGCCTCGTGCCGTTTGAAGCCCTGCTGCGCCGCCCGCCGACGCGCCGGACCCGCCCCCCCTTGAGCCTCCTGTTTTGGCTGCAGGCCCTTGTCTGCGCGCTCGCGGCTTGGGCGCTCGCCGAGCCGGTGGTCGTGGGCCGCACCACGCACACGACGCTGATAGTGCTCGACACCTCCGCCAGCATGGGGGCCGTCCGCCGGGGCGCCTCCGCGTTCGACCGGGCGAAGCGGGCCCTGACCGCGCATGTCGCCTCCAAGCCGTTGACGGAGCGCGTCTATGTGGTCACCAGCGCGCCGGTGCAGGTGCTGACTCCCACGCCGCTGAGCGATCCCGGCGACATCAGGGCGGCGGTGGACTCGGTGGCCGTGTCGGATCTCGCGGGCCAGCTCTCCGTCGCCGCCAAGGTCGGCGAAGCGGTGATCGGCGGTCCGCCGGACGCCACCGTGGTGTTCACGGATGAACCGGCGCCGGCTGACGCCACGCGTTCCGTGACGTTCCGATCGGTGGGGGGCGCTGCGCCTAACGTCGCGATTGTGGGGTTGGAATCGGATGAGCCGCTGTGTCTGCCGGCGGATGCCGTGAAGTCAACAGCTGCCTCCTCGACGTCGGATGCGGCGCCGGGACGGGAAGGCGCGGCCACGGTGCGGGTCACGGTCCAAAACTTCGCGCCGCAATCGCAGCCGGTGACCGTGGAGGTCGCGCGCGATCGCCGGCGCCTGGCCCGCCAGCGCGTGACGGTCGAGGCCGGTGCGCGGACGCTGGTGGCCGTGCCGCTGCCTCGGGCCGGCCCAGGGCAGTATGACGTGCGGCTGGACGCGCCGCATGATGCCCTCGCCGTGGATAACCACGCCGTGGTGTCCCTCGGGGGTGCCGGCCGCCGGGCGGTCCGCGTGGTTACGCATGACCAGGAATTTCTCCGCGCCGTCGGGCGCTGGCTGGACGCCTGCCCAGGCCTCTCCTGGAGCGCGTCGGATGCTGGGGAAGCCGACGACCTGCTGGTGACGGATGATCCGGCCGCGGCGAGCCGCGCCTCCGCCTCGACGCTGCTCATCTCTGACGGATCCGCTGCAGCCGTTCCCGCGCCGCCGAAGGTGGTCTATTGGCTGGTGGACTCGACGCACCTGCTTGGCCGGTATCTGGAGCCGATCCAGCCGGTGCCCATGGCGCTGCCGCCGTCGCAGGCACCCGGCCCGCTCTCCGGCGTGCCCGTCATCTGGGGGATTGCGGACGGGGAGCGCATCCCGCTGCTCCTCGCCGCTGAAGAGCAAGGCCGCCGCCTGGTGACGCTGCGGCTGGATCCCCGGGCCAGCCCGGATGCGGTGCCGATCATCGTCGTGTTCTTCAACAGCGTGCAGTGGCTGGCCCGCGCGTCGGAATCGACGACGACGGGCACGCCGCTGCTCGTGGGCCCCCTGGCTCCCGGCGAGGTGCGCGTGGAGCGTCCGGACGGCCGCATCATCCTGGTTCAACATCCCGGCGGGGTGTTGCGGTACGACCGGACGGACCGCGCCGGCGTCCACCGTATCCGTTCCGCCCACGGCGTCATCGAACGGACCGTGAACTTTTTGGATCCGGCGGAGTCGAACACCATCGCTGTCGGCTCGACGTGGGACGCGGCGCCGACGACGGCCCGCGCGGCGGCCGCGCGGACGCCGGTCCGGCAGCCGTTGTCGCCGTGGCTGATCATCGTGATGCTGGTCCTGGTCGTGGTGGAGTGGGTCTACTACGCGCGCCGCCGTCGGCGGGAGCCGCGATGACCGGGTCGTCCATCCTGGGGCTCCTGTTGGTCTGGGGGCTGATCCTGGCGGCGGGACGGAACGCGCCGCTGACCGGTTGGCGCCGCTGGGCCGTGCTGGGATTGCGGTTGGCGGGGGTGACGCTGCTGCTGGCGTCGCTCAAAGGATATTCGACGAAGCGCCAGGAGGCGCAGCCGGTCCGCGTGGTCTATCTCGTGGATCAATCGGCCAGCATGGCGGGCGCGCGCACGGAGTGGGCGGCCCGTCGCGTCGCGTCGCTGGAAGCGCTGCGTCCGTCCAAAGTTCAGCGCAGCCTCATGGTGTTCGGGGAAGAAGCCGTCGTCCCGGCCGCGTTGGGCGCGTGGCAGGAGCCGGAGCAGCTGCTCCCGGCGTGGCGGGCCGCTCCGATTGATCGCAGCGGCACGAACCTGGAGCGCGCGCTGTTCGCCACACTCTCATCGGTCCCGGAGCGCGCCCCGCTGCGCGTCATCCTGTTGAGCGACGGGCGCCAGACGCGCGGGGAGTTGGAGCGGACCATTCGCTCCTTGGCTCCGCTCAACGTGGCCGTCTTCCCCGTGCTGGTGCCGCCGCCCGCGCGCCGGCAAGGCAGCGCCGTCAACGCCCGCGGCATCTCCTGGGAGCAGTTGAGCGTGCCCCCGGTGGTGAAGCGTGGGGCCGCCGTGCCGGTGACGCTGGTGGTGCGCAACGATGCGGACCGTCCTCAGGGATGCGAGGTGACCATCAGCTCGGCCGGCGTGCCGCTCCTGCAGCGCTCGTTCACCGTTCCGGCGGGATGGCGCGTGGTCACCCTGTCTGTGCCGGCCCTGAGCGTGGGCACCCTGCCGCTGGCGGTGGAGGTGCGCAACGCGTCCGATCCCGCTCCGCAGCGCCGCCTGGCGTATGTCGAGGTGGAGGGTCCCCCGCGCGTGCTGTTCGTCATGGCGCACCCGACGGCGCTGCCGCCGCTGGCGATGGCGCTGAAGCGCCGGGAGATGGAGCTGGCGGTCCGGTCGCCCGCTGAGTTGCCGACCGATCTCGCCGGGTGGCTGGATTACGACGCGGTGGTGCTCGATCAGGTGCCGAAATCGTCGCTGACCGAGCCGCAGGTGGACGCGCTGGAGCAGTACGTGCGGCGGGTGGGCGGCGGGGTCGTGGTCGTCGGGATGGGCGGCGAGCTGGGGCAGGAATTGACGCACGCAGCACCGCTGGACCGGCTGCTGCCGGTGCAGTTTGAGCCGGCCGGGGTGGAAGAAGCCAAGCGCCGGGTCTGCATGCTCTTGTTGATTGACCGCTCCGCGTCCATGATGGGCCCGCGCATCGCCGCCACCAAACGCGCGGCGATCGAGCTGGTCAACCAGTTGGCTCCGGAGGATTTGGTGGGCATGCTGGCCTTCGACACGGTGCCGTACGTCGTGGCGGAGGTCCAACCGGCCCGCCAGGTGAGCGCGCAGCTCGTCGAGAAGCTGGTGCACCTGAAATCCGTCGGCGGGACCGACCTGTACCCGGCGCTGACGGCGGCCCGGGATCGGCTGGCGCTGAGCGGTGCCACCGTCAAGCATGCGATCCTGCTGTCGGACGGCCTGACCCCGGTGAACCTGCCCGAGTACCGCGCGCTGATGCAGGAGCTGCAAGCCCAGCACATCAGCATCAGCACCATCGGCATCGGCGCCGCGTTCATTAACGCGGAGCTGCTGCAGTGGCTGGCCACGGGAACCGGCGGGACCTTTTATCAGATGCGCTCGCTGGACGATCTGCCCACGCTGGTGGCCCGCGACACGCAGTCCGCGCTCAGCCGGCTGCCCTTCGCCGAAGGTTATTTCCAGCCGGTGCGCGCCGGCGCGGCGACGTGGATGCGCGACACAAACGACTGGCCGGTTCTGAAAGGCTACCTGGCATCGACCGCGAAACCGGGCGCGTCCGTCGAGCTGGAGTTTCGGGATGAGCGGCGCGGGCCCACGGCGCACCCGCTGCTGGCCCACTGGTTGGTCGGGCAGGGGCGCGTGGCGGTGTTCACCTCCGACGCCGACCGGCGCTGGTCCCCGGACTGGGTGCGCTGGCCGGACTTCGAGCGCGCCTGGGGCGAGCTGCTGCGGATGAGTATGCGGCCGCGCGCCTCCGAAGAGCTCTTCGTGCGCGTGGAGCCGCGCGGGTCGGGACGGGAGCTGGTGCTCGAAGGCGCGTTGGAGGCGCCGAGCGTGTCGCTGGTGTCCTCGGAAGGCCGCCAGCTCCTGCCATTGGCGCTGGCTCAGCACGGCCCGTTTCAATGGCGCGCCCCGGTGGATCATGTGGCCGACGGCTGGTACCGCGTGTTAATTGATTCGAGGATTCAACCCGATCCAGCGTCGGGAAGCGCCGTCACGGCGAATGCGATCGCGACGCGATGGGTGCAGATCGGCTCGCCACGACTCGAGCGCGGGGAGTTGCCGCCGCTGCCGTCGGATGAGCTGCTGCTGCGCCGCCTGGCCGAGACGACGCACGGCGCGTACGACGAGCCGGACCGGGCGTTCGTGCCGCCCACGGCGTGGGTCGAGCGGCCCTGGCCGGTCCGCAACGTGGCGCTGCCGTTGATGCTGCTGTTGTGGCTCGTGGAAGTGGCCCTCCGGGGCCGGACGATGCTGTGAAGATGAGGCGACGAGCATGGTGGACGATTGCTGGATGGGTGATGAGCTACTGGATCGGCGGGACGCCGGCGCAGGCGGAGCCGATGCCGTCGCTCTTCCGCGGGATGGTGGTCGCGGACCCCGCCGATGGCGGGGCAGGCGGCGCGCTGGGCGTCCGGGTCATCAGCGTCGAAGAAGCGTCGCAGGCGTTCCAGGCCGAGGTCCGGCCCGAAGACCTCATCGTCCAAGTCAACGATACGCGCGTGCATTCCATTGACGAATTCGCGACCGTGTCCCATCAGCTCAAGGGCGTGGCGGTGAAAGCCCGGTTGATCGTGCTGCGCAACGGCGAGCCGCGCCAGCTGCTCGTGCACCTCTACAGCTATCCCATCCTCGCCGCCTGGCACCTGACCTTCGTGCCGGATTATGACCTGCGGTTTGCGCAGCCGTCAGCCGGGGCGGCCTATTGGGCGCGTATGGGCCGGGGGTTTGAGGTGGCGGAGCATCCGGACGAGGCCGTGCGGGCGTACCTGAACGGGCTGCACCAGGACCCGGAGAATCTCGAGATGGCGATCAGCGCGTTCCGGGCGCTGTGCAATCTGGCGGCCGCGCGATCGCGCGAGGGGCGCACGCGGGACTCGCTGGCCGCCCTGCAGGAGAGCACGGTGCTGCTTCAACAACTCTTTACACATCCGCTGGAGGAGGCCGCGCTGCTGCAGATCCGAACCAAATTGGAAGCCACGCGCGCGCTCGTGCAGTCGTACCAGGCCTCGCTTGCAAAGTAGACGGATGTCTGGCTATACTCGAAAGTACCATGGCCCATAACTTGACCGACCGTCAGCATCGGGTGATTGAGACGATCCGCTCCTGGATCGTGGAGCACGGCGTGCCGCCGACGATCCGGGAGCTCGGGCGCTCCCTCGGCATCAAGAGCCTCCGGGGGGTGACGACTCACTTGGATGCGCTCTCGAAGAAGGGCTATCTCCTCCGCCGGCGCGGCGCGCGGAGCCTGCGCTTGCTGGGCGGGCACGGCGTGCCGGCCTCCGTGCATGTGCCGATCCTGGGGCGCATCGCCGCCGGGCAGCCGATCCTCGCCCAGGAGCATCGGGAAGGCGCGCTCACCATGAACGCGGAGTGGCTCGGCAGTGTGGCCGCCACGGAACATTTCGCGCTGCAGGTCCATGGGCGCAGCATGATCGGAGCCGGCATCCTCGACGGGGACTACGTGATCGTCCGGCAGCAGCCCGAGGCCCAGCCCGGCGAGATCGTCGCCGCGCTGATCGGCGAGGAGGCCACGGTCAAGCGCTTCGCCAAATCCGGAGACGCCATCCGCCTGGAGCCGGCCAATCCCGCCATGGATCCCATCGTCGTGGATGAGAACTGCCCCGCCCGCATCCTCGGCAAGGTCGTCGCCGTCTTCCGCCGCCTCGCCTAACACTAACTTAGCGGACTATCCAGCGGGCCAGGCCCGCAGCTCCCAGCCCCAAGTACGTCCCCACCGCATTGGCTCCGATGGCGAGCACCAGGCCGACCGGCACCAGCTCCTGCCCGTAGGTGGCCGCCACGAGCGGTGCTGAGATGACGCCGCCCACGTTCGCCTGGCTGGCCGTGGCCAGCACGCTCAGCGGCAGCCGAAGGAGGCGCCCGCCGAGCAGCAAGCAGCCGGCGTGAAACACCACCCATCCGCATCCCACCGCCAGCCAGACCGGCACCGACGTCATGGCGGAAAGATTTGCCTGCGCACCCAGCGCGGCGAGGACGACATAGAGGCAGGGCACGCCGATCCGCGCGCCCGCGCGCCCGAGCCGGCGCATCGGCGCGAACGCCGACAACACCAGCGACGTCGTGGTGACCAAGAGAATGGTCCAGGCGGCCGGCGACCCGACCAGCGCCGTTCGTGGCAGATGGAAGGCCAACACGCGGCATCCGGCGGCGACGAGCCAGGCCGTGCCGGCCGCCGCGGCGAACGTGTGCCAGGGGAGAGCATCGCGCGCCGCCGACGTGGTGGAGGCCATGGAGGCGGTGGCATCGTCCGACGCGCCGAGCCAACGGTTGACCCGGGGGGCGATCCCGCGGCAGGCGACGAGGATCGCCATCCATCCATACGTGACGACGGCATCCACCACGATGAGCGGGGCAAACACCTGCTGCGGGCTGCTCAAGATCGTTTGCAGCGCGACCATGTTCGCGCTGCCGCCGGTCCACGTCCCGGCGAGGATGCCGATCCCTTTCCAGGCCTCCGGCGGCAGGTGAGGGCCGGCCAGGAGCAGCAGAAGCGGACCGCCCAGCACGATCCCGCCCATGCCGATGAGCATGGCCAGGAGGGCGGAGGGCCCCAGCCGCTTCACCGCGAGCCAGTCCATCTCCAGCAAGAGGAGCACGAGGGCCACGGGCAGCACGAGGGCGATCAGGGCCTTCCACGCGGCATCGTCGGCCGGCAGCCATCCAAGGGTGCGCAGTGCCATCGGCGTGGTGTAGCACCAAAACGGGAGCGGGCAGCAAGTGAGGAGTGGCCGCGCGGCAGGATGCCGGCTGGCGGCGGCGAGAAGTCCGACCACGCCGAGGAGCAGCAGCGCGGACTGCGCCGGGATCATTTCAAGAACGTGCCGAAGGAGACGGTCTGTTTGTTGACCTGATCGCCCGGGTGCAGCTCGTCGAGGGAGAGGCCCAGCCGGTCCGTCACCCGGATGCGCCGGACCAACTGCCCGGTGCCGGGCCCTTCAATGAACGCGTCCTCGCCGGCGTAGAGCAGGACATGCACGATCTGCTTTGGATTGCCGGGCGCGGAGAGGAACACCAGATCGCCCGGTTGCAGGCGGCCTCGCAGCGGGCGGGCCCGCAGGTACTGCTCGTGAGCGTCGCGCGGAATGTCCACGCCCGCCACCCGGTGCGCGAGCTGGATAAGCGCGGAGCAGTCCGTCCCGGTCGCGCGCGTCTCGGCGGAGTGGCTCAGCGTCGGTGTGCGCCCGCCCCAGAAATAGGCGTCGCCGAGCAGCTCCATGGCGGCAGTGAGGACCGCTTGCCGCCGGAGCTGCGGCGAGAGATGGGCCAAGTCGTCGAACGTCCGCACCGCGCCACTGGACACCCACCCCTCTTCGCCGGTGACGAGCTGGACGGATTGCCAGTCTCGACGCGACAGATTCAACCGAACGCGGCTGCCCATCGGCAGCAGGACACGCGGAGTGGACGGGTCATCCGGATCGGCCCAGACCGCCGCCCACCGCGCCGTGACCACGGCATTGGGCTGCGGCGCATGGGAGGCGGACAGCAGCGCCGATTCCGGCACCCAGCCGGGGTAGCCTTCCCAGACCCCGTCATGGGTGAATTCCGGCTGCTCAACCGCGTGGACGAACGCCCAGCCGTTCGCGCTTTTTTCCCAGCGCACCAGCTCGCCGTAGATGAGCTGGCTTTCTTGCAGCGGATCGTGGCTGAGCGGCGCGGGGGCGGAGCCGGGCTGGGCGCGGAGGTCCGCCACCGGCACGGTGACGACGCGCAGCGTCTTGTCCGGGGTGGCGCATCCGCCGAGGTGCAGGCTCAGCCCAAGCAGGGCCGCTAGCCGTAGGGTGCGCCGCAGTCGTGGCATTGCTGCTAGAATACCGAAGCGGCGGGCGGTGCGCAACTCGCTTGACACGGGGAGATATCGTGTTATGGTGACCGTCATGACGACCAGCGGCGCCCAGTTCGGGTAATGCACGCTCCCCAAGCCGTCCTCCTCCTGCTGACGGCCGTGGTGCTGGGCATGCGCCATGCGTTCGACCGCGACCATGTCGCCGCCGTAACGCACTTCATTTCCCTCGAGCCGGAGCCGCTCAAGAGCGCGTGGTTCGGGTTCCGCTGGGCGCTGGGGCACGCGGTCACCGTGCTGGCGCTGGGTTCGCTCATCCTGATCCTCCATCTGAAGTTCGATCCCGCCTTCGAGCGGTACGCCGAGCTGGCGGTCGGCATCACCCTCATCACCCTGGGGATCTGGCGCTTGTTCCTGCTGTGGCAGGAGCGGCGGCACACCCACCGCCACGCGCACCTGCAGAAGCAGCACAGCCATGAGCACGGCCACCAGCCGGGGCGGGAGCACGTGCACCGCTTCGCGCCCACGGCGGTCGGCATGGTGCACGGCGCCTCCGGGACGGCGGAGCTGTTCGTTTTGATCCCCATCACCCTCATCAGCACCACCTGGCTGGCGTATCTCTATATCATGCTCTTCAGCGCCGGCTGCGCCCTGACGATGAGCACCTACGGGTACGTCGTGGGCCGCTTCTACCGCCGCGCCAACGCCACCGGGCAGCGCATCTACCGCATCCTGGTCGTGCTCACCTCGATGTCGGGGCTGGCGCTTGGCTTCGTGTGGATCATGAAGAACCTCTGAGCGGCTCTGAGCGAAGTCGAGGACGATGGGGCCCGGCACACGGGACGGGGTTGCGTGGCACGGGAGGTTGCGCTACAATACGCTCGCCATGCCGAAAGCGTTCATTATGGTGGACGTGGTGCCCGGGTCGGAAGCCCGAGTGCAGCAGGCGATCAGCAAGCTCGCCGGCATCAAGCTGGTCTATCAAGTGACCGGCGAGCACGACATGATCGCCCTGCTGGACGCGGAGCCCTACGAGGAATTCGCCGTGATCCTGGCGACGATTCGCTCGATTGACGGGGTCCGGGACACCGACTCCCACTTGGTCTTACAATAGGCCGAACGCCCGCCGCGCTCGGCATTCCGCGGCTGCCCTGATGGCAGCCGCTTCAGAGGTTAAGAGGAGGGTTGTGTGCGATGTCGTATGTAATTGTGGAGAAGTGTCTCGGGGAGCGGTATGCGGTGTGCGCCACCGTCTGCCCGGTCGAATGCATCCACCCCATCCAGCACCAGGGACAAGAGTTCATGATCATTGATCCGGAGGTCTGCATCAGCTGCGGGCTGTGCCTGCCGGAGTGCCCCGTGGGCGCGATCATCGCCTCCGAGGAGGAAGACCCCGCTTATGCCAAGATCAACAAAGAGCTCACCCCACAGTGCAAGGACGCGCCTCCGGCGCCGGAGCGGCCGAAGAACGACCCGCCCAAGCGGCCCGGTAATAAGCTCGTGAATTAACCCGTCGCTTCTCAGACAACAAAACGCCCCGCACGATTCGTGCGGGGCGTTTGTGTGTGTCGGAGGGCGGCGTTACGCCAATGCTTTCACCATGTACGTGTCGCGCAGCTCGTAGCCGAGCTTGCGGTAATACTCCCGCACCCCCACGCCGGCGATGATCGCGAGGCGCCGGCGGCCGAATTCGTCCACGGCAATGCGCTCCGCCTCGGCCATCAGCCGCCGCCCGAATCCCCGGTGCTGCGCGGCACTCTCCTGCCGGCCACCCAGCGGCAGATGCTGGCCGTAGGTGTGCAGCTCGCGCACCAGCGCGGCGCCCTCCAGGGCCGGCACCGACGCTGTCGCGTCGTCGGCGGGGATGCGCAGCCGCAGCAGCGCGGCCAAGCGGTCGCGCTGCACGTCCTCCAAGCTCAAGAACATCTCCCGTCCGCCTGATGCGGCATAGTCCCGCCGCACCAGCTCAAACGTCCCCTCAGTTGCTTCGCGCACTTCCCGGCATCGGATGCACCGGCACGCCAGGCCGCGGGCGCGGAGGCGGCGCAGGACCTCCTCCCGGAGATTGGTGATCGCGCAGCCGGCGCGGATGGACGTCGAGGGGATATCGCGGATCACCCGCTCGATGCGCGCGTAGGGCGGCACCAACCGCTTGAGCTGCAGGAGCAGCTCCACCATCGTCTCATCGTCATACGGCTGGTAGCGCCCCTCCCGCCACCACTGGAACAGCTCGGCGGATTCGATGACGACGCACGGATAGATTTTGAGCGCGTCCGGCCGGTAGTCAGGATGGTCGAACAGCTCACGGAACGTCGCGAGGTCGTCCTCTGGTAAGGCGCCCGGCAGATTCGGCATCAGGTGGTAGGCCACTTTGAATCCAGCATCGCGCAGCCGCCGCGTGGCCGACGCGACTTCGCGCGCGGTGTGGTCGCGCACGATGAGTTTCAGCACCCGTTCGTTCAGACTCTGCACGCCCAGCTCCACCCTCGTGACGCCCAGCGCGCGCAGCCGGCGGACCTCATCGGCGGTGATGTAATCGGGCCGGGTCTCGATGGTGGCGCCGATGATCCGCCGCGCGGCTGTCTCGTTGCGCTGGTGCGCCTCCTCCAGCGACGCCGACGCCGTGCCGTTGGCCGCGTCGAAGCAGCGCTGGATGAACTGTTGCTGGTACGCCTCCGGGTAGAATGACCAGGTGCCGCCTTTGACGATCAGCTCGATTTTCTGCGTTGGGTGGCCGGTCTGCTCCAGCGCGTCCAGGCGGCTGACGACCTGGCGGAAAGGATCATAGCCGTTGCGGACGGCGCGCATCATCGCCGGCTCGTTGGTCAAGTAGCTCTTGGGCGCGCGGGCCTCGGTGGGGCAGTAGACGCAGCGGCCGGGGCAGGGATACGGCTCCGTGATCACCGTGACGGTGGCGATGCCGGAGGAAGAGCGCACGGCATTCAGGGTCAGCGCGCGCTCCACGGCGTGGTCGGCGGGCCGCCGGCCGTCGAGGACGTCCGCGCGGTAGCGGCGCAGCAGCTCGTCGTTTCGGATGAGGGAGCGGCGCGAGGTTTTCGCCAGCCGCCGCTTCAACCGGAACAGCTCGGTGCGGTCCATGGCCGGACGCTGGGTCACCAGCTCCAGCAGCTCCCCCACCGGATCCATCGTCGGCAGATTCGCCTGGCTCATCCCGCCATCTTACCAACAAGAACAAGTGTCTGACACTTTTAAGTGTCTGACACTTGTGAGCGTCGTTGCAAGCGAGGGGGCGGCTCTCTATAATGGCTGTCGGCGATGAACGAGCCTGCCCAACCGTTGAACATCGAGCACGAGGAAGCCGCCCGGCGGTTCTGCGTCAAGCTTTCCGGCTACGAAGCCTGCCTCATGTACCGCCGAACCGGGAACGAGATGGATCTGTATCACACCTATGTGCCGGAGGTGTTCCGCGGGCGCGGGATCGCCGAGCGCCTCTGCCGCGCGGCGTTCGAGTACGCCAAGCAGGCACAGTTGGCCGTCGTTCCCTCCTGCTCGTACATCTCCAGGGCCTACCTCAAGCGCCATCCGGAGTATGAACCGCTGGTCAAGCGCGGCCCGACCTCCCATCCAGAGGTGTCCGGCTAAGCGATGGCGGCGCTCAACGTCTCCAAACTCGGCAACCCGGTCCTCCGCAAGCCCTCCGAAGCCGTCCCCAAAGAAGCGATCTCCTCCAAAGCGTTCCAGCGGCTCCTGGACAACATGGTGGACACGATGCGGGCCTGCGAAGGCGTGGGCATTGCCGCGCCGCAAGTCGGCGTGTCGAAGCAGATAGCGGTGATCGAAGTCAAGCACGACGCGCGGATGCAGCAACCCATCCCGCTGACCGTGCTCATCAATCCCCGGATCACCGCTGCGGCTTCCACGACGCTGGAGGACTGGGAAGGCTGCCTCAGCGTCAACGACCTGCGCGGCCGCGTGCCGCGCGCGGCCTGGGTGGAGGTGGAGATGCTCAACCGCAAGGGCGAAAAGGTCCGTTTCCGCGCGGAGGGGTTTTTCGCGCGCGTCGTGCAGCACGAATGTGATCACCTCGCCGGGCGCGTCTTCCTGGACCGCATGCCCAACCTGCTCACGCTGTCCCACCTCGAGGAATTCGCGCGGTTCTGCGAAGAGTAATCCCTAGAGCCGCTACGGCGTGTTGAACGGCAGGGCCGCCAGGGCCGCGGGCTGCCGCGCGCCCTGCGTGATAATCTCCACGCGCCGGCCCAGCTCCTGGTAGTACGGCCGCTTGAGATAGCCCAGCGCAATCGGGCGCCGCAGGGCAGGGGAAACGCAAGCACTGGTGACCTCCCCGATCGTCTCCGCATCGGCCATGACGGCGTCGCGTGGTTGCGGCACCGTGCGGCTCTCCACGACCATCCCGATCAGTTTCCGGCTCGCCGAGCCGTACGTCTGCATGCGGGCGATCACTTCCTGGCCGACGTAGCAGCCTTTGGTCTCGCTGGCCATCCGCGCCTCGAGGCCCGTTTCCGGCAGCAGGCGGGTCTCATCTACGTCGTTCACATCCCACGGCAGGCCGTCTTCGATCCGGCACGTATTCAACGCCTCCCACCCCACCGGCGCGAGGCCGCGCGCCTTCAACCGGTCCCAGCACGCCGGCGCGTGCTGAGCCGGCACGGCCAGGCACGCCCCTGGCGCGGCCGTCCAGCGCTGCAGGATCAGGCGAACCGGGATGCCCTCCAGCGTCAGCAGCTGATGGTCTCCCGGTTGGCGTGCCGTGATCGGTTCGGTGAAGAGGGCGGGCAGCGCCGTCAGGCTCGCGGGCCCCTGCACGGCGATCAGCGACCAGTCGGCGGTGCGGTCGTGCAGGCTGACGTCCTCGGTGATGTGGTAACGCTCCAGCGTCGCCCGCACGAGACCGGCTCGGCGGCGGTCCAGCAGCAGCCAGTGCGAGTCGGCATCGGCCAGCACGGTCATCAACGCCAGCACTTTTGCCGCCGCCGTGACCAGCGCGGCCTCGGCGCCCGCTCCCGGCCGGAGGCGCTTGATCTCCTGGGTGAGCAGGTTGTGCAGGAAGGCCGCCCGGTCCGCGCCACGGATTTCCAGCAGGCCGTGGGTCGCGTCGTCCAGCAGCCCGGCTCCCTGCCGCAGCGCGGCATAGTCTTGCTGTACGTGTTCCATCGTCGCTACTGTACTGGAAGCGTCGCCTCGGATCAACAGGAGGTTTGGGGGCCACGATGGGAACGCCAAGCGATGCCGCGGACTGAGGCACGACCCGCGGGAGATCACGCTTGACGCTGGGTGGACGTTTTCGGTACCATGCATTGTTCGGAATAATCCCGACGGCAACAGGAGGAAGACATGAGTTCGATCACCACATCCGCCCCGGCAGAACGGGCCGGCGCCGTGACCTTAAAAGGCAAGCCGTTCACGCTGATCGGACCGCAATTGCGCCCAGGCGACCGCGCCCCGGACTTTCACGTGACCGCGCAGGATCTCTCCACCGTCACCCTGGCCGATGGCCGGGGCAAGCTCCGAATCTTCAGCGTGGTGCCGTCCCTGGACACGCCGGTGTGCGACGCCCAGACGCGCCGTTTCAATGAAGAGGCCGCCAAGCTTCCCGGCGTTGAAGTGTGGACCTTCAGCATGGATTTGCCCTTCGCCCAGAAACGCTGGTGCGCCGCCGCCGGGCTCAGCCAGGTCAAGACGCTCTCCGATCACCGCGACGCCAGCTTCGGCTCAGCCTACGGCTGTCTGATCAAAGAGCTGCGGCTGTTGAGCCGGGCCATCTTCGTGGTAGACGCCCAGGACACGCTCCGTCATGTGGAGTCCGTCGGGGAGGTCGCTACGCATCCGAACTACGACGCCGCCTTGAGCGCCGTCCGTCAACTGGCGTGAGGCGCCGGCGTTCGTGATGTGGTGGCGAATGATGGCGGTCGCCGCGCGCCTGGCGCGGCCCAACCTGCTTACGCCCTGGCGCTCGCCGCTCCTGCGGTGGCGGATGGAAACCTACGGCATCCTCGACGATGCCGGCCGCCCGATGATGGCGTCATCGCTGACCCCGGCGCAGTTCTTCCAATTTCTGCGTGACCATCGCGCCGCGCTCGTCCGGTTCTTGCGATGGGCCGCGATGCTGGAGCGCGTGGCGTAGCCGCTCCGCGGATCCTCATGCCGACGCCGCCATCCGTCTTCGTGGCCGTGTGCCCACCGTCGAGCCCGCTCACGGCATTCCTGGCGCAGGCCGGGCCCAGGCTCGGCGGCGCCTGGGCGTGTGAGCGCGTCACCACGCTGGCCGACGCGGTAAAGCGCGCGGCCCAAGGGGGCGTCCAGGCCGTGCTCTTGGACGGCGGCGCGCCGGAGGCGCTGGGGCCCGATCCGATCCGGCGCCTTCGCGCGCAGGTGCCCGCCGTGCCCGTGGTGATGATCACGCCGTCCTTCCGTGAGGATCACGACGGGGCGTGGCTGCAGCAGGGCGCGCAGGACGTCATCAGCCTCGAGGAGCTTCGCGAAGAGCCGGCGCGCCTGGACCGCGCGCTCCGGCACGCGCTCGCGCGGCAGCGGGCGGATCAGCACACGCTGCACCTCGCGTCGTTTCCCGAATATCATCCGTACCCGGTGATCGAGCTGGACTTGGCCGGGGCCGTGACGTATCTCAATGCCGCCGCCCGGGCGCGCTGGCCGGAGCTGGCCGCCGGCGCCACCCAGCACGCCGCGCTGGACGGCGCGCAGGAAGCGGGCACCGCGCTGCAGCACTCCAACCAGCCCGTCGTGACCCGCGAGCTGGCCGTCGGGGACCGGATGTTCGAGCAGCACCTTTGGCTCACTGCGGAAACGCATCAGCTCCGCGCAGAGCTCATTGACATCACCCAGCGCAAGCAGACCGAGCACCTGAAGGACGAGTTCTTGAGCACCGTGTCCCACGAGCTGCGCACCCCGCTGGCGACGATCAAGGAGTTCATCGGCATCGTGTCGGACCAGCTGGCCGGGCCCGTCTCGCCGCCCCAGCAGGAATACCTGATGATCATCAAGACGAACATCGCGCGCCTGGAGCGGATGATCAACGACCTGCTGGACATGGCCAAGATCGAGGCCGGCAGCGTGTTCCTGGCCAAGGAATTCGTGCGGGTGGCGCCGCTGCTGTCGCACGTGCTCGAGTCCCTGCGCCCGCTGGCCCACACCAAGCAGATCGAGCTCTCCAGCGACGCGCCGGAAGGCGTCCAGACGGTGTTCGCCGACGCGGACAAGATCACCCAGGTGTTCATCAACCTGGTGGGCAATGCCATCAAGTTCACGCCGGGCCCGGGCCGGGTCGTGATCAGCGTGGAAGACCTGGAGAACGAGCTGACCTTCCACGTGGCGGACACCGGCATCGGCATCGAGCCGGAAAACCTGCCCAGGCTGTTTGAGAAGTTCCAGCAGTTTCACCAGGTCCGGGGCGAGACCGGCTCCAAAGGCACCGGGCTCGGCCTGGCGATCTGCAAGCGGTTCGTCGAGCTGCATGGGGGCAAGATCTGGGCGGAGAGCAACGTGGGGCCGGGGACGACCTTTTCCTTCACGCTGCCAAAATACAACGTGGAGGAAGTGCTGACGGATTACCTGCGCTCCGGGTTGGCGCAGGCCAAGCGCCACCAGCGCGCCTTCTCGATCCTCGGCGTGGCGATTGACGAGTTCGACGCGCTGAAGAAGCGGGTCGGGGTTGAGGGCACCGGGCAGCTCCTCAAAGCGGTGGAGCTGGACGTGAAGCAGACGGTGCGGCGCCGGGCCGGCGACGTGGTGGTGCGCTGGCAGCATGGCGAGCTGATCGTTATCATGGCGGATGTGGACCGCGCCGGCTGCCGGATCATTGCGGACCGGGTGCGGAGCGCGATCTCAGGCCGGACGTATGACATCGGGAGCGCCACCTGCCAGGTGGGGGTGCGCGTGACCTCCGCCACCTATCCGGAGGATGCCATGGATCCGGAGGGGTTGCTTCGGCTCGTGGAGGAGCGCCTGGGGCATGCCGCAGGCCCTGCGCCGCGGCTGCTCGTCGTGGATGACGAGCCGAAGGCCCGGCAGATGCTCAAGGAGATGCTCGAGCTGCACGGCCTGGAAGTGCTGACTGCCGCCAGCGGGCCGGAGGCGCTGGAGGAGCTGAAAGTGCAGGCGGTGGATCTCATCCTGCTGGACGTGCTGATGCCGGTGATGGACGGCTATCAGCTCTATCACCTCCTGAAAGAGCATCCTCGGACGACGCACGTGCCGATCATCATGGTGACCGGCGGAGGGGATCGGCCCGACCGGGCGCTGGGCCTGGAGGCGCCGACGTACAACTATGTGACCAAGCCAGTGCGCGTGGACGAGCTGTTGCAGAAAATCCGGGTTGCGCTGTCTGCCACGCCACCACCGACCTAACCAGCGAACGGGACGATGACGAACAAAAAAATCCTCTTAGCGGACGACGAACCGCAATTGGCGCTGGCGATTAAGATCCGGCTTCAATCGCGCGGGTACCAGGTGACCACCGCCTCGGACGGGCGCCAGGCCCTGGACGCCATGGCCAAGGAGCGGCCCGATCTGGTGCTGTTGGACGTGCTGATGCCGGTGATGGACGGCTATTTCTGCCTGCGCGAGATCAACCAGCGCTACGGGCGGGGCGCGATCCCGGTCATCATTTTGACGGCGCGCGACCGGATGAAGGAGCTGTTTGAGCTGGAAGGCATTGCCGATTACGTCATCAAGCCGTTTGACCATGAGGATCTGCTCAACCGGGTGGACCAAGTCCTGAAACAGCGGGAAGCCGGCGCCTCGTCCACCGAGCCTCCGGCCAGCACGTGAGGTTCTCCTTGGGACAGCGACTCCGCCGCAACGTACCTGTTGCGTCGGTGCCCGGTACCGTCTAACATATTCTCATGATGCTCGCCGAGCAAGAATTACGTCAGATTTCCCTTCAGGATTCCGTGGTGTATGGGCCGGTGCGGTCGCGCCGGCTCGGGAGTTCGTTGGGCATCAATCTGCTGCCGGTCAGCTACAAGCTCTGTTCGTCCAACTGCGTCTACTGCCAGTACAGTTGGACCGTCCCGCCGGCCAACCCGGAGCGCTTGAAGCGCGCGCCGGAGCTGCTGGAGGAGATCGAACGGGCCTTTGCCGCGTTTGCCGCCTCCGGTACCCTGGTGCATTCCATCACCCTGGCGGGCAACGGGGAGCCGACGCTCCACCCGGATTTGGAAGCGATTGTGTCCGGCCTGAAGCCGCTTCGCGATCGCTACCTGCCCGCGGCCAAGCTGTCCGTGCTGTCCGATGCCACACAGCTCCATCGCCCCGCGGTTGCGCGCGCGCTGGGGCTGCTGGACGTGCGCTACATGAAATTCGATGCCGGCGATGAGGCGACGTGGCGGCAGATCAACGACCCCCTGGGCGACGCGGATTGGGGGCGGATGATCGCCTCCATCAAGGCGCTTCCGGATATCATCCTGCAGAGCATGTTCGTGCAGGGCAGCTTTGACAACACCCGGCCCGAGCAGATTGCGTCGTGGGTGCAGCTCGTGTCGGAGATCCGCCCGCGCAGCGTGCAGGTCTATACCGTGGACCGGGCCCCGGCCGATGCCGGCATCCGCAAAGTGCCGCCCGCGCAGCTCGAGGCCATTGCCTCGACCCTGACCACCCGGACCGGCATTCCTGCCGAGG
>JAHFGX010000028.1 GCA_023247215.1 Candidatus Omnitrophota bacterium
ATGTTCTCCAGCTTGACGCCGAGGTCCTCGGTGATGGCCCGTCCGCCGGTGAGGACGGCAATGTCTTCCAACATGGCCTTGCGGCGGTCGCCGTAGCCCGGCGCCTTAATGGCGGAACACTGCAACGTGCCGCGCAGCTTGTTGACCACCATGGTGGCCAGCGCCTCGCCGTCCACGTCCTCAGCGATCAAGACGATGGGGCGGCCCGCCTTGGCGACCTTCTCCAGCAAGGGCAGGAGATCCTTCATCGCGGAGATTTTCTTCTCGTAGATGAGGATGTACGGGTCGTCCAGGACGCATTCCATCCGCTCGGCGTCGGTGACGAAGTAGGGCGAGAGGTAGCCCTGGTCAAACTGCATGCCTTCCACCAGGTCCAGCGCGGTTTCAGCAGATTTGCCTTCCTCCACCGTGATGACGCCGTCCTTGCCGACCTTGTCCATGGCATCGGCGATCAGCTCGCCGATGGTGGGGTCATAGTTGGCGGCGATGGTGGCGACCTGGGCGATCTCTTTCTTCTCTTTGACTTGCTTGGAGAGCTTCTTGAGCTGCTCGATGACTTCCTCGACCGCCTTGTCAATCCCCCGCTTGAGGCTCATCGGGTTCGCGCCGGCCGTGACGTTCTTGAGGCCTTCGCGGAAAATCGCCTCGGTGAGGACCGTGGCGGTGGTGGTGCCGTCGCCGGCGATGTCCGAGGTCTTCTCGGCGACTTCCTTCACGAGCTGGGCGCCCATGTTCTCGTAGGGATCCTCAAGCTCCACTTCCTTGGCCACCGTAACGCCATCTTTGGTGATGGTCGGTGAGCCGAATTTCTTTTCCAGAACGACGTTGCGGCCCCGGGGGCCGAGGGTGACTTTCACCGCGGCTGCCAGCTTCTCCACACCCTGGAGCATGCGGCGGCGCGCGTCTTCATTGAACAAGAGTTGCTTGGCCATCGTGCTGTGTTCTCCTTGTGCTTGCTGTTACGACTGGACGACGGCTAACACGTCGTCTTCCCGCAAAATGAGGTAGTCTTCCCCGCCGATGCTGACTTCGGTGCCGCTGTACCTGCCGTAGAGCACGCGGTCGCCGTGCTTGACCTCCAGCGCCTTCACCGTGCCGTCATCCAGCACCTTCCCGCTGCCCACGGAAACGACTTTGCCTTCCTGGGGCTTCTCCTTGGCGCTGTCCGGCAGGACGAGGCCGCTTTTGGTCTTCTCTTCCGGTTCCAACGCTTTGACCACGAGCCGATCACCCAGTGCTTTTAACGCCATCCCAACCCTCCTTTAGCGATCTCTGATACCGAGTGCCAATTTCCTAGACATTCTAGCGAAGATACGCGGTATTTCAAGGGGAATTATGGGTGATTTTAACAGCTTTTCAGGGGTATATCAAGGAATATTTTATTCAATCGAACTCAATCGAACTATTTTAGAGTCGAGAGGAGATGCAGACCTTCGAGCACCAGGTGGGGGCGGAGGTGGCGCAGGGTCTTGGCATGCTGGGCGATGAGCGGACCGGCTCCGCCGGTGGCGACGACCGCGGCCTTGGGCGCGTAGCGACGCTTGAGCTGGGTGACGATGCCGTCGCACAGGGCGGCGGCGCCATACACCAGGCCGGAGCGGATGCTGCTTTCGGTGTCCCGGCCCAGCAGCTCCTTGGGCGCGGTGAGCCGGACCCTGGGCAGCAGCGCGGTTTTATTGGCCAGCGTGTCCAGCGCCAGCTCCAAGCCAGGCGCGATGACGCCGCCCAGGTACTCGCCGTGCGCCGTGACCACATCAATGGTGGTGGCGGTGCCGAAATCCGCCACGATGCAGGCGCGCCGGAACTGCCGCCAGGCGGCGTAGGCGCCCACCAGCCGGTCCTGCCCTACCTGGGAGGGGCGGCGATACCGGTTGGCCAGGGGCACCTTGACGTCCTTGCCCACGATGCGGATGCGCCGGGCTTGCAGGTGCCGCAAGGCGGTCGTCAGCGCGGCGGTCATGTCCGGCACGACGCTGCAGATGAGCACCTCCTCGGCGCGATCCGTGGCCAGGCGGAGTGCCGCCACTTGATGGGCTAAGGTGTTCGCCGACCGGAGCGGATGCGTGGGCAGCACGGCGTATCGGACGAGCCGCGTTCCCTCGAACCGCCCGAACGTGATGCGGGTGTTGCCGATGTCTATAGCCAGGATCATCGGTAGACCTCCTTGCGATGAGCGATTCGCAGGATCAAGACGCCATCAGAGGTCTTCGCATAGATGACTCGATAATCGCCGACACGCAACTTGAAGAGCCCTCGGAATTCGCCGGCAAGGGGAATGCCAATGTTGGGGTTCTGAGCGAGGGCGTGCTCAAGCTTCTCCAGCAGGCGCCGCGCGATGGGCTTGTCCAACCGCCGCAGATCGCCGGCGACCGAGCTCTTATAGGCAATCTTAGAGGCCAAGGTTTTTCCTCAATTCACTGCCAGAAAGAATGGAGTCATCCTTGTCGTGAAGCCGGTCGAGCGCGACCTGATAATCCGCGTACTCTGCAAGATAGGTTTCTACCGCCTTGCGAATCAAGTAGCTTTTCGGCCGATCCGTCACGACCGCCAATTTGGTGAGATCGTGGGCCAGGCGTTCCGGCAACCTCAACGAAATAGCTGTCATAGCTCCCTCCTTGTATGACAGAAGTATACCATGTGTTACAGTACGCTACAATGGCTATTTCGCAGATTGCAGCGCGCTCAATTGGTGCCGGAGGCGCGGGTCGTCCACGACGGCCAGGCCTCGGCGCAGCTCGGTGATGGCGCCGGCTCGGTCACCCGCATTCAGGCGGATTTGGGCCAGCCCCAGGTAGGCGTCCGCCGCGTAGGGATAGGCGGCGATCGCCTCCTGGAACTTCGTGGTTGCCGCCGCGATCTGTCCCTGGCTGAGCCGGATGCGGCCCAGCGCGATGGCGGAGTAGTAGAAGCGCGGGTCCAGCGTCAGCGCCCGGTGGTATTCCACAATGGCGTCGTCGAGGCGGCCTTGGGTTTCGTAGGCGCGCGCGAGGTTGTGGTGGGTTTGGGGATATTCATCGGAGGCACGGATGGCGCGCTGGTAGAGCTGGATCGCGTCCGACGTTTTCCCCTTCCCTTCGAGCGCCATGGCTAGGTTGTTCATGATCTTGGGATTGTCCGGCTCAAAGCGGAGAATGTGGCTGTTGAGCGTGACCCCGTTGCGCCACACCTCAGTAGTCCGGTGCGTCATCCAGCCGAGGCCGGCGGCCAGCGCGATGCCGCCGATGAGGGCGTGCCGCTGCCAGCGGCCACGGAAGAGCGGCAATTGCGAGACGGCGATGGCGAGCCCCAGCCCGGGGACGACAAACCAGTGGTCGTAAAAGAGCGCGTTGATGATGATGATCAAGTTAGACGTCGGTAGCGTGGCGGCGATGAACCACAGCAGCCCGACGGCCGCCATGCGCGAGCGGCGCCACAACCAGGCGGCGAGGCCGAACCAAGCCAGCAGAAAGAGAGCGCCGGTCCACACCTTGGGAATCAGCAGCGAGGTGTACAGGGCCCAGGCGCGTTCATGATGCAGGTCCGCCGGCCAGAGCCATAGCCGGAACCCGGCCGGGAGTGTTGTGAAATAGGTCAGAAGCCGGTACTCCGGATGCTGCGTGAGCAGGTTCTCCGCCCCGTAGAAGTTCAGCGTGTTGGCGAAGTTGAGGAGGGTGAGCCGCAGCAGCACGTAGCCGGCGCTCAAGAGCCACAATCCGATGTGGCGGCGCCAGGGCGCGGGCTGGGGCTGCGCGCGGTCGGTGAGCAGGATGAAGAGCGGGGTCAGCACGAAATTTTCCTTGGAGGCCATGGCCAGCGCGGCGCACAGGAGCGACAACCACAGGCGACGCCGGAAGGCCAGCGCCGCCAGCAGCATGAACAGCAGGCCCAGCGTGTCGCAGCGCCCCGGGATGTACGCGACCAGCTCCGTCTGCATGGGATGAAGCCCATAGAGCAGCGTGGCGACGAAGGCCGCCGGGGTCGGCGCGACGCGGCGGAGCCAGAGGAACAACACGACAAGCATGGCCGCGTGGATGAGGACAGTGGTCAGATGGTGCCCCCAGGGGTGATATCCCCACGCCTGCACGTCGAAGAAATGCGTGAGCGATTCCAGCGGGCGGTACAGGTTGCTGATCCCGCCGGCGCCCGCCACGATGTTGTGGGTCAGGAGTGCCGGGAGAAACTTGGGGTGGGTGAGGTACGCGTTGCGGAGGATGAAGTGCTCGTCGTCCCACACGAAGGAGAACGACAGGCAGTTTGAAAAGACGAGGAGCGTGATGAAGATGAGGAGAGCAACGAGTAAGCCACAGCGACGAAGCACGTAATAAGCTCCTCTTAATTACACACGATCAAAATATCCACACAGGTGACGATCGAGTTTGAGGGAGGCGTGTTCGGGTCCCCCCAGCTATAGGTGCAGGACGTTTGCCCCTGGCAGGATGAAGCTGAAGAAAGGCTGCCGAGCATTGCGCCCCGCGCTGCTGCCGTACTAGTAGGAGGGTTTCCGGCGCCTCCTCCTCCGCCCATAATCTTGATCGTTTTGTCTGCGGGGCAATCTGCTGTGATCGGGCACGGCGTCGTCCGGTTAGACATGCAAGGCACCTCGTGCCACACGGTCGCCGGTGTCCCTCCCGAGTCCGTCCCGATGATCGCATTCCCCGGCCCGAAGGCCACGCCGGTTTTGACGTTGGAGGCGCTGGTGCCGTTGATGCCGAGGGCGTCGAGATTGAAGTAGCTGGTGGGGTACGCTGCCAGCCCCGAGATCAGCGGGCGATCTGCCGGGGCAATCAGATCGCCCTTCTTAAAAGGCAAACGGTCCTCTGGGATCTTCTTCGTACTATTATCGTAAATGACTTGGCCCGCGCCATCGGTGAGGTTGCCGTTGACCTGGAGGGTGCCATTGACCTCCAGTTTCGCCCCCGGACTCGTCGTCCCGATCCCCACGTTGCCCCCGCCGTCAATGGTCAGTCGATCCCCCACGCCGTTCTGGTGAATGGCCAACTTGCCGTCCTGGTTCTGGGAGACCCACCAGCCGGTGATCCCGCCGGTGTTGTCCGTATCGTAGACCCCAATCCGCATGGCCGAATCGGTGCCACTCGAGTTGCCCGTACCGGCCACCCGCAACCAGCCACCCTCGACCCGCAGCTTAAAGCCGCCGGGATCGGTGGTGCCGATCCCGACGTTGCCGCTGCTGTCAATCAGGAAGGCGCTGCTGTCCCCGCCCGGGGCATCATCCACCCGGAGGGTCGTGGTGCCGCCCTGGCCCACCACATACAGCGCCGGGGCGCTGAGACTGCCCACCACCTGCAAGCGGGCGCTGGGCGCGGCGGTCGTGCCGATGGCCACGTCCCCGCTCGTGCGCAGCTCGTTGTAGACCCCACGCGGCGAGGGATAGTAGGTCGTGAGCGTCAAGTCTTCGGCGAGGGCGTAGAGGCCGACCCCCAGACAGACGACGAGGAGCACCCACCTGATTGATCTTCCCTGCATCGTGGCACCTCCGTGTGGCCCTTCCCTACCTGAGCAAGATTACGTCCCCCATGTCGATTGGCCTGAGCAAACCGGAATCCAGGCGGATAAGCAAACGTCCGCGCTCGTCCACGTCGTGGGCGGTTCCTTCAAGCTGTTCCGACCCGGCGCGCACCCGGACGATGCCGCCCATATGGCTGAGCCAAGGGCGCAGCGCCGCCCGGATGGGGGCAAACCCCTGGGCGATCCAAATATCGTACCAGCGATCGAGCTTGCTGCACAGCGCGGCGACCAGGCGATAAGGATCGCAGGCCGCGCCGCAGGCCGCTAACGACGTGGCGGTGTCCGGCAAGTCGTTTTGATTGGTCGTCACGTTGATCCCGACGCCGAGTACCACAGCGCTGTTCTTCGCCTCGACCAGGAGGCCGGCGACCTTGCGCCCGTTGAGCAGAAGATCGTTCGGCCACCGGATGGCCGGCGAGAGGCCGGTGAGCTCCTTGAGCGCTTCCGCCGCGGCCAGCCCGGCGATGAGCGAGAGCTGAGGAATCTCCGCAATGGCGCGCGCGGGTGTGAGGACAAGAGAAAAGTACGCCCCGCCCTCCGGCGATTCCCAGGTTCGGCCCAGGCGCCCCCGGCCCTGTGTTTGGCGCGCGGCGAAGACGAGCGTGCCCTCGCCGGCACCGGCGCCGGCCAGCGCATGGGCGCGCTCCATGGTGGAGTCGCACGTGGCAAACGCGTGGATCGACCCGCCGAAGCAGCAGCCCCGCAGCCGTTCCTTCAGACGGGCCTCCAGTGCCGCATCCCGGGGTGCCGTCGTCATGGGCGGGGTTTCCGGCGTGTGGCGGGTTTGTAGGACACGGACTTGAGCGCGTCGGGATGGATCTGGGCGCGCAAGGTGTTGATCTGGTCGCGCAGGACGGCGGCGCGTTCAAACTGTAAGTCACTGGCGCATGCGAGCATCTCTTCTTCCAGATCGGAGAGCGCCCGGAGCTGGTCGTATTGCTCCGGCGTCTGGCCGGTTTGTTCAATGGCCAACGCTTCCGCCTCCCGCACGACTTCGATCCCTTCCTTGATGGCCTTCTTGATGGTGGTGGGCGTAATGCCGTGCTGCGCGTTGTAGTCGAGCTGCTTCTGCCGGCGGCGGGAGGTTTCGTCTCGGGCGGTTTTCATGGCGCCGGTCACATGATCGGCGTACAGAATGACCTCGCCGTTGACGTTCCGCGCCGCGCGGCCGGCCACCTGGATGAGCGAGGTAGCGGAGCGCAGGAAGCCTTCCTTGTCGGCATCCAGCACGGCCACCAGCGACACCTCCGGCAGGTCCAGCCCTTCCCGCAGCAGGTTGATGCCGATGAGACAGTCGAAGGCGCCGGTGCGCAGATCCCGCAGGATCTCCACCCGCTCGATGGCGTCAATGTCGGAGTGCAGGTATTTGACCCGCAGCCCGGCGTCGCCGAGATAGCGGGTGAGATCTTCGGCCAGCCGCTTGGTGAGCGTGGTGACCAGGACGCGCTCGTTGCGCTCGGCGCGCCGCTTGACGCGCTCGATCAGATCGTCAATCTGCCCGGCGGTGGGTTGGACGATCATCGGAGGGTCCACCAGGCCGGTGGGCCGGATGACTTGCTCCACGGTGCGGCCGCCGCACTGCCGCCATTCATACGGCCCGGGGGTCGCCGACACGAAAATCACTTGCTTCACCAGCGACTCAAACTCCTGGAAGGTCTGCGGGCGGTTGTCCAGCGCCGAGGGCAGCCGGAACCCGTAGTCGACCAGGGTGGTTTTCCGGGCGCGATCGCCTTCGTGCATGCCGCCGATTTGCGGGATCGTGACGTGCGATTCATCGATGACCGTCAGGAAATCGTCCGGGAAGTAGTCCAGCAGGCAACACGGCCGCGAGCCGGGCGGCCGGCCGGAGAGGAGGCGCGAATAGTTCTCGACCCCGTGGCAGAACCCGACCTCCTTAAGCATTTCCAGGTCATAGCGCGTGCGGGACTCCAGCCGTTGGGCTTCCAGCAGCTTGCCGGCGGCCTGCAGGTTGCGCACGCTTTCCACCAGCTCCCGGTTGATCTCGTCGAGGGCGGCGAGGATCTTGTCCTTGCTGGTGACGAAGTGCTTGGCCGGGTAGACGGCGATCTGGTCCAGCTCGGCGATGGTGTCGGCGGTCAACGGATGGATCTCCTTCAGCCGGGCGATTTGCCGCCCGTCCAGCTCGATGCGGTAGGCGGTCTGACGGTAGGCTGGAAACACGTCCACGATGTCGCCGCGGGCGCGGAAGGTGCCGCGCGAGAACGCCACGTCATTGCGCGTGTAGTGGATGCCCACGAGCCAGGAGAGCAGCTCGTCGCGCCGCACGGTTTTGCCCTGCGACAGCCAGACCATCAGGTCGCGGTAGTCCGCCGGGTCGCCGAGGTTGTAAATGCATGAGACGCTGGCGACGATGATGACGTCCCGCCGGCTCATCAGGCTGCTGGTGGCGGAGAGGCGCAGCCGGTCCAGCTCGTCGTTGATGGCGGAGTCCTTTTCGATGTAGGTGTCCGTCGAGGGGACGTAGGCCTCCGGCTGGTAGTAGTCGTAGTAGCTGACGAAATACTCGACGGCGTTGTGCGGGAAGAGGCTTTTGAATTCGCTGTAGAGCTGCGCGGCCAGCGTCTTGTTGTGCGAGATGACCAGCGCGGGTTTGCCGAGGTTGGCGATGACGTGGGCCACCGCGAAGGTCTTCCCTGACCCAGTGACGCCGCGCAAGGTTTGGTAGCGGTCGCCGCGCCGCGCGCCTTCAATCAGCGCCTGGATGGCTTGGGGTTGGTCGCCTTTGGGAACGAGATCGCTGACGAGTTGGAACGCGCCCATCCCGGCTCCTAGAGAATGCGCAGCGAGACATCCAGCGCCGGGGCCGAGTGCGTCAATTGGCCGATGGAGATGCGCTCGATGCCGGTGGCGGCAATCCGGCGGACGTTGGCGAGCGTGACGCCGCCGGAGGCTTCCAGGAGGGGGCGGCGTCCGATGGCGTTCCGGAGACGAACGGCTTGCCGGATAGCCGGCGCGCTCCAATTGTCCAGCAGGATGACGTCCGGCCGCATGGCGAGCGCGGCGCGGAGTTCCGCGAAACTGTTGACTTCCACGATGACGTCGCGCGAGGGCCGCACGCGCCTGGCGCGGGCGATGGCGGTCCAAATGGCCTCGGTTCGCGGCCCCCCAAGCGCTTTGAGGTGGTTGGTCTTGATCAGAATGGCGTCGGCGAGATGCAGGCGGTGATTGTGCCCGCCCCCGGCCCGGACGGCCGCTTTCTCCAACTCGCGCAAGCCGGGGATGGTCTTGCGGGTCTCCAGAATCGCGACCCGATGCGGCTTCACCTGCCGCACGAAGCGCGACGTCAGCGTCGCAATGCCGGACAGATGGCCGAGAAAATTGAGCGCCGTGCGCTCGGCCGCCATCACGGCGCGTGCGGGACCGTGGAGCGTCAGGATCGTGTCTCCCGCGCGCACGGGTTGCCCATCGTGGCGCGCGATGGCGCAGCGGATGCGGGTGTCCGCGGCGCGGAAGGTCTCGCGGCACGCCTGCGCTCCGGCGATGATGCCCGGCTGCTTGGCGCGGATGACGGCGCGAAGGCGCTGTCCGGGTTGGAGCAGCGCGCGACTGGTGAGATCATGCCGGGCGCGGTCTTCCTCCAGTGCCAACCGGATAAGAAGTGTCTGACACTTCGACTTCGAGAAGTGTCTGACACTTGAGTTAGAGGGCATGGAGGTAGGACTCTAAGGTGGCGATGCGCTGGGTGAGCGTGGCCTGCTTCTCCCGCTCCTGCTGGACGATCTCGGGCGGGGCGCTCTTCGTGAACGCCTCATTGCCGAGCCGGGCTTCGACCGCGGCCAGCCGGGGTTGCAGCTCTTCGGCCAGCTCCCGCTGCTTGACTTGGCGGGCCTGTTCGATGTCAATGGCGTCGCCGAGGTGGATCAGCCCCGAGCCGCCATCGAACAGGATGGGCACCGAGCCGCGCGCTGAGCCGGTGGCGGGGCCGACGTGCAGCGTCTTGACGCCGGCCAGCCGAGTGAGCTGTTCCGCCAACGGCTGCCAGGCCGCCGCATGAGGTGTCGCTTGCGTGGAGAGCGTGACGTCCACACGCGCGGCCGCTGGGACGCGGAATTCCGCCCGCACGCTGCGGATCGCGGTAATGACCTGGATGACCCAGCCGACCTGCCGGCTCGCTTCTTCATGGCGCTCGCCGCGCGGGACTGGCCAGGGCGCGACCATGAGAAACCGGGGGCTGTTGATCGGCTGGAGCTGCTGCCAGAGCGCTTCGCTGATGAACGGCATGACCGGGTGGAGCAGCCGGAGGGCCTGCTCCAGCACATGCTTGAGCACGTGCTGGCTGGATGGCGTGGAGGCAATCGAGGGTTTCACGAACTCGATGTACCAGTCGCAGAACTGGTGCCACAGAAATTCGTACGCGCGGGAGGCGGCCTCGTCAAAGTGGCAGCGCTCCAAGGCGGCGGTGGTATCGCGGATGGCCGTGTCGAGCTCTTGGAGGATCCAGCGGTCGAACACCGAGCACTGCTCGGCCGGGGGCGCGCCCGCGGCGGCTTCTGGCGCGGCCTGCAGGATGAACCGGGCGGCGTTCCAGAGCTTGTTGGCGAAGTTGCGTCCGACGACGAACTTCTCATCGGAAATGAACACGTCGGTGCCGACGGCGGTGGAGGTGACCAGCGTGTAGCGCAGCGCGTCGGCGCCGAATTGCCGGATGATCTCCAGCGGATCAATGATGTTGCCCAGCGACTTCGACATTTTCCGCCCGGTGAGGTCGCGCACCGTGCCGTGGATGTAGACGGTGGTGAACGGCGGCTTGCCCAGGCAGACATAGCCGGCCATGATCATGCGGGCGACCCAGAAGAAGATGATCTCCGGCGCGGTGACGAGCGTGGTGGTCGGGTAGAAGTAGCGCAACTCTTCCGTGTTGTTCGGCCAGCCCAACGTTGAGAACGGCCACAGCCAGGAGGAGAACCAGGTGTCCAGCACGTCTTCATCCTGGCGGAGCGCGGCGGCCCCGCACGCCGGGCAGCGCTCCGGCGCGGTTGTGGACACGATGATGCCCCGCCGCGGGTCTGGCGCGGCCTCCGCCTCCTTGAGGCACGCGTCGCAGTACCACACCGGGATGCGGTGGCCCCACCAGATCTGGCGCGAGATGCACCAGTCCTGGATGTTCTCCATCCAGTTGAGGTACACCTTGGTCCAGCGGGGCGGAATAAAGGTGATCGTGCCGTCCTTCACCGCCTGGATCGCCGGCTCGGCCAGCGGCTTCATGCGGACGAACCATTGCAGGCTCAGCCGCGGCTCGACGACGGTGTCGCAGCGGTAGCAGTGGCCGACGTTGTGGAGGTGCTCCGTGGTGTTTTCCAGCAGCTCCTGGCGCTCCAGGTCCTCCAGCACGCGCTTGCGGCACACGAACCGGTCCAGCCCCGCATACGGCTGGGGCACGTTCGTCATGCGGCCGTCGTCGGTCATGACGTTGATGAACTCCAGGCCATGCTTCTTGCCGAGCTGGAAGTCCACCGGGTCGTGGGCGGGCGTGACCTTCACCGCGCCGGTGCCGAACTCCGGATCCACGGCCTCATCCGCGATGATCGGCAGCTCGCGTCCCACCAGCGGCAGCCGCACCGTTTTGCCGATCAGCGAGATGTAGCGCGGGTCCTTCGGGTGGACGGCTACGGCGGTGTCGCCGAGCATCGTTTCGGGCCGGGTCGTGGCCACGACGATGGAGCGGTCCGGCGTGTCGCTCAAGGGATAGCGGAAGTGGTAGAGCTTGCCGTGGGTCTCTTTGCGCGGCGCTTCCTCGTCGGCGAGGGCGGTCTGGCAGCGCGGGCACCAGTTGATGATGTAGTTGCCGCGATAGACGAGGCCGGCATTGTAGAGCCGCAGGAACACCTCGGTGACGGCCTGCGACAGCCCGTCGTCCATCGTGAAGCGGGTGCGCTGCCAGTCGCAGGAGGCCCCGAGCCGCTTGAGCTGGTTGATGATCGTGGAGCCGTACTGCTCCCGCCATTGCCAGACGCGCTGCAGGAAGGCCTCACGGCCCAGGTCCTGGCGGCGCTTCCCTTCCTTCGCGAGCGATTTCTCGACGACGTTCTGTGTGGCGATACCGGCGTGGTCGGTGCCGGGCACCCAGAGCGCGTTGAAGCCCTGCATCCGCTTGAAGCGGATCAGGATGTCCTGGATGGTGTTGTTGAGGGCGTGCCCCATGTGGAGGATGCCCGTGATGTTGGGCGGGGGGATGACGATGGTGTACGGCGCGCGCTTGGGGTCCGGCTCGGCGTGGAAGAGGCCGGCGTCGTTCCACTGCGCGAGGAGCGGCTCCTCGACGTCAAGCGGGTTGTAGCGCGGGGGGAGCTCAGGCACGGGAACGACGGGGCGCTGGGCGAGGACCGGCGGCGCGTCGCGCCTTGCGCGTTCCGCCCCCTGCTCCGGCCTGATCCTTCAGCAGCTTGTATTCGATGGAATCCACCAGCGCCTGCCAGCTGGCTTCGATCACGTTCTCCGACACGCCGATGGTGCCCCAGGAGTCCTGCTCATCCTGGGACTCGATCAGCACGCGCACCTTGGCGGCGGTGCCGGCTTTTTCATCCAGCACGCGGACCTTGAAGTCGGTCAGGTGCATGCGCGCCAGCGTCGGGTAGAACTGGGCGAGGGCTTTGCGGATCGCGTTGTCGAGGGCGTTCACCGGGCCGTCGCCTTCCGCGGCGGCGTGCTCGCGCACGCCGTTGACCCGCAGCTTGATGGATGCCTCGGAGCTCATCTGCCCGCCCCGCTTCTCCACGACGATCCGGAAGCTTTCCAGCTCGAAGAATGCCTTCAGGTGCTTCAGGTGCCGCTGCAGCAGCAGCTCAAAGGATCCTCCGGCGGCCTCAAAGTGATACCCGCGGTGCTCCAGCTCCTGCAGCAGCCCGAGCAGCCGCCTGGCCTGCGGGGTGTCTTTGGTCAGCTCCAGGTTGAGCGCCTTGGCTTTCACCACCAAGGCCGAGCGGCCGGAGAGCTCGGAGACCAGGATCTTCCGCTGGTTGCCGACCAGCGCGGGGTCCACGTGCTCGTAGGTCCGCGGGTTCTTCATCACGGCGTTGACGTGCACCCCGCCCTTGTGCGCGAAGGCCGTGGCGCCCACGAACGGTTGGTTGGGCGTCTGGCCCATGTTGCTGACTTCCGCGACGAAATGCGACACCTCGGTCAGCTCCTTGATCTTCTGCGCCGGCAGGCACGCCAGGCCGAGCTTGAGCTGCAGCACGGGGATGATGCTCGTCAGGTCCGCGTTGCCGCAGCGTTCGCCGTAGCCGTTGACGGTGCCCTGCACCTGCCGGCAGCCGGCCTGCACCGCCGCCACCGAGTTGGCGACGGCCAGCCCGCAGTCGTTGTGGGCATGGATGCCGGTCGGCACGCGCACGTGGGAGCGCACCGCCGAGATGGCGGCCGCGATCTCCGCCGGCAGCCGCCCGCCGTTGGTGTCGCAGAACACGAGGGCATCGGCGCCGGCGGCCTGCGCCGCGCGCAGCGTGGCGAGCGCGTACGCCGCGTTGTCGCGGTGGCCGTCGAAGAAATGCTCCGCGTCGTAGATCACCGCGCGTCCCCGGCGCTTCAGGTAGCGGACGGAGTCCTCGATCATGCGCAGGTTGTCGTCGAGCGAAACGCGCAGCACGTCGCGCACGTGCAGGTCCCACGTCTTGCCGAAGATGGTGATGGTGGACGTCTCCGCCCGCAACAGCGCGTTGAGGTTGGCGTCGTTCGCCGCCGTCGCGGCATGGCGCGTGCTGCCGAAGGCCGCCAGGGTGGCGGTCTTCAGGGACAGCTTCCGGGCCAGCTGAAAGAACTGCGCGTCCTTGGGATTGGAACCGGGCCAGCCGCCCTCGATGTAGGCGACGCCCAGCTCATCCAGCTTTTCGGTGATGCGCAGCTTGTCCTGGACGGAGTACGAGATGCGCTCCGTCTGGGCGCCATCGCGCAGGGTGGTATCGTACAGCTCAACGCGTGCCATGAGGCTCCAGGTGGACCGCGGGGCTTACTTCTTCTTGTGGAGGCCGAAGGCCTGGTGGATCGTGCGCACGGCCCGCTCTGCGTGCGCCTTGCGCACGATGCAGGAGACCTTGATCTCGGAGGTGGAGATCATCTCGATGTTGATCCGCTCGCGGGCCATGGTCTCGAACATCTTCGCGGCGACGCCGGAGTGGCTGCGCATACCGATGCCGACGACGGACACCTTGGCCACGCCCTCGTCCGTGGTGACTTCCCCGGCGCCGATCCGCTGCGCGGCGCTCCGGGCCACGCGCAAGGTCGCCGGCAGATCGCTCTTGACGACGGTGAAGGACACATCCGTCGCCCCTTCGCGGCTGACGTTCTGGATAATCATGTCCACGTTCACGTCCTTCTGCGCCAGCTCCCGGAAGATCTGCGCAGCCATGCCGGGCTTGTCCGGCACGTCGCGGATGGTGACCTTGGCTTCGTCTTTCTGCAGCGTGACGCCGCTGACGACCGTCTCTTCCATGGACTTGACCGCCTGGGTGATCATGGTGCCCTCCCGTGATGTGAAGCTGGATCGCACGTGGATGTCCACATTGAAGCGTTTGGCGACGAAGATGGACCGCGCCTGCATCACCTGGGCGCCGAGCGAGGCCATCTCCAACATTTCATCGAAACTGATGGTGTCCAGCTTGCGGGCGGTCGGGACGATCCGCGGGTCGGCGGTAAAGACGCCTTCCACGTCGGTGAAGATTTCGCAGACCTTCGCCTGCAGCGCCTTGGCCAGCGCGACGGCGGTCAGGTCCGATCCCCCGCGCCCCAGGGTGGTGATCTCATGATTCATGGTGATGCCCTGGAAGCCGGCCACGATGACCACGCGCCCCTTCCCCAGCTCTTCGCGGATGCGCGCGGCCCGGATGTCAATCAGCTTGGCCTTCGTGTGGGTGCCGTCGGTCAGGATGCCGACCTGGGCGCCGGTGAACGAGATCGCCCGCTCGCCCAACTCCTCGATCGCCATCGCCAGCAGCGCGACCGAGACCTGCTCTCCCGTCGCCATCAGCATATCCAGCTCCCGCTCCGGCGGGTTCTGGCTGATTTGCTCCGCGAGGGCGAGCAATTCGTCGGTGGTATCCCCCAGGGCGGACACGACCACCACCACCTCATGCCCTTGGCGCTTGGTGTCCACCACGCGCTGGGCCACCCGCTTGATGCGCTCCGGGTTGGCCACGGAGCTGCCCCCGAATTTTTGGACGATCAGCGAACGCGGCATGGGGTCACGTGGGTTGCGGTTGAACGGAAATCGGCGGTGTCGCCGCCTGGGGCGCCGGGGAGGCCGCCCAGCGCAGCAGCCCGGGCACGTCGCGGAATGCCGCGCCTGCGCCGGCGGCGTCCTGCGCCGTCAAGCGGGTGACGGGTCCTGCGGCCACGCCGCGCCCCACCAGGACGACCGGGATCGAACCGGTGGGCGCATCTTCCACCGCCAGGAGCGCGCGATGCCCCAGGTGGTGGACCGCATCCAGCAAGGGTTGCACGAGCTGCTGATCCACCCGGTCCATCACGCATTGCCGTTCCACCGGATCGGTCTGGCTGATCTGCAGCGCGACGTAGACGAGGTCCGACGACGTCAGGCTTTCGCGAAGCTGCAGGCTCAAGGCCTGCAGGTCCGCTTCTCCGTGCGCGGGCGGCGCCTCAAGCCATCGCAGGCCGAGCAGCGACGCGAAGCCGCGCAGCAGCAGCGTCTGCCCTGCCATCACCCCGCGCCACCTCGGTGAGGGCTGAAAGCCGGTGACGGGTTGAGCAGAGGCCGGGCCCCAGAGCCATGGCAGGTTCGCCGGGTTTTCCCCCAAATCCACGCGGACTTTATTGATCTCGTGGCGTTCCAAGACGGGCGAGGCGTTGTCCATCACGCGGCGCAGCCACGCGCCCAGGGCCTGGCGCGGCAGATGCCGGCGCCAGGGCCGGCCGACCATCGCGTCAGGCGGCTCGAGGCGCGGGGGCCGGGCCGGGAGGTCGCCGAGCTCCTCGCGCCGCGTCACGAGCAGATGGCGCGAGCCTTCCCCCATCACCCAGCGCTGCGCCGGAGAGCTGCAGGCGGCGTTCAACGCCTCGATGAGCGCCGCGGCCTCGGTCGTGCGGATGGCGCCCGCGGTCGGGTCCAACAGGCGTCCCTCGTGCTGGGTGACCAGATCGCAGCACCACACCACATCGCCCGGAGCCGTCGCCACCTTGAGGCCGGCGGCATAGCAGCGGCCGGGCCCCAGCGGCGAAAATCCGCCCGACACCGCGGCAGGGTCGGCAGCGTATCCCAGCCACGGGCCGTGGGCCGATGATGGGTCCGACAAGGCGGCGCGGGATGATCCGGCCGGCGGCGTGCCCGGCCATCGCCGCCGCCGGGCCGGCCTGAGGACGCCCAGCGCGCCGGTTTGGACCGCGCGATGGAGCGCGGAGAGCTTGGCTCCATCGAGCAGGCTGACGCCGGCGGGATCGGTTCTAGTGTCTTGAAGACGGATAATCAACATGGGCATTCGTTCAGCGAATCTCTTGTATTATACGCGGGAAGACGCGGCGCTGCTACCGTCACTGCAGGCCGACAGCTTTGCTGATGGTCTTCAGGTCCGGCGGAAGCGTGCGGGGAGCGCGGATGCTCTGGATGGCGCGTTCAGGGTCTTTGAGCCCGTGGCCGGTCAGGATGCAGACGAGCAGGACGGGCTCATTCCGATTCCTCCGCCGCCGGAGCGCTGCGCGGAAATAGCGCCGCGCGGCCAGGGCCAGGAGGCCGGCGACCGAGGCGGCGGACGCCGGCTCGACGAATACCCCGTCTTCCTGCGCGAGCCGTTGGTAGGCCTGCAGGATTTGGCGGTCGCTGACCGCTTCGATGCGCCCGCCGGATTCATCGCGCGCCACCAGCGCCTGCTGCCAGCTCGCGGGGTTGCCGATCCGGATAGCGGTGGCCAGGGTGCGCGGTTTCTTGACCACGCGCCCGGAGACGATCGGCGCGGCTCCGCGCGCCTGAAAGCCCAGCATGACCGGCAGGCCGCCGGTGCGGCCCGCCTTGTGGTATTCGCGGTAGCCTTTCCACTGCGCCGTGATATTGCCGGCATTGCCCACCGGCGTGAGATGGAAATCCGGCGCGCGTCCCAGCGTATCGCAGATCTCGAAGGCGCAGGTTTTTTGCCCCTCGATTCGGAACGGGTTGATGGAATTGACCACCGTGACGGGATGGCGGTCCGCGATGGTCCGCACCAGCTCCAGGCACACGTCGAAGTTCGCATCCACGGCCGCGACGTTGGCGCCATGGATCAACGCCTGGGAGAGCTTGCCCATGGCGATCGCGCCGCTCGGGATCAGCACGATGGAGCGCAGCCCGGCGCGCGCGGCATAGGCGCTGGCGGAAGCGGACGTGTTGCCGGTGGACGCGCACAGCACCGCGCGGGAGCCGGCTTCGACGGCCTTGGAAATGGCGACCGTCATGCCCCGGTCCTTGAACGAGCCGGTGGGATTCGCGCCCTCGTATTTGAGATAGACGCGGAACGGTTCGCCCAGCCGGCGGCTGAGCGCCTTGCTGTACAACAAGGGCGTGTTCCCTTCCAGCAAGGTGACGACCGGCGTCGCCGGGCTGACCGGCAGGTGCGCCCGATAGGCATCGATCACGCCGCGCCAGGCGGCGGGGCGGGAGGTCGTCGAAGACGCGGCGGCCATAGAAACCGGCGTTAGCGTCCCCGTGGGGCCTCGGTGCGGATGGCCACGGTTTTGGATCGGATCATCCGCATCCGATCAATCGCCTCAAGCGCCTGCTGCACGTGGGCCTCGCGGGCTTCATGCGTCATCATGACGACCGGCGCAATGCGGGCCGCCTGCCGTTCTTTCTGCTGGACGCTGGCGATGGAAATGTGGTGCCGGCCTAAAATGCCGGCGATCGTGCCGAGCACGCCGGGCTGATCCACGACGGTGAAGCGCATATAGTAGCGCGTGGCGATGTCGTCCATACGCCGCAGGCGCAGGGCCCGCTGGTGCGGATGCGGGCTGGGCACCCGCTTGGCGATGCCCAGGGCCAGGTTGCGCGCGACGTCGGCGATGTCCGCCAGCACCGAGCTGGCGGCCGGGTTCTGCCCCGCCCCCCGCCCGTAAAACAGCTCCGCGCCCACGAGGTCGCCATGCACGTACACGGCGTTGTAGACGCCGTTGACGCTCGCGAGCAAATGGGAGGTGGACAGCAAGGTCGGATGCACGCGCACTTCCAGCTCCGGCCCGACCCGCTTGGCGATGGCCAGCAGCTTAATGCAGTAGCCCAGGTCCCGGGCGTATCGGATGTCCGCCTGCGAAATGCGGCGGATGCCTTCGGTGTGGATCTTGGCGATCGGGACGTGGGTGCCAAATCCCAGCCAGGTGAGGATGGCCAGCTTGTGCGCGGCGTCATGGCCGTCCACGTCGAGCGTGGGGTTGCGCTCCGCGTAGCCGTGGTGCCGGGCTTCCTGCAGCGCTTCGTAGAAGGTCAGCCCCTTTTCCTGCATCTGGGTGAGGATGTAGTTCGACGTGCCGTTGACGATGCCGAGGATGGCGTTAAGCTCATTCGCGATGAGCCCCTCGCGCACGGCCTTGATGATGGGAATGCCGCCGCCGACGGATCCCTCGAAATAGAGGTCCACCCCATGCCGCTCCGCTGCGGCGAACAGCTCCGGACCGTCTTCGGCCAGGAGAGCTTTGTTGGCGGTGACGACGTGCTTGCCGCGCTGCATCGCTTCCAACAAGAGGCGTTTGGCGGGTTGAATGCCGCCGATCAGCTCGACGACCAGATGGATGTCAGGGTCGTGGAGAATGACCGTCGGGTCGGTGGTGAAGCGGCCGGCTGGAAGCTTCAGCGCGCGAGCCCGCGAGGCGTGGCGATCGCAGACGCGCGCCAACACCACCCGCGCGCCGATGCGCTGCTCGAGCAGGCGAGCTTTCTCCAGCAGCACCCGGGCGACCCCGGTGCCGACGGTGCCCAATCCGATCAGTCCGACGTTGACGGTCATGGTGTGTTGTGTGACATGGTCGGGGCGCCGAGATTCGAACTCGGGACCTCCTGAACCCCATTCAGGCGCTCTACCAAGCTGAGCCACGCCCCGGAAAATGATGTCATCAGCGTCGAACAAGCGCGCTGGATTGAAACACTTAGCGTAACAACGGATGGAAACGCTGTCAACCGCCGTGGCGCGCGAACTCAGCTTTGCGCGAGCGGCTCATCAGCGCGTGGAGCGCGCGCCGAGGCGAGCGGCGGTGAAACAGGACCGCCTCAACTTGCTCGATGATGGGCAGCTCGATGCCTTCGCGCCGGCCGAGCGCCAGCGCCGCCTTCGTCGTGCCGACGCCTTCAAGGACCATCGCGGTGCCGCCCAACGCGCGGGAGAGGGAGCGGCCCTTCCCGAGTTGCTCCCCCAGTCCTCGGTTGCGTCCGCCCAGGCAGGTGGTGACCAGGTCGCCCAACCCGCTGAGGCCCCAAAACGTCTGTTCGCGAGCCCCGAGCGCGACGCCGAGCCGGGCCATCTCCACCACGCCGCGCGTGATCAGCGCAGCTTTGGCGTTCGCCCCGAAGCCGAGGCCGTCGCCGATGCCGGCGGCGATGGCGATGGGATTTTTCAACGCCCCGCCGAGCTCGACGCCGATCAGGTCGGCGGAGGTGTAGACCCGGAACTGCGCATTGCTGAAGGCGCGCTGAACCAGGGCGGCCAGGCGAGCCTCCCCGGAGGCGACCACCGAGCTGGCCGGGTGCCCCTGCGCGATCTCCACGGCGATGTTCGGGCCGGAGAGCGCCGCCACAGGAACGGGGCCCAGTTCTTCCCGGAGGATTTGGGACATCCGCTTCAGCGTGCGCAGCTCAAGGCCTTTTGCGACGCTCAGGACCGGTGCCGGCGTGTGCCAGGCGCTCGCGAGCCGCTGCACCGTCGCCCGCAGGTACTGGGACGGCGCGGCCATCACCACCAGGTGGGCGCGCTGCGCGGCTTCCGCAAGGTCAGCGTGGATGGGCAAATCTCGTGGGATGCGGATGCCGGGAAGAAACTTGGGATTCTCCCGGTGGCGATCCATCTGAGCGAGGTAGCCTGGGGAGACGCCCCACCAGCGCACCTGATGCCCGCACCGGTGCAGGTGGATGGCCAGCGTGGTGCCCCAGCCGCCGTCTCCGAGGACGGCGATTCGTAACCGCTTGGCTATAGGCATGATGCCTCACTTTACATGGGGATGACTTCGGAGTCAATTGCCAGCGCGTGCCGATCCCGCGCCAAGGTCAGTTTTTTCGGCACCAGATGACGGCGAGGTAAGGCGGTATGTGTGAAGAAGTAGAGGTGGGAAGGCCGGCCGTGCTGCTGCCGGGCTGAGGGCCCATCCCTATATCCACATTCCTTGCGGAATGACTTGGAGCCGGCGTGCCGCCTGATCCCCCAGCGGGCACGCTCAGTCCGCTCATTCCCCATGTCCAGCCAGCCGCGGCATTATGACTGTGCTCTGTTGTGCCGCCGGTGGCGCCATAGGCTGCGTCTCCCATCGGGAATCGTCCGTCAAGGGCGGTGAACCGGGTCCATCCTACGGGACAAGCCGCGTCAAACATCGCAATCATGCCCGACGGCGCAGAGGCATTCGGTTCCCACGTGGCCACGCCGTTCGCGTCGGAGGAGGTGAGCACTTCCCCGGCTACAGGCGTGCCGCCCCGGATGCGCACCTGTCCGTTCACATCCAGCGGCTGCGTGGGACCGGTCGTCCCGATCCCGACGTTGCCATTCGTGCTGACATTGAGGTAGGGGCCGGCCCAGGCGCTGCCGTCGAAGTGGTAGAGCTGGAGCTTATCCGCATCGCCGCTGCGCATAGTCAGATGCCAGATCTTGCCGCTGGTGGCATCCACCCAGTTGAGGACGCTGGCATTGGTGCCATCGGAGAGCCGGCGCAGCTCCAGCACCCCCCGCACGTACGCCGTCCCGTTGACATCCAGCTTGCCACTCGCGCTGGGGCTGGTCGTGCCGATGCCGACATTGCCGTTGCTGTCAATCAGGAAGGGCGCGGTGTCGCCCGGGGCCGCATCCACTCGGAGGGTCGTGGTGCCACCACCACCGACGACATACAGGGCGGGGGCCATCAGGCTGCCCACCACCTGCAGCCGGGCCTGGGGGGTCTCGGTCGTACCGATGGCCACATCGCCGCTCGTGCGTAGCTCTTTGTACATCCCGCGCGGCGAGGGATAGTACGTCGTGAGGGTGAGGTCTTCGGCGAGGGCGTAGGCGAGGGTACCCAGCAGGATGATCGCCACGGCCCCATGCCGGAACAGGTGGGATCGAGAGTTCATCACAGGGCTACTCTTCGCAGGAGGGGGCCGTCGGTGCGACGGCCATGGACAGGATGTGGCGGAAGTTGACGCAGAAGATTTCGCAGTCCAGCACGACATAGAACGACCCCAGCACTTTGTAGCTGACCTGCTCGCCGCCGGTGTCCGGGTCCAGGTCTTTAGTGACGTAGACTTGCCGTTCCGGCATGGGGTCGAGCGTCTTGGCCCATTGGATGGAATCGGACATGGACGACACCGTGATCCGCGAGGCCACATGGTACGTGCACCGGCGGACGATGGTGGTGGAAGACTCGCCCTGCCGCAACGTTTCCATCACGCGGCAGTCGCGGTTAAGCAGGTCCGATGAGGTCAGGTTGCGGACGATGATTTCGCGCATCAGCGTGTCGTCAGTCGCCGAAGGCCAGGGTGCACTCAAATGACGGGTCCAGTTGATGCAGCTCGAAGGCGAGCATCACCAGGCGGATTTTGAGCGAAGGTTCGTGGCGCTTCATCCAGGTGGAGTAGAGATCCAGAAAGGCGTCCAGGGTCATCTCGAAGGCCGCCTGCTGCTCGTAAGCCCGAAAATCCCGCAGGAATTTTCGAAAACGCGCTTCCGCCAGCGCCGCTTCCGGCACCGGCTCCGGGTCAGAATGAGGACGTGGCTGCAGTGGAAACATCTCAATGGCTCCTGATTCTTCCATCCGCTCCTCGTTGGTTAATCCTTAATATTTAATACTTATATATTCTATTTATAATTAACCATATTATGAGGATGAGCGTCAAGGAAGGGCGAGCGGAAATACGGTAAGGCTTACGCGGAGAACGGACAAATAGGCTGGTAGGCGCACCAGCGGCAGGTAACTTCTTGTGGCTGAGGAAGAAATCGCATCGCGCGGATCTCTTTCGCCGTGGTGCGCAGCAGCTCGCGAGTTCGTTCCAATCCTTCCAGCGTTGGGGAGGCGCTGCCCGTCAATCCGGTTTCCAAGAAGCGCAATTCCACGCGGATGGGCAGCTCGCCGTGGATCGTGTGCCACGCCAGCGCATAGACCGCCAATTGCAGCGACTCCCGGGCGCGCTGGTTCGCCTTGGCGGGCTCGTCCACCTCCGAGGATTTGTAGTCCGCAATCACCACGCCCTCCGGCGTCCGGTCCACGCGGTCGAGCCGCCCGACGACCAGGAAGTCGTCCAGCATAAACCGGAACGGCTCTTCGATGAGCGCGGGAAGTTCGGGCGCCTGCTGCTGCGCGGCAAAGAATCGCTGCAGGGTCTGGCGTCCCTGGCGGAGCCGCATCTCCTCATGGGCCTGGCTCATAAATCCTTCAGAGCTCCAGGCCTGCTCAAACGCGGCCAGCAGGTCCTGCTCGGTCAGCGCCTGCCCTCGCAGCTTGGTCTTAAAGAACTCTTCGATGGCTTTGTGAAGCGCGGCGCCGTAGATGACCAAGTGGTGGCGGAGGATCGGGATCCGCAGGACGTGGCTGTAGCGGAACTTTAACGGACAGGTGACGTAGTCGTCCAGCCCGTGCGCGTCCAGCCGCAGGGGTTCGCCAAGCAGCGGCGTCGGCGCGGAAGTCGGCTCGGCCGGCGGGGGTGCTGCGCGCGCAATCCGCTCGCCGGGAGAGGCGGAGACGACGGCCGGTGGCGCCTCCGGCGCGGGCAGGGCCTCGAGGATAAAGGGGCTGAGCTTTCGGGTGGAGCGCCCGCCGTAGTGGAAGGCCGCGGTGAGATACAGCTCGTCTTTGGCCCGCGTCATGCCGACATAGAACAAGCGGCGCTCTTCCTGCAGGTGGTAATTCCCTGCCGGCAGCAGGTCGTTGATGAGGGCCTCCGGCAGCTCGATCGGATCCCGTCGCTGGGGGGTGGGAAACCGCCCGTGCACCAGTCCCACCAGGAACACCACCGGGAACTCCAGCCCCTTGGCTTTGTGGATGGTCAGGACGCTGACGCGATCGCCGGAGGAGGGATCGGTCCCTTCCGCGCCGTCGGCCAGGGCCTGAAACAGCTCCAAGGACTGCATCAGCTCCGGCAGGCGGTTGCCGACGATGCCTTCCATGCGGTGGAGCTGATCGAAAAACTGCGCGATCGTCTGCAGCTCCTCCACGTCGCCAGGCCGCTCCAAGGCGGCGAGGCGTTTGAGCCATCCCGTGTCGGTGAGCCACCGGTAGAGGAGTTGGCCCGGTGAGAGCGTGCGGGAGAGCTCCATGAGCCGGCTGACGTCGGTCAGCAGCCGCGCCACAATCGGCTCGCCTTCCGGGCTGAGCGGCGGGGCCTGGTCGTCGGGCCGCCCGGCCTGCTCCAGCACGGCGCGCAGGCTAGCGCGTTGGCGGTTGGCCTGGGCCAAGCACGCGATCAGATCCGCCATGGGCGCGGCGTACAGCTCCGAGCTGAGGACGTGGTACCAGCTCAGGCTGTGCTCCGGATCCGCCAGCACCTGCAGGCAGGAGCGCAGCAGCTTGGCGCTCTCTTTTCCGAACAGGCTCGCGCTTCCGCTGAACTGCCAGGGGATGCCGCACACGTTGAGCGCGCGGAGGAAGAGGTCCGCTTCCCGGTTCGTTCGCACCAGGATGGCGAAGTCCCCCGGCCGCCGCGCGCCGCTGCGGACCTGCGCGTCGATCTGGCGGGCCACCCAATCCGCCTCGCTGGAGCCGGTGTCGAACACCGCCAGCGTCGGTTCCGGGCCGGGCTCCGGGCGCATGGCCACGAGCCGCTTGTTGATCTGCTCGGTGACTTCAAGGCGGTCCGGATCGTTGCGGCGGATCAGCCGGTAGGCGCAATCCAGGATGGCCTGGGTGGAGCGGAAATTTTCCGTCAGCACGACGCGATGGACCTGCCGGTAATGTTCCAGGAATTTGAGGACGTTGCTGATGGCCGCGCCCCGCCACTTGTAAATGGACTGGTCGTCGTCCGCGACGACGGTGACGTGGGCGTCTGCCGGAGCCAGGAGCTGCAGCAAGCGGAACTGGGCGAAATTCGTGTCCTGGAACTCATCCACCAGCACGTAGCGGAGCTGCCGGTGATACGGCTCGCGCAGGTGCGGATGGCGTTCGAGCAGCCGCACGGCCAGCAGCACCTGATCGCCGAAATCAATGGCCTGGGCGTGGCGCAGCAGCTCTTGGTAGACCGCGTAGCACCGGGCCAGCTCCTGGTATTGCGCGGCCCGGCGGCGTTGGGCGTCATCCGATAGCTCGGGCAGCGAGTCGGCGAAGGCGAGGAATGCTTCGGGGGTGACCGCTTCGTCTTTGGCCCGCGCGAGGAGCGTGCTGAGGGCGTCCACGTACCGCAGCGGATCGTGGGACGGGCGAAACAACTTCAGCGGCAGCTCGAAGAGATGCGCGCGCAGGAAAGCGGTCTGCTCGGCTTTGGAGAGGACGCGCGCCCCGGGCCCGAGGCCGGTGTCCACCCCATGCGCCCGCAGGAGCCGGTCGCCGAAGGCGTGGAAGGTGGAAATCTCCACGGCAAGGGTGCCGTACGGCAGCAGCACGTCCACCCGCTCTTCCATCTCCGCCGCGGCCTTGTCGGTGAACGTCAGGGCTAGGATCTCTTCCGGCCGAGCGCGCTGGGTGGCGATGAGCCAGGCGATGCGGCGGGTCAAGACGGTGGTCTTGCCGGTGCCGGCCCCGGCGATGATCAGCAATGGGCCGGCCGGATGCGTGACGGCAGCCCGCTGAGTCGGTGTCAGGTCGGTGAGGAGGTGGTCCGGGGTGTCCACTAGTGGCGCACAGCGAATTCGAAGATCACGTCAGACGAGTGCTGCGGAATATCGTTGGCGTTCAAGTCGGTTTTGAGCCCGCTGAGGACCAGCTTCACGCGTCTCGCCTCCTGATGAGGGCTCCAGAAGGCGATCAGGCCGTCGTACGTCACCCCGTCGTACACCCGCCCGCCCTGGAAAGTGGCCATTTGGAGCAGCGCATAGCGCTGTTGCGGTTTGCCGATGATTTTGCCGACCGGCACCCCCACCCCGAAATAGCCCGGGTGCGCGTCGTCCAGCACCCCGCGGGTCAGCGTTCCCACCGGGGCCCTCGATTCAGCCAGCGCGTTGTTGTAGTCGGTGCTGAGCGACTGGTACTGGTTGCCGCGGTCGTCCAGCAAGAGAAACTGCGTGGGATCCATCCGTAGCACCTTGCCGCTGTGATTCGCCAGCTTGATGTAGAACACCAGCTGTTCCGGGAAGTAGGGGTTCAAGCCGGCGTAGGATCCGAAGAGCTGTTTGTTGTTGAAAAGCCGGAAG
>JAHFGX010000047.1 GCA_023247215.1 Candidatus Omnitrophota bacterium
GCCGCGGCGACGGGCTCGGGGGTCAACACGGTGACGCTGAGCGCCGCCTCAACACTGACGCTGGGAATCATCACGGCGGATGACGCGATCACCATCACGGCCTTGACGGGCAACCTCACGATCGGGTCGGTCACGGCTCCCACGGTGACCCTGACGTCTGCCGGGTCCATTGCCTCGGCCCTCGGCTCGACCACCAACGTGAGCGGGATCATCCTGACGCTGAACGGAACCCAAATCGGCACGCTCACCGGCCCCTTGCTCACCAACGTGAGCTCGCTCTTCGCGACCTCAACCAACGGCTCCATCCGCATCACGAATGGCAGCGCCCTGACACTCCTCAGCATCAGCGCCGCCAATGGGTCGGCCAGCATCTTCTTGGCCAACGGCACGCGGATCTTTCCATCGCTCTCGTCCTCGTCGTTCTCGTTGCTCGGAGGCAATTTCAGCTCGCTGTTTGTTCAGCTGCTTGACGTGTTGCAGCTCCCTCGCCGCACCTCGCCCGCGCTCCTCTAATAGCTCGTGACTCGCCGCCTGGTTGATCGGTGGGTTCCTTGCCTTCCTCTTGGCGTGTCAGGTACACTCATTGATGTACGTAGAGTGTGCTCGTTGACACGTCATGCCGAGATTCTGAAAAAGGCAAACCACCCGTAAGGGTGGGGCGCAAAGCCACCGGTCCGATAACAGGGTAGTGACGGACAGCGGGGTTGCCAAATCTCACGCGCACGATGCCGGGCTCACCGCCCGCGCCAACGCGATTCAGACCTCGGCGATCAAGGAGGCTGGATCGATGGTCCAGGCGTGGCAGGTGAGCCGGTTGCTATGGGGCATGGTCGGGATGGAGCTCGTCGTGGTCGGGATGGCTGTTGCGGAAGCACAAGACGGCCACCCGCAACTCGCCGCCGCGCCCCCCGTTGACGCGATCGAAATCGCTCCGCGTCCGTCCCCCGCCACCGTGCCCCCGATGCCTATGCCAACTCCGGCTGACAGGACGGCTGAGGAAACGATCATCATCTCGAAAGCCATTGAGAGTGACGAGGAGCGGTTTGAGGACCCCTTTGCCATGGTCTCCGTGCCCCAGCGGACGGGGTTTGAACGATTGCGCCGCCTGCAACCGTACGGGATCTGGAAGAGCCTGATGGTCGGGTATTTGACGGAGGACGAACGGACGGCTCCAAAGAACGATCCTTGATCGTTTCGTTCCGACAGATCTGCAGATCCTACCGCCGGCCGGGCATGGCCGGCTGTTTTGTTCTCCTAAGGAGTTGGGTTTCTTCGCCCGCGTAGCGTTGACGGGTGGGCGAGGGGTGTGTTAGGATACTTCCTCACGCTTCAGCCATCCGCATGAGCCCCAATCAGATCGGCAGGTGAACCGGTGAAACTGTTTCGACGGGCGGCCCCGTCGTTCGGCCGCACCAAGCGCGCCTTTCCCCCCGACCTCTGGAGCAAGTGCGAGGGGTGCGGGCAGCTGTTGTACAACAAAGCCCTGGACGAAAACCTCCACGTCTGCCCCACGTGTGATTTCCACTTCTCCCTGACCGCCCCGCAGCGCCTCGCGCTGCTCATGGACGAGGGCACCTTCGAGGAGTGGGATGCCGGCCTCTCCCCCACCGACCCGCTCAATTTCCGCGGCCCGGCGCGCTACGCCGAAAAGCTGCGCGAAGCGCAGCAAGCCTGCGGGATGCGGGATGCCTGCCTGACCGGCACCGGGCTGATCGGGGGACAGCGGGTGGCCATCGGCGTCACCGACTCGCGCTTCTTGATGGGCTCGATGGGCTCCGTCGTCGGCGAGAAGCTGACGCGCGCCATCGAGCTGGCGACGAAATCGCGCTGGCCGGTGGTGATCGTTTCCGGCTCTGGCGGCGGCGCGCGCATGCACGAGGGGATGTTGAGCCTCATGCAGATGGCGAAGACCTCCGGCGCCCTGATGCGGCTGGACGAAGCCGGCGGGCTGTTCATCTCCGTCTTGACGCATCCCACCATGGCGGGCGTGTTCGCCAGCTTTGCCAGTTTGGGCGACCTGATCATCGCCGAGCCGAAAGCGCTGATCGGCTTCACCGGCCCCCGGGTGATTGAGCAGACGATCCGCCAGAAGCTGCCGGAAGGGTTCCAGCGCTCTGAATTCCTGCTGGAGCATGGCCTCCTGGATCTCATCGTGCACCGGCGGGAGCTGAAGACCACCTTGACCCGGCTGCTGGGATATGCCGGCCGCCACGCGGCTGGAACCAACTAATGGCCCAGGTCAGCCTCCGCAGCGTCTGCAAGACCTACAAGGGCGATGTCATGGCCGTGAAAGACATCAGCCTCAGCGTGGAAAGCCGGGAGTTCCTCGTGATCGTGGGGCCCTCCGGCTGCGGCAAATCCACATTGTTGCGGATGATCGCGGGGCTGGAGGAGATCAGCTCCGGCGAAATCTGGATCGGCAACAAGCTCGTCAATAATCTTCCCCCCAAGGACCGCGACATCGCCATGGTGTTCCAGAACTACGCGCTCTATCCCCACATGACGGTGTTTGACAACATGGCCTTCGGCTTGAAGCTGCGGGGCTACAGCCCTCGGGAGATTGAGTCGCGGGTGCGCGACGCCGCCCAAATCCTGGGCTTGGATCCGCTGCTGCAGCGGCGGCCCAAAGAGCTCTCCGGCGGGGAGCGGCAGCGTGTGGCGGTGGGGCGGGCGATTGTGCGCCGCCCGCTGGTGTTCTTGTTCGATGAGCCGCTGTCCAACCTGGACGCGAAGCTGCGAGTCCAGATGCGCACCGAGATCCACAAGCTCCACCTGCGGCTGCAGACCACGATGATCTACGTGACGCACGACCAGACCGAAGCCATGACGATGGGCGACCGGATCATGGTGCTCAATAAGGGCGAGATGCTGCAGGCCGCCGACCCGCTGACGGTCTATGAGCACCCCGCCAACCGGTTCGTGGCCAGCTTTATCGGCTCGCCGCCGATGAATTTCATCCCGGGCCGCGTGCAGCGCGATGACGGGGCGCTGTTCTTCAATGAGGGCAGTTTCCGCCTGCGCGTCGTGGACGACATGGCGGAATCCCTGCGCAGCTTCGTGGACAAGCCGGTCTTGCTGGGCATGCGGCCGGAGGATCTGTATGACCGGCTGTTCATCGCGGAGGCCCCGCAGGAGAGCACCGTGACGGCGACGGTGGAGGTGGTCGAGCCGATGGGGTCCGAAGTGAACCTCCATCTTCGCGCGGGCCAGCAAACGTTGATTGCCCGCGTCAATCCGCAGGTACGGCCTGAAGCGAACCAGGACCTAGACCTCGTGTTCGATATGGGCAAGGCGCACTTTTTCGATCCGGATACCGACCAGGCCATTTCCTAACCCTTGCATGGCGCGTCCCCGCGGTCTCCGGGGCTTGGGGTTCGGGGTGGTTGCCCTGAGCTACCTGCGCGGACTACTTGCGGCCTGCGCGCTCGTCTCCAGCCTGACCTTCCTGGTTCTCTTGCTCTCCGGTTCCGCCGTGAACGTCCGTGTCCTGCATCCCTGGGCGCTCGCGTTGATCATCGTGACGAGCTATGCCTGGTCGCTCTTCCCGCGCCCGGTCAGCGCGCCGATGAGCGGCGCCGTGCTGACGGTCTTGCTGGTCGGCGCCCTGGCGCGCCGGTCGGCGCTGCTGGGAGCGGATCTGCTCCTCTGTGTGGTCTTGCTAATCGTGGTGGGGGTCCAGCAAAGCCGGCGGTGGAAGCGCCTGCAGCGCTTGCAGCAGCAGGTAGACGACGTCGCCGAGGAGCTGCGCCTAAAACAGCAGGCGCTGCAGAACGCCCAGGGGGCGTCCGGCTCGCTGCAGCGCAAGCGCGCGCGCTATCACGACCTCCAGATGATCGCGAGAGAGCTCAGCCAGGTGGTCGAATCGGAGGCGATTGGGCGGCTGGCCGTGGAGCGGGGGTTCGACCTGATCGGCAAAGCCGAAGCCTGCTTGCTGTACCTGCTGGACCGCGACCGGCAAGAGCTGGCGCTGGTGGCCTCCCAGAAAGCGCCGGGCGTCCCGGCGATCCGCGAGAAGCAGGGAGACCAGTTCGAGCAGTATATCGTGCGCACGCAGCGCCCCTTGCTGGTCAACGAGGTGCGCCGGGATTTCCGGTTCAACGCGCGGACCGCCGGCGACCGGCCGATTGCCTCCGTCATTGCGTGCCCGTTGCGCGCCTCCCCCGGTATTGACGGCGTCCTGCGGTTGGACAGCGCCAAGCCCAATACGTTCACGCAGGACGACCTGCGGCTGCTGGATATCTTCCTGAGCCTGGTCAGCGCGGCCATGGCCAACGCGCACCTCTTCGCCCAGACCCAGCAGCTGGCGCTGACGGACGGGCTGACCGGGTTGTACCGCCGCCAGCCGTTCCTCGAGCAGCTCAATCGCGACGTGGCGCGCGCGGTGCGGGCCCGCGAGCCGCTGGCGATGCTCATGCTCGATATTGACGATTTCAAGCGGCACAACGACACGCTGGGCCACCCGGCCGGCGACCGCATTCTCAAAACGATTGCGGACGTGATGTGCGAGCATGTCCCGCCGCACGGCATGTGCGCCCGCTACGGCGGGGAGGAGTTTGCCGTGCTGATCCCCAAGGCAGGCCGCGCGGAAGCTGCCGGGGTGGCCGACCGCATCCGGCAGCAGATCAGCTCCGCCATGCGCCCTGACGGACACGAGGCGGGGGCGGTCACCGTCTCCATCGGCGTGGCGATTTTTCCCGAGGATGCGCAGTCGGAGACGGAGCTGATCCGCCGTGCGGACCAGCGGCTCTACCAGGCCAAGCGGGCCGGGAAAAACCAGGTGGTCGCCGGATGAGCTGGGCCTTGGGGTGCTGGACGCTGGCGATGGTGGCCGGGGCCTGTTGGAGCCGCGCGGTCGTTGGGGTCCTGACGGCCGCGTCGTTGGCTCTCTGGCTGGGGGCGGCGGGGCGAGGGGCGCTGTCTCCGACCGGCGGGCTCGAGGCGCTCATGCTGGGCCTGGGGCCGTGGCTGCTGGCGGCGCAGCGCCAGCGGCATGAACGCCGCGTGCAGCGGCTGCAGGCCAAAGAAGCGTCGCGCATGGGCCGGCTGCAGCAGCGGTCTCGGGCGCTGCGGGAGCTGGAGCAGGCGGCCCAGCACACTGAGGCGGAAATCGCGCAGATCACCGAACTGTATCACGTGACCAAAGAGGCCGGGCGCGCGCTCCGCATTGAAGAGTTGGTCGCGGCGGTGGGGGAATGTGTGCCGCCCCTGCTCCAGACCCGCCGGCTGCGCCTGGTGGTTCAAGGCCGCGCCGGCGAGCCTGCAATCGCGTGGCGGGTGGCGGATGATTCTCACGGCGAGCTGTTGCCCTGGGAACAGGCGGTGGTGGAACGGGCGGCGCAGGCGCCCACGGCCGGACGCGTGGCGCTCCGCGAGGTGAACCCGGCGGCGCCGGCCGGGACCGAGACGATCGCATGGGCACCGCTGCGCACCGAGCAGGGCGTCATCGGCGCGGTCCTCGTGGAGGACCTGCCCGCGGATCGCGTGGAGACGCTCGCGATCGTGGCGGACCAGCTCGCCCTGCAGCTGGCGCGCGTGCGGTTTTATCAGGTGGTCGAAGCGATGGCCGTGACGGATTCGCTGACCGGGCTGTTCGTGCGCCGGTACTTTAATGAGTTCGCCGCCGAGGAGCTGCGGCGGAGCCACCATCACCGGCTGCCGTGCGCCATCCTCATGGTGGACCTGGACCAGTTCAAAGCCAAGAACGACGCGTATGGCCACCTCGTGGGCGACGTGGTCCTGCGGGAAACCGCCCAGCTCCTGCGGCAGAATATCCGGGGGATGGACCTCGTGGCCCGGTACGGCGGGGAAGAGTTCATCTGTTTGCTGGTGGAGACGGATCCGCAGCGGGCGATGGGCGCGGCGGACCGGCTGCGCGAGGTGGTGGAAATGCACCCGATTCGTGCGTATGATGAAGTGTTGCGGCAAACCATCAGCCTCGGGGTCAGCTGTTTTCCAGACGACGGCACCACCTTGCAGGATCTGATCGCCCGCGCGGACGCCGCCCTCTATGCGGCCAAGCGGGCCGGGCGCAACCGAGTGATGCGCTGGGCGGAGCACCGCGGATGAGATGGCTGGTGGGGGTTGACGTGGGCGGCACACAGATTAAGATGGGGGTAGTGTCCGCGCGCGGAGCGGTGCTGGCCCATCGCGTGCTGCCCACGCGACGGTACGCCACCCCGGCCGCCTTAGTGGAAGGGCTGGGGGGCGCCATCGAAGAGCTCCGCGAACTCCACGGCCTGCCGCGCGCGTCGTGGCAGGGCGTGGGGGTGGGGTTGCCCGGGTTGGTAGACCAGTCCCGCGGGGTGGTTCACCAGTTGGTGAACCTGCCGGGGCGATGGCGCGGCATCCCGTTTGGCCGCTGGCTCGCGCGCCGGCTCCGGTGCCGGTGCGTCATTGATAACGATGCGAATATGGTCGCCATGGGCGAGTGGCGCGCCGGGGCCGGTCGGGGGACGGCGCACGGCGTGTACCTGACGCTGGGCACCGGGGTCGGCGGCGGGATCGTGAGCCACGGCCGCCTCGTGCGCGGGGCCACGGGATCGGCGGGCGAAGCCGGCCATATGGTGATTGCGCCCGACGGCCCCCGGTGCGCGTGCGGTGCGCGGGGGTGTCTCGAAGCCTATGTCAGCACCGCGGCCATTCTGCGGCAGGCCCGCGCGGCCATGCGCCGGGGGAGTGCCATCTTGCG
>JAHFGX010000029.1:0-19884 GCA_023247215.1 Candidatus Omnitrophota bacterium
GGTGAGGGCATACCATTGCGGATGCCCCGGCTCATGCTCGAGGTGCACGTGCGTCACCGGGCGCGGCGGCTCCAGGTCGTGAAAGACCCGCATCTCCACCGCGTCGCAATTGGCATTCGGAGCGATCTCCAGGACCAGCATCCAGGCGGTTACCGGGCTGGCCGTCGGCGGGCGGAGACGATCCCGACCCAGGCCATGAAGCCGGCTTCGGCGATCAGGTAGCCGACGAGCAGCGGCGGCAGCGGTTTGGCGTGGCCGCCGGCATAGCTGTGGAGGCCGACGAGATAGAAGCTCACGCCGTAATAGGTCATCAGCAGCAGGAAAAACCCGCCGATGACGGCCAGCGCAAAGGCCGTGCCCCGAATCCAGCCGGCGAAGCGGCCGTGCAGCACGGCCAGAAACCACAAGAGGGTGATGAGCGCCCAGGTTTCTTTGGGGTCCCACCCCCAATAGCGGCCCCAGGAGGCGTTGGCCCACACCGCGCCCAGCATGGTGCCGCCGGCCAAGAGCACCACGCCCACCTGCAGCGTCCGATAGAGGAATGTCTCCAACGCACGGCGCGCGGCCTGGGTGGAGCGCGGGGCCACAACCATGATCCCGTAGCAGTGGGCCAGCATCGTCGTCAGCGCCAACGCCCCGTAGCTGCCCACGATGGTCAGCACATGGATCGTCAGCCACAGGTTGCTGCGCAGCACCGCCACGACCGGCGAGATGCTGGAATCGAGCGGCACCAGGTCCGCCAGCACCAGCATGATGGCGGCCAGGATCGCCGCCGATAACCCAAAGAACGTGGCGCGGTAGAGCCGCTCGAACACCAGGGAGATGACGACCGCGACAAACGGCAGCCACAGCATCGTCTCGTAGAAATTGGACACCGGCGGCCGGCCGCCGAGAATAACCCGCAAGGCAATGCCCGCCACATGCACCCCGGCGGCGCACCAGAGGACGCGGAGCCCCCAGGCTCCCGCCTGGAACGTCGTCTTGCGCCGCGGCGTCGCCCAAAGCAGTTGCGCCAGCAGCAACACCGCCGCCAGCGCGTAGAGCAGCCGGGCGATGTGAAACGGCTGGAGGCGGTTGTAGCCCACTTCCCACTGCAGCCGCCATGCCGGCGGGTACGCGGCGGGGTTTGCGCGCTGCAGCGTCGAGTGAAGCTCGCGCGACGCGGCCTCCATCTGCTCAGGAGTCCCCTCGCGCAGCGACACAATCAACCCGGACCAGGCCGCGCGGATCGTTCCCTGCTCCTCCGGCGGGTAGCCCTCCGGCTGAAGAATGGAGAGCCAGACTCGCTCCGACGCATTCGCGGGCGGCACCAACTCCAGGCGATGCTCCAGCAACCCGCTGAACGCGACAAACCGATCAAACGCGTCCATCGTTTCCTGCTCGAGCATCGTCAGCTTTTCGTCCTGCTGCTTGCCGACGATGGCGGGCAGCATCCGCATGAGCTTGCGGGTCGCGATGATCTCGTTATAGGACAGGTGGGTCGCCTTGCGGTCCATCCCCAGCGCCTCGCGCAGCGGCGCAAACGGCACCTCGATCACGCGCGCGTCCTGCCACGCCTCAGGCTGGGCGAGCATGCCGGCCGCCGTCTCCAGCGGATCCTGGCCGTGCCAGCGCGCGGAGCCGGTGATGCGCCGGACCATTTCCCTCGCAAAGCTGTCCAACGGCTTGAGGCGCCCGTCATGCTGGATCGCCACGAGCCGCAGGACCGATGCGGTCCGCGGCGAGAGGCGCAGCGCAGGCGTGGCCGGCTCTTCCGCGCCAGCCTGGAGCCCGCTAAGACATCCGGCCATCACCGCCCAGACCATGATCCGCGTCACCGCGCGCTTCATGCCTTCACTCCTGTTGTGCGGCGCCGTCGCTTCGGGGCCGCTTGGCGGTTGCGCATCGCGAACAAGCTCACCACCCCGCCGATCACGACGAGAAATCCCGCGTAGACCAGCGGGGTGCCCGGATCGTTGCGCACCGACAAGACCGTCGTCTCCACCGCGCCTGGAACAAAGCTGGACTGATAGAAGCTGTAGCCCCGGTAGCGCAGCGGGTTGTTCATGCTGATCTTGCGCACGAGCACCAGCCCCCGCTCCGGATCGCTGAGCTGCACGTCGCTCTCGAACCCCGCGGCCATCTGGGTGCCGGGATAATCAATTTTTCGAAAATCCAACAGCTTGATGGCGACCGGCAATTCCCGCTGGTCGGGACGGTACTCGACGATCACCGGTTCCTTCCCGATCGCCAGCGTCGCCGATCCCTTGAAGCCGATCCAGGCGTCTGCGACGGCGTTGCCCTCCTGCGCCATCACGTGGATCGCCTCCCGGCGCACCTCATTGCCGCGGTTGGAAAACTCGGTCACCACCCGCGCCCGGGGAGCGAATTCCATCACCTCCACGTCATACCCCAGCCAGGGATGGGTGTACTGCTCGCTGGCGTGCACCGGCCCCACGCGCTTGCGCTCCCCGGCGGGACCGGTCATCACGCCTTCCAACTCCCCGGAGGCCAGCCGGAGAATCCCAAACGTGTTGGGCGGCAGGCTGCCAGCGCTAGCCGAGTGGACGTAGCTCACTTCCCCCGGGATCGTCTTGGTCCAGCCGTGCATCGAGGCGATCTCCGGATGGAAGGCGAAGAGCAGGTGCGTGTCGGTTCCCTCCGGCCCGCTCAACAGGAACGCCACCGCCGGATTCTTGGGCTCGTCCGAGCGGCTGCGTGGGCCCTGTTCGGTCAGCGCGAAATCAGGAAAGTAGTCCTTAAAGGTGATGGTGTAGGGCGTGCCGGAGAGCTTCATCGGCTGGTCCAGGCGCTCCGGCACCGGCACGTCGCGGGTCTGCGATTGGCCAGGGAGGCGCAGCGAGACCACACCGCGCGGGGCGGCGTCCACCGCCGCGCGGCCAAGGAGCTGATCCACCTGCGCGTCGGTCTGCGGCTCGAGAAACAGCAGGTGCGCCTCGCCCCATCGCGCGCCTCCGCCAAATATCTTGGCGGATCCGCCAAGCATTGTGGCGGAGAAGCGCTCCGGATCCCGCGCGAACAGCCACACGGTGTCGGACTGCTCCTTGTGGCGGACGGTCAGCCGCACGGCAGGCGACCCCTCAACGCCGTCCGTGACGATCCGCTCCTCAGTAACGGCATCGGGGTAGTAGCGGTCCACCAGGAGCGTGACGGCGCGGCCCTCCAGCGGTAGATGATAGCGCGCCTGCGGCTCGTGGACCCACGCCCGGGTGTCGAACTCCGTCGGCAGCACGTGAGCGATGCCGGGGTTGGGCTGCTGCACCACCAGCACGTTCCGCGGAGCCTCGAGCATGCGCTCGGACTCCCCTTCCGGGATGATGAGCTGCCCTTCAATCCCGAACCGCCCGCCGATGATGCCGCCTGCCAAAATGGAGATGATGCCAAGATGGGCCAGCAAAAACGGCACGTGCCGGCGCTGCCATGGGCGACGGGCCAACGCCGCCATCGCCAGATTGACGGCGAGGAACCCGAGGAGACACTGAAACCACCAGGACCGGTAGACCACCCGTTGCACGGCACCGGTGCCGAAGCGCGTCTCGTAGAGGGTGGCCCACGCCAGCACGGCGGCAATCGTCACCAGCAGCACGACGGCGATGCGCAAGGAGCCAAGGAGGTGACGCAGACGCTGGGAACGCTCTGGTAATTCCGTGCGCTTCATCCGCGACCTCACTGCTGCGACGCCGATAGACCTAAGCACATTAGTATATCAAAGTCACAGGCGTGCTTTGTGGCTCGGGTCAGATGCGCCGCAGCAGGTCGGGCCGGCGCCGCAGTTCTCCACGGCAAACGACACTGCGCAGCCGCGGGCATTGCGATGGAGGGAGAACACTGCGCCGCATCGGACACAACGCCATCGGCGGTCCGACCGGAACGCCAGCTCCGCTGCGCAAAACAGACAGTGGAAGGTCGGCGGAGGACAGGCGTCACGCGACCCGGAAATCTTGGAAGGCCGGCGAGGACGAACGCGTCGTTGAAGCCGAGCGGCAGCACACATGGGCTACCGTGCCAACGCCTCGTGTAGGCGAGGGTACGCGCGGTCTTTGTCCGACACCGCGTAGGGCATCCCCACGTCCGGCCAGGCGATCTTCAAGGTGGGATCGTTCCAGATGATGCCGCGGTCATGGGCCGGCGAATAGGGCTGCGTCACCTTATAGAGCACGTCCGTGTCGTCCTGCAGCGCCAGGAACCCGTGCGCGAACCCCGGCGGGACGTAGAGCATGCGCATGCTCTCGGCGGAGAGCGGCTCGCCCAGCCAGTGGCCGAAGGTCGGAGACTCCGGGCGGATGTCCACGACCACGTCGAAGATGTTCCCCCGGATCACCCGCACGAGCTTGCCTTGCGCCATCGGATCGCGCTGAAAATGCAGCCCGCGCAGAGCGCCTTTCGCCGAGCGGCTATGGTTGTCCTGGACGAATGCCTCGGGGATGCCCGCGGCGGCGAACTGGGCGTGGTTGTAGCTCTCCAGGAAAAACCCGCGCGCGTCCCGGAACACCTCCGGGCTGATGAGGAGGACCCCGGCCAGCCGGGTGGGGGTGAAGATCATCCCCCCACCTGTGTGGTTTCGCCTCCGGCGAAACCGGTCGTCGCATACGGCGACCGACAGGCCGTTGGCCAACACACAGGTGGGGGGATCATGGGGTCAAGCGCAAGCGGTAGGTCTGGGTCCCGTCCGTCAAGACCACCTGCTCCGGCGTAATCTCCGTAACGCGGAACCCTTCAATCTCGTCTCCGACCATCACGGCCGTCCCGTTGACGACCGCCAGCGGCCGCGCCGCTTCCCAGAGGATCCCCGAGAGGGTAAAACCCAGCGTGCTTTGAGCCGCGGCCGCCTGCGCAAACGGATCGCGGCGCCAGGACAGCAATTGCGCCCGCTCCTGCTGGGCCGCCCGCAGCTCCTCGGCCCACGATGTGAATGGCGCGGCCGCCAGCATGCCGATCAGGATTCCTGCGGCCGCGAGGCGCTTCATGACCCGCTCCGATCCGGTGACAGCGACTTCACCGCCCCGGCGTCTTCCGTCACGTACACCGATAACACGAGGCGCGCCTCAAGCTGCGAGCCGCTGGCTGCCGGCTTGAGCTCCAGCTCCCGCACAGAGGCCAGAAATGGCGCGTCCGACAATTGCCCTAAAAACTCTCCCAGATTCCGGTACCGCCCCTGCAGGCGCAGCAGCACGGGCGCTTCGCGCAGCGCCAAGGTGGAGTTCAGCGGCAGCCGCTCCGGCGTGCGGCCATCTCCTCCCGGCTGCATGGCGAGCACCTCGAGCTGCTGGTCCACCGCCTGCCGGTTCAGCGCCTCGAGGATCCGCCCGACAGACTGCTCATCCCCGATCCGGTTGCGCACCAGCTCGTATCGCTCGCGCGTCTTCCGCAAGAGGCCATCCTGATCGGCGAGGCGCTCGCTCACGATCCGGGCGTCCGCGATCTTCACCTGCAGATCGCGCAGCTGGGCGGCGCGCTGGCTGACCTGGCCCCACAGCGGGAGATAGACAAACCGGAGCAGCAACACGGCGGCCGCCACCCCGCCCGCCCCCAGGAGCAGCATCTGTTGTCGGGCCTCCAACCGGCGCCAGATCTCACTGGCCCGCATCATTCCAATCTCCCGGTGATTTCAAACTGAATCCCGCCGCGGTCTCCGCTGCGCGCATCCGACCGCACCAACGTCATGTCCGCAAAGAACAGCGATTCCTCCAGCGCCGTCACGTACTGCGCGATCACCCCCTGCCCCCCAAACCGATTCGAAGAGGAGGCGACGCCCTTGATGGTGACGCGCACGCGAGCGGGAGGGCTGCCTCCGTCGCCTTTGGTGACCAGCAGCTCATCCAGTTGGATGCCGGCCGGCGTCGTTTCGCCCAACTCTTTCAGCATCCCCTCCCAGAGCGGCTGCGTATCCAAGAAATGCTGGAGCTGCAGGATGGTGCCCTGCAAGGCGTTGACCGAGCCGGCCGTGTCCAAGTAGCGCTGGTAGGCCGGCTCCAGGCGGCGCCAGTCGGATTCCACCAGGCGGAGGCGGCCGGCCAGCAGGGCGGCGGCCGCCGCCAAGCCGACGGCCAGCGTTGCGGCGACCGCCCCGGCCCAGCGCAACCCGGCGCCCCAGGCTCGCGGGGATGGCAGCGCGGATCCGAGGCCGTTCTGACGGCGGCCGGCGGCGGCCGCGACGTTCAAGGCGCGGCCATGGCTCAGGGCGGCGCCGATGGCCAGCGTCAATCGCGGACCGTCCTCCGCCACCGATTCCGGCTCAACCGAGGAGGCGCGATCCGGGATGCGCGCCAGGAGATTCAACCGCTCGACGGCCAGACCCAACCCGGCGCTGAGAAACTCCTCCAGGCATTTCAAATTTGACCCGCCGCCGCACACGAAGATTCTGGAGATCCCGGCCGCATCCACCTGCGCCTTGTAGAACTCCACCAGCCGGGCCAGCTCGGTCAGCAACTGCTCCAGCGCCGGCCGCATGAGCGAGGCCAGGTGCACCAGCGGAATGCCCTCCTCGGTCGCGCCCTCCGCCGTGTCCGTGAGAACGCCGTAGCGGCGCTTCAGCGCTTCCGCTTTCGCCCGGTCAATGGCGACTTTGCCATGCGCGGAGACCGTCTCCCCGATGAGCGCGTCCGTCATGCTGTCGCTGCCGATGGCCACGTTCCGGACCAGCCGGATCTGACCGTCTTTGAGGAGGACGACCTGCGCGTCCCGGGCGCCGATCTCCACGACCGCCACCGATCCCTGCGCGCTTTGCGGGGCGAGGGCGGTCACGCCTTTCCAGAGCGCGACGGCCGCCGGCGTCACGCTCCCGATGCGAACCCCGCATCGCTGCAGGAACGCCAGCAGCTCCTTCAACGCGGGCAGAAATGCCGCCGCGACCAGCACATCCTGTTTTTTCAGGTCTTTGTCCCACACCTCGCCAAGCACCTGAACGCTGAAGGCGGCCTCCTGGACCGAAAACGGCAGCTCGTCCTTCACCTGCCACTTCACCGCTTCTTCAAGCTCGGTCTTCGACATCGGCGGCGTCTTGACCCGCCGCACCGCCACGGCCGCTCCGCCCAGCACGACGTGCAGCGGTCCGGCCCCCAGCTCTTTCATGGCAGCCTGCAGCCACTCCTCGCAGCCGAGCCGCCGCCAGGCCGCCTCGGACGGCGCGGCGTGCGCGTCGTCCGGCAATTCCTGGATGAGATAACGCACGAGCCGCACGCCCCCGCCGGAGGGTTCCACCTCCACCAGCTTGATCGCGCGGCCCCCGATGTCCACCCCCACCCAGCGGGCGGGCCGTCGCAGCGCTACCATTGGGTGGTGACGCTCCCAAACCCATACTTCGGCGCGAACGAACGAAACTCTTCCACGTTGGCTTCCCCCCCGCCGGCGACACTCGTAAACCTGGCGCGGAAGTAGCGCTCGCGGATGGTGGGGAACGTGGCCGTCCAGGTGCTCGTGGGAGACTCGACCACGCTCAAGCCCGGCACCGTCGTCCAACTGGACGCATCACAGGAGAACTCGATGGTCAGCGCGTTAATATCCGTGCCGCGCTCGAGGAGGACGATTTGGTTCAGCGTCCGCTCGCTGCTGCCGTAGTCCATGGCCAGCCATTCCCCGCTGCCGGAGGCTGTTGCCGCCCGCCAGCGGGTCCCGGTGCTGCCGTCGTTCGCCTTGTCGGGGGTATTGCCTCCCTGAAAAGAAGACGCGGAGGCCGTCGCGGTCAGCGACTGGTTCGTGCTGGTGTTGTTGATCGGGAGGGCGGTCTCGACGATCTTCCGCTTGGCGGCCGTGGTCGTCTGGTTCGGCACATAGCCCTCCGAGGTGACGGTATCGGTGCTGCTGCCATTATCCACGATGGTTACGCGGTACTCCCCCGCCCCGAACGATTCGGTGTAGGTGTTGCCGGGGCTGATGGCGGCCGTCCAGGTCCCGGCGGAGAGCGCCTGCCGGGCCCGCTGCCAGCCGGCTTCGGCGATGTACATCGCCTGCTGATCCAGCAATTGGCTACGACTCGCGACGACGGCGTAATGGGCGTTGATGCCGACCGCCAAGGCCAGCCCCGTCAACACCAGCATCATCAAGAACGTCAGGAACAGGACTGCGCCGGCGGCGGGGCGGCGGGCCATCCGCGCCATCCGGCTCAATCGTTATTCCGTAAGAACGCCGCAGAGGCCACGGACAGGGTTTCGGCATCCTTGGTGGCCGCCATCGTCACCTGCATCACCCGCAACCGATCCAGGGCGCAGCCGGTCACCGGGGTGGCCAGGTCCGCCCCGTTCAGGTCCGCATAATTGAAATCCAATGACGCCAGGTCCCGGACTAAGGTGACGGTGCTCCCATTATAGGTCCGCTGCAACTGGCTGTTTTGCACCTGATAGAGGATGTCGTTCTCCGTCGTGCCGTCCCCGTTCACATCCGCATCAAGTTGAAGCTGTTGATCCTGCGCCGCATCCACGTTGCTGGCCATGCTGATCTCGCGGGTCATGAGATCCAGGGCGTGCGCCAATTGCTGGCGGACATTCTCCCGTTCATCGGAGGCGTGGGCGACCCGGAGCCCGACGATCGCCGTGTCATACACGACCGCGAGAAACACCGTCATCATCGCGCTCACCAGAATGAGCTCCAGGAGCGACGCCCCCCGCGTAGAGTTAGATGTTGGAGCGGCGGGTCTGCAGGCTGACACTGGCCTCTCCTCCAGGGCTTGTCCACGATACCGTCACGACGACCTGCTTGAGGTCGGTGTACGGGGTGGTCACGGTCACCTGCCGGCTGAAGCGGGTAAAGCCGCTGGGGGTGGTGATGGAGGCCTTGGCTTCGCTGGCGAGATTCGCATAGAGGGTCGTTCGCAGCTCTTCGAGACGCCGCTGCGCGAGGTGGACCGCGATCACACTGTTCTCGCCGTCGGCCATTCCGGCATGGGCCCGATGGATCAGATCTAGGGTGCCCAGCGTTCCGGTGGCGAACAGCGTGAGGGCGAGCAGCATCTCCAAGAGGCTGAATCCCCGCCTCATCTCACAGCCCTTCACGAGCGTCAAAACGTTCCGGTGCCGTTGGTGACGAAGATGTCGTCGTCGCTCGTGCCGGCCAGCGTCCCATCCGTATCGGCGCCGGTGATGTCGGCGGCGCGGTCCCGCCCGTAGGACCACACGACGTAGTAGACGCCGTTGGTGTCCTTGCCATAGCTGTAGTCGTTGCTGCCGGAGCGGAACGGATCGTCCGGCACCGTGCTGATGATGCGTGGCGCGGCGGTGATCAAGGTGGTCAGGGTGGTGGGCAGCGTGTTGTTGTTATGGATGTAATAGGACTCAATGGCCGTCGCCAGCGTGCGCAAATCCGCCCGCGACCGATTCTCCGCCGCCTCATCCTGCGCGCCGCGAAAGTGGGGCAGCAGTACGCCGATCAGGGTGGCAATCACCACCATGACGATCATCATTTCGATCAAGGTGAATCCCCGGTCCCGTCGCATCGCTTCCCTCCTTGGCCTCTCTATTAGTCCGTCAAGTATCGCATACCGGCGGAGGTGTCACAACTTATCGGACCACGTCCACCATGCGGAAGAGCGGCAGCAGGATGCTGGCCATGATGAACGCCACCATCCCCCCCATGAGCATCAGAAACACCGGCTCCACGAATGTGATGGCCCGCTTGATGCCGTGCATCACCAGCTCGTCATAGTGGTCCGCGATCTGCCCAAGCATGTGGTCCAGCGTGCCGGAGGCTTCCCCCACGGCGATCATCTGCACGACCATGGGCGGGACGTCCCGGCTGACCCGGAGCGGATCCGCGAGCGACCCGCCCTCCCGGACGCTGGTCTGCACGCTCTGCACGACGTCGCTGATCACGACGTTCCCGCACGCGTCCTGCACGATCGCCAGCGACTCCAGAATCGGCACGCCGCTGGACAACATCGTTTCCAGGGTGCGCGCAAACCGCGCGAGGGCCACGTCGCGCACGAGGGGGCCGATCACCGGAAGTCGCAGGGCCAGGACATCGCCCTGGCGACGGCCCGACGGGGTGCGGAGGTACCCCCGCGCGCCCCAGGCGAGCGCCACCGCGCCCACGATGATCCACACCCACTGGTGGCGCACAAACTGGCTCACCTGGTACAGCAGGAGGGTCGGCAGCGGCAGCCGGACCTCCGCCTCGATGAAAATCTTCATGAACTGCGGGATGACGCCGGCCACCAGCACGCCGGCCACGACGCACCCGACCGCCAGCAGGAACGCGGGATAGGTGAGCGCGGTCTGGAGCTGGCGGCGGATCTCCGCCTGGCGCCGGCTGAACTCCGCCAGCCGGCGCAGCACCTCATCCAGCTTGCCGGATGCCTCCCCGGCGCGCACCATGTTGATGAAGACGGTGGAGAAGATGCGGCCGTGCCGGGAGAGCGCCTCGGAAAACCCCAGCCCGCCCTCGACACCGCGCGCCACGTTCTGCACAGCGCGGCGCAGCCGCGGCGGCGCCGTTTGCGTCGCCAGCGTGTCCAAGGCGGTCACGAGCGGGATGCCGACCTGGATCATCTTCGACAGTTGCACGTTGAAGAGCGCCAAATCGTCGTAGCGAACGCGGCCGCCCGCCTCCATGCCCGACTCGGCCGCGCCGGGGGGCAGCTCCTTCGCCTGGGTGACCAAGTAGCCCATGCGCTTGAGCTGGTCCGCCAGCGCCTCGTGCGTGGACGCGGCCAGCGTGCCGTTGACGGCGTGTCCGCGCTCGTCCCGGGCGGTATACCGATAGGTCGGCATCTATGGTCTCATTCCAACTGGGTCACCCGCAGCACTTCTTCCATGGTGGTGAGGCCGGCGCGGACTTTGGCCAACCCGTCTTCGCGCAGCGTCCGCATGCCGCCGCGGCGCGCCACCTCCCGGATGAGATAGGCCGGCTGCTTCGTCACGATGGCGTTTTTGATCTCTTCGGTCACGCGCAGCAGCTCAAAGATCCCCACCCGCCCTTTGTAGCCGGTCTGCTGGCAGGCCGCGCACCCTTTGCCCCGCGCCAGCTTTGAGGCGCCTTCCAACGGCGTCTCGCGGACCACGTGAGGCGCCGGCTGATAGGTCTCCTTGCATTTCGGGCAGATCAGGCGCACCAACCGTTGGGCCACGATCCCCGCGAGGGAGGAGGCCACCAGGAACGATTCGAGCCCCATATCCAGCAGCCGCGCGACGGCGCCGGGCGCATCGTTCGTGTGCAGGGTGGAAAAAATTAAGTGGCCGGTCAAGGCCGCTTGGATGGCCACTTCCGCCGTCTCCCGGTCGCGGATCTCTCCCACCATAATGACATCCGGGTCCTGGCGGAGAAACGAGCGCAGCGACGAGGCGAAGGTCATGTCCGCCTTCGGATTCACCTGCACCTGGCTCACCCCGGGCAATTGGTACTCGATGGGGTCTTCAATGGTGAGGATATTGCGCGCCGGCTCGTTGATCAGGTTCAGCGCCGCGTACAACGTGGTGGTCTTCCCGGAGCCGGTGGGTCCGGTCACCAGGATGATCCCGTGCGGCAGGTGGATGAGCTCCTCCACCTGGGCTTGCAGGGGCTTATCCAATCCGAGCTGCGGCAGCGACAGGAGCATCTGGGAGGCGTTGAGCAGTCGCAGCACGACGGTTTCGCCGAATTGGGTGGGGACCGTCGAGACGCGCAGGTCAATCTCATGGTTTTCCATCTTCAACCGAAACCGGCCGTCCTGCGCCTTGCGCTTCTCGGCGATGTCCAGCTTGGCGAGCACCTTGATGCGCGAGACGAGCGCCAGGTGCAGCGCCGGCGGCGGGCCCTTGACTTCGCGCAGCATGCCGTCCACCCGGAAGCGGGTCCGCAGCGTGCCGTCGCCCGGCTCCAGGTGGATGTCGCTGGCCTGCTCCTTGACCGCTTGCATGATCAACAGGTTCACCAGGCGGATGACTGGCGCGTCCTCGGCCAGCTCTTCCTCCCGCTTGGGCGGCATGGGTGATGCCGCGTCCTTGACCGCCTGCGCGACGTCCTCGGCCGCCTCCCGCGCCCCATAGTATTGGTTGATGGCGTGCCGAATGCCGCTGCCGCCGCCGAGGACCGTCTTGACGGCGCACTTGGTCCGCAGCCGCACCTCGTCAATCGCAAAAAAGTTGAGCGGGTCCTCCATCGCCACGGTCAGGGTGTCGCCGATCTTAAACACCGGCATCAGGGTGTGCTTGCGCGCCAGGGCTTCCGGCACCAACTGCACGACCTCGGGGCGGATGAGGTACGTCGCCAGGTCAATCGTGCTCATGCCGAGCTGCTCGGCCAGGAGACTGGTCAAGTCCTGCTCGCTGATGAGCCCTTCCTGGACAATGGCCTGCTTTAACGAGCAGCCCGCTTTGGCCGCATGCGCCTGGGCGGACTGGAGCTGGGCGGGTGTGAGAACACCCTGGGACAGCAGGAGCTCCGGCAGGGGTTTAGCGGCCATGGCCGGCTCCCGTGGCGCGGTCCGGCGCCATTTGCTGCGCGACCCACGAGTCCAACACCTGCCGGCTGAACCGCCATTGGGACCCGACCTTAAATCCCGGCAGAATCCCCCGCTGCGCCAGCCGGTAAACCGTCGTCGCGTTCACGCGAAAGCGGCGCGCCACGTCGTCCACTGACAGATACGACCCGTCGGATGGAGGCCACGGATTGATCATGCGTAAACTATGCCTGATTTTCGTAGCGGGTGTCAAGGAAGCGTAAGGCTTGATAGCCGTGGCGAATCGTGGCTAGTTAGGCGAAGCGGCGGACAGGCGGGAAGCCAGGCTGCACTGGACGCTCGGATCCTGCGGCCGCTGCGGCGGGGCAGGAGCCTCGCGCCGTGCCGACGGAACCGGAGCGGCGGCGCCGGCGGCCGGAACCCCGCCGGTTCCGGTGAAGTCGCCGCCATTGGGGTGGCTACGGAATGCCTGCCGCGGGGGCGCTAGGTCACTTCGCGCCGACCCTGATGGTCGCGCTGCGGTTTTTTGATAGACCACCGCCTCCGGGAAGACCACCGGTGTAAACTCGTTGGACACGCCCCAGAGCGTTTCCGCGTGCCCGAGAAACAGGTAGCCCCCGTCGCAAATCGCCCCGGCAAATTGCCCGATGAGTTGCTTCGTCGTGTCCGGCGTCATGTACATCGTCACGTTGCGGCACCAGAGCAAGTCCACCTCGCGCATCTCGGGCAGCGTAAACGGATCGCGAACCAGGTTGTGCGGGACCACGCGCACGAGCCGCCTTACCGCCTCACGCACGCGATACCCCTCGGCCTCCGGCAGAAAATATTTTTCTCGCCACGCCGGCGGTACGCCCCGCAGGGCCCGCGCCGGATACCAGCCGCCTTGGGCGCGCGCCACGGATCCCCGGTGCAGATCGGTCGCCAAGACCGTCAACGCCCACGTGGCCGGCTGCGGCAGCGCCTCTAGGAGCGCCACCACAATGGAATACACTTCCTCGCCGGTGGCGCACCCAGCCGACCAGACGGCCAGGCGCCGCTCTCGGCCCCGCGCCTGAACGAGGGCCGGCACCAGATGGCGGGTGAGCGCGTCGAATTGCGCGGGATACCGGAAAAATTGGGTTTCCCCGACGGTGACGGACTGCAGCAGGGCGCGCACCTCGGCACGGCCGCCCGAGGCGGAGAACAGCAGCCGAAAGTAGTCGGCTATGGAGGCGAGCGCATGCGCCTCCATCCGGGCGGCCACCCCGGCCTGCAGCAAGCCTTGGCGGGCGGGGTCCATGGCCAGGCCGCCTTCCCGCTCGAGCAGCGTCCGAAACTGCTCGAACTCCGCGCGGGTCAGCTCTATTCGAACCGGATGCGTCTTCATCGCACCACACGCCCCTCCAACAACCGCTTGGCCGCCTCCATCACCTGGGACGGGTCGGCGTCCTTGGTGCAGTACTCATCCGCGCCGGTCTGCTTGCTGAGATCCCGGGACTCCTCGTCGGTCCGCCCGGTCAGCATCAGCACTTTCGTCGCCCGGAACCGCTCGTCCCCTTTGAGCATTTGGCAGACTTCGAACCCGTTCATCTTCGGCAGCATCAGGTCCAGGATGAGCAGGTCCGGCCGCTCTTTCCTGGCCAGGTTCAGCGCCAAGAGCCCGTCGCCGGCGGTCAGGACCTCGTGCCCTTCAGCCTGGAACAACTGGGTGAAGACGGTGGTCACGGTGGGGCTGTCGTCCACAATCAGGACCTTCGCCATCAGGACGCTCCTGGCTCAGGCGCGCGCAAGGCCGCTTGCACCCGCTGCAAGAGCTCGTCAGGCTGCTCGGATTTCGACACGTAGGACACCGCCCCCGCCTCAAAAGCCCACAACTGGTCAATGGGCCGGTCCCGGTTGGAGAGCATGACCACCGGGATCCCTTGCGTGGCCGGGTTCTGCCGCAGACGCAGGCAGACTTGATAGCCATCAAGCTCGGGCAGCACGATATCCAGGAGGATCAAATCCGGCTGCGCGTGTTCGGCGAGTTGCAGCGCCGTTTCGCCGGTGGAGGCGGTCAGCACCCGATAGCCCCGGTCGCTCAACAGCCGCTCCACGCTCGTCAACACGGCCGGGCTGTCATCCACCAGCAAGATCGTGGCCGGCGCCGAGGACGAGCGGCCGCCGGGTGACGCGGCGCCCAGCGCCTTGGACACATGGGTCAGCAGTTCCGACTCGCTGCGCGGCTTGGTTAGATAGAACAAGGCGCCGGAGAGCTTCCCTTCCAGCTCATCGCGCTCCGTGCCCCGCTGGGTCAGCATGATGACCGGAATGGCGCGGGTCGCTTCATCTTCTTTCAGGCGCAGGCAGACTTCGTAGCCGTTCATGCCCGGCAGCATCACGTCTAAGATGATGGCATCGGGCCGCTGCTGGCGCGCCTGCTCCAACCCCGCTTCCCCGGTCGCCGCGGTCAGCACGTCGTAGCCTTGCGCTTCCAAGATGGAGACGGCCCGCATCAGCACGGTGGGGCTGTCATCCACAACCAGAATGCGCGGTCGTGCGGTCATCCACGCTCTCCTATGGTGATAGACTCACCGGCCAGCGCCGCGCCGAGCGCCAGGCTGTCGAGCAGCATGAGAATGCGCCCATTCACCGGCACCATGCCGCTCACCACGGCCGGGTCGGCGCCGCCGGCGCCGCCGAGCGGGGGCTGAATGGACTCCATTGCGATGGGCATGACCGCCTCCACCGATTCCACCAGCCATCCCACCTCGTGGTGCGGCCAGCGGACGATGATGATGCGCTGTCCGGCGCGCTCCTCAACCTCGCAGTGTACGCCCAGGCAGGCCGCCAGATCAAGCACCGGGATGATGCGGCCGCGCCACAGGATCAAGCCGGCCACGCCCCGCCCGGCCGCCGGCACCGGCCGGAGCTGGCGCGCGGCGAGAATCTCCCGCACCTGCTCCAGCGGCACGGCGTACCGCTCCGCAGCGGCCTCGAAGACCACCACCTGCCGCGCTCCCATCAGTGACGCCCGTTCCGACGGACCGGCAACGGCTGCCGGAGGAGCTGCACCACGGCCTCGGCCATTTGGTCCACCGGCAGCACGCGATCCACGACACCCAATTGAATGGCCGCTTTCGGCATGCCGAACACCACGCAGCTGCGCTCATCCTGCGCCATCACCACGCCGCCGGCGGCCTTGAGGTGGCGCAACCCTTCCGCCCCGTCGCTGCCCATGCCGCTGAGAATCACCCCGATGGCGCGCTCGCGATAGGCGGAGGCCACCGAGGAAAAGAGCACGGTCCCGGATGGCCGCTGTCCGTCGCACAGCGGCTCATCCGTCAACCGCATGATCCCGTGGCCGGCGATCCGCAAGTGCGTATCGGTGGGGGCAATATACACGGTGCCTGGCTCCATGCGCGCCCCATGGATCGCCATGCGGACGGGCCGCTGCGCCTCCGCTTCAAGCCATTCGACCAGCCCGCGGGTGAACCCGGAGGAAATATGCTGGACCACGGCCACCGCGCACGGCAGGGGCTTCGGCAGCATCTTCAGCAAGGCTGACACGGCTTGCGGGCCGCCGGTGGACGCCGCCACGGCGAGCAGGCGCTCCTCCGAGGCGGGCAGCGCCGCGAACGGCTCGGCCGTCGGCCGGGCGATGATGGGGCGCTCCAACCGCGCCAGCGGATGCGTGATGACGGACATCTCCACCAGGCTGTTGACGCGCCGGAGCAGCTCACCTCCGACGACACCGGCCCGCCCGGACACTTCCAAGGGTTCGCGCTCGAGCACCTCCAGCGCGCCGTAGCCCAACGCCCGGCACGCCCGCTCCGCGCCGCGATTCGCCTCGGCGGAGCTGACAATGAGGATCGGGGTGGGATGATAGGCCATGATCTGCTTGGTGGCCTCGAAGCCGTCCATCCGCGGCATGTTGATGTCCATGATCACCAAATCCGGATGGAGCTTGGGCACCAAGGCCACCGCTTCCACACCGTCGTGGGCGACGCCGACGACGGCCAGATGGGGGTCGGTGTTGACCACCTGGGAGAGGCACTCGCACATGAAGGGCGAGTCATCCACAATGAGGATGCGCTTAAGGTGTTGCAGCATGACAGCATAAGTATGCCCGTCTGCGCAAGATCGCGTCAAGAGAACTTCATATTTTGTGATGGATGATAGTGTTGCTCAATAGGCGAGGGGCAGCGAGGAGGTGCGAGAGTCGCGCCTCTGATGTTCGAGCGGCCAGGGTGTCCGAGCAACGCGAGGACGAGCGAGAACATCAGTGGAGCGCCGGCGTCCACGGTGGGGACGCCAAGCGGCGCGACGAAGCCCCTCCTCGCTGCCCCGAGTTTAGGGAAGGAGGCGGGAGATGGCTTGGAGGAGGGTGCGCTGGTCGAAGGCGCCTTTGACGATGTAGGCTTGGGCGCCCACCTCGATCCCGCGTCGTTTTTCCGCCTCTCGGCTCAGGGAGGTGACAAAGACGACCGGCAGTTCGCGGAGCGCCGGCTGCTTCCGCACCGCCAGGCAGAGCTCGAACCCGTCCATGCGGGGCATCTGGACGTCGGAGAGCAGCAGATCAAACTTCCGCTGGCCCAGCTTTTCCAGCGCATCCGCGCCGTCCACCGCCGTCTCGACCTCATAGCCTTGCGTCTCCAGGATGGTGCGCTCTAGCTCGCGGATGACCAGCGAATCCTCGGCGATGAGGATGCGCCGGGGCGCGCGGGCGGGACTGCCCAGCGACGACGTGATTCCAGCGGCGCCCGCCTGAGGCGACTTCGCCGACGCGATGAGCTGCGCGGCTTCCAAGATCACGATCACCTCGCCGGTGGCCAGGATGGCCGCGCCGCTGACCTGCGAGACCTTCCCTAGATGGGACCCCAGGCTTTTCAGGAAAATCTCTTCTTCGCCGATCACGCGGTTCACGAGGAAGCCGACCCGCTGCTCCAGCGAATGCGCGATCACCACCGGCTGCTCCTGTGCCTCCCCGGTGCCGTGCGCCAATCCCGGCGGCAGGCCCAGCGCATCCGCCAGCCGGACCACCGGGATCGTGCGCCCGCGCAGCTCCATGGCCAGGCGCTGCTCCACCGTTTGGAGCGAGGAGAGCGCCACCGGCACGGTCTCCTCCACCGACAACAGCGGCACGCCCCAGCGCTGGCCGCCGGCTTCCACGATGAGCACCCGCATGATCGCCACGGTCAGCGGCAGCTGCACGCTGACCCGCAGCCCCGCGCCCGGCGTGGAGACCACGTGCACGTGCCCCTTGAGCCGCTCCACCTCCTGCCGCACGACGTCGAGGCCCACCCCGCGCCCGGAAATGTCGGTAATGATAGGGCTGGTGCTGAAGCCGGGGGCAAAAATCAAATGGCTGAGCTGCTGCTCGTCCATCTGCTGCAGCATCGGCTCCGTGGCCACGCCCTGCTTGAGCGCCACCTCTTTGATGCGCGGCAAATCCAATCCGCGCCCGTCGTCCTCCACGTCAATGACGACCTTGTCTCCCTGCTGGGAGGCCTGCAGGCGGATCATCCCGGCGCGCGGCTTGCCCTGGCGTTCGCGCTCCGCCGGCAGCTCGATGCCGTGGTCCACCGCGTTGCGCAGCAGATGGATGAGGCAGGGCTTGACGGCCTCCAGCACTTTTTTGTCCAACTCCGTTTCGGCCCCCTCCACGATGAGCTGGACGGACTTGCGCTCCTGCGTGGCGATGTCGCGCACCAGCCGCTCGCATCCCTCGAAGATCGTCGCGCAGGGCAACATCCGCAGCTCCTTGACCTTCAGGTGGAGCTCCGTGATGACCGGATCCAGGTGCGCGATCTCTTCCGCCACCCGGTCGCTTAAGACGCCGATCTCCTGCTTGATCCGCGTGGCATCTTCCGCGCATTGCTGCACGACCGGTGCCAGCGCCTTCGCGCCGTCCGTGGACGTCAGCGCATGGCGAGTGGCCTGCTCGGCCGCCTGGGCCAGGCGCCGATGAGCCGCTTTCATGTCTTTGGTGAGGCGCTTGATGGCGCCGAGCCGGTAGGACGATTTGACATTGTGGATGACCAGCTCGCCCACCAGGTTCAGCAGGGCGTTGATCCGGCTCAGGGGGATGCGCACGTATTCTTCCAGCGGCGGCTCAGCCCCCGCGCCCGTGGAGCCCCTGTGGGGCGACATCCCGCCTTCCAAGCCCCCCCCGCCGACGGCGGGGGGCTCAACTGGCGGGGTCGGCGAGGCGGCGGCCGCGGCCTCGCCGCCGAAGGGCTTGAGGGCCTGAGACACCACCGCCACTTCGGGAGGCACCGGCCCGCTGCGGATGGCGGCCGGGATAGCCAGCGCGATCGCGTCGAGCGCCTTGAGCATCTCCGTGATCAGCGGAACGCTCACGTTCATCTCGCGCCGCTTGATCCGATCGAAGAGATCCTCCAACTGATGCGCGAGCCCCTGGATGGCCAGGTATCCCATCATGCGCGAGGCGCCCTTCAGCGTGTGGGCGGCGCGGAAGAGCTCTTCGATGAGGGCGGGCTGCGGCGGCGATTTTTCGAGCTGCAGGAGGCCGCGGGTCAGCTTGGCGAGATGCTCCTCAGCTTCCGCTTTAAAGGTCGCAGCCAAGGCCGAGCGATCAAGGGGAGGAGCCATGCCCCGGTGCAATGGTTAAGAGCGCTAAGAACGTTTCGCGGCCAACTCGAAGCGGCCAATCGCCTGTTTGAGGTCTTCCGCCAGCCGGCCGATCTGCTGCGCTGCGGCCGCGGTCTGTTTGGTGGAGGAAGCGAACTGCTTGGTGATCTCGTCAATATTGCGGATGGCCAGCACCACCTGGTCGGCGGCGGTTTTCTGCTGGTAGGTGGCCAGGGAAATCTCCTTGATGACGGAGACGGTCTGCACCATTTGGTCCAGCCCGGAGGTGGCGGCTTTCGTCGCCTCCTCGACCCCCATGACGGCGGCATTCGTCTCCGCCTGGATCTCGCTGATCACGTTGCGGATCTCCTCGGTGGACTCCGTGGAGCGCTCCGCCAGCTTGCGCACCTCCGCCGCGACCACCGCGAATCCCCGCCCGGCTTCGCCGGCCCGCGCCGCCTCAATGGCGGCGTTGAGCGCGAGCAGGTTGGTCTGGTCGGACAAGGTGTCAATCAGGCTGGTGATCGAGCCGATGGTTTGGGATTTCTCGCCCAGGGCCAGCATCCGCTTCGCCACGGCGCCGATCTTCTCATGGATCATCTGCATGCCATGCGCGGCCAAGTCCGCCGCCTGCGAGAGGCGCTGGGCATTGGTGGCGATGTTGGCGGCCGTCTGTGCCAGCTCTTCAATCGTCGTCGTCACCTGGCTCGCGGTGGCGGATTGCTCCGTGGCGCCCGCCGCCTGCTGGGAGGAGGCGCTCCGAAGCTGGTTCGCCGCCGCCGTCATCTGCAGGCTGGCGTCGCTGAGTTGCTTGACGATGCCTCGCCCCATCAGGAACGCCACCGCCATGGACAGCAACGCCGCAAACCCCGCCAGCCAGGCGATGCGGATGGCCAGCGCGTACACCGGGGCAAACGCATCCGCGACGTTGAATTCGGCCAGGACGGTCCAGGCCAAGCCGAACT